>JAJYYS010000002.1 GCA_021800745.1 bacterium
TCTTTTCCTTAAAAACCGCTCTCGGCGGCAGTATAGAGCTTAGCTTTATTAAGTTAGTATTGCCTACTCCCGCTTTTAAAATGGCATTATCGAATGCCCCCAATTTTGAAGTTCCCTCCGACGTCCCAGACGCCAAAGTATATATATCGGGCGTTTCAAACACTGTTATTACCTCCGTTTTTCTTTGTTTTTAAAATTAATTTTTTTACCCATTCCTATTATTATTTCCCTTATAAGTTTTGCCGCAATCGCGGACGTCCTGTCGGAATTGTCCGTCGGCGGGCAAACTTCCACCACGTCCGCGCCTACCACGTTAGCTTCCGACAAAAGCAAAGATACGGCGTCAAAAAGCTCTTTGGAAGATATTCCTCCGGCTTCTATATATCCGGTTCCGGGAGCAAACGCTGGGTCAAGGACGTCTATATCTATTGTAAGATATACGTCTTTGCCAGCAAGCGAGCCTATTACCTTTTTCAGGGGTTCGTAAACGTCGTTTTTATAAATATGGCAGTTTTTTTTGGCAAAATCGAACTCTTCCTTGGAACCGGAGCGTATGCCGAACTGATACAAATTTCCCTTTTTTATAATATCGTGGACAAGCTTTAAAACCGTGGCATGGGAATATTTTTCGTCATTCCATTCTTCCCTTAAATCCGTATGTGCGTCAAACTGCAAAACGACCAGGTCTTTATATTTTGAAACATAGCGCTTTACTATCGGATACGTAATTAAATGGTCGCCGCCTATGCTGACGAGCCTTTTGCCTCCGTCTAAAATATTTTTAGCAGTTTCGTCTATAAATTTGATGCTTTTGCCGGTATTTCCCCAAGGCATAACTATATCGCCGATATCGTAAAACTTTTCGTCGATATAATCGTCGAAAAAAGGGCTGTAGCTTTCGAGTGTATAAGACAGCTCTCTTATTCTTTTGGGAGCAAACCTCGAACCGGGAATATTGCTTGCCGTATAGTCCATAGGAATACCTATGAGTACTAAATCGGATTTTTCATATGAATCCGACGAGTTAAAAAATGACGACGTCTTTGATAAAATAGACTCTGCCGCTTTTTCTTTTAAGGGTTTTTTTTTCATAAGATTGTTATTATTTCAATATCTCCTTTATAAAATTCGGCAGAATAAACGAGGAAGAATGAATTTCCGGCGAATAATATTTTAAATCCGCCTCGAGCCGTCCGAAATCGAAATTTTTATAGCTTTCGTTTATAACTTTCGTGTCGTATTTTTTGGAGCCAGCCGTGAAGCTCCATAAACCGCTGGGATAAACGGGAATGGACGCGCAGTAGAGGGAAGATTTTGCGTATATTTCTTTTATAATTCTGCCCACGTCTTTAATTAAGTTTCCGTTGAAGAAAGGGGATTCAGTCTGGGCGGTAAATATTCCGCCGTCTTTCAACGCCCCAGAAGCCGCTTCGTAAAAATCGCATCTGAACAGTCCTTCCGCCGGGCCTACAGGGTCGGTAGAATCCACGAGGATTACGTCGTATTTTTCGTCTTCAATGCCGCCCGCGTTAATTCTTTTGACGAATTCGATGCCGTCTTCCGCCAAAACCCGCACCCTCTCGTCTTCAAGCCTGCAGGCTATTTCCGGAAAAAACTCTTTAGAAACGTCCACGACCTTTTTGTCTATCTCCACAAGGTCGATATGCTTTACGAACGGATTTTTCAGGCACTCTCTGACTACGCCGCCGTCGCCGCCGCCTATAATAAGAATTCTTTCGGGATTTTTATGAGAAAATAGAGGAACTAGGGCAAGCATCTCATGATAAACGAACTCGTTTTTTTCGGCAAACATAACGGCTTTGTCTAAAACAAGCACCTTTCCGAACTCTGAGGTATCGTAAACAGTTATTTCCTGATAATCGGAAAATTCGTGGAACAAAACGGATTCAATCCTTATTTTAATTCCGAAATTGCCGGTCTGATTCTCGAAAAACCAAGCTTCCATTAATTTTTTTATTTCCCTCGTTTTTTAAATTTCTTTGTTTTTATTTTTTATAAAATGTCCGCCGCTAACCCGGAGGCCAGCCGAACCCTCTGCCCGCCATAAAATGAATGTGAAGGTGGTTTACGGTCTGTCCGCCGTCATCTTTAGTATTAATAACCGTCCTGAACCCTTTGTCAGCGGCTTTAAATTCCACCGCAAGCGCGCCGAGAAGCCCGAATATCTCGTTTCCGCCGCCCCAGCCGCCTTCGCCCGCGGTTCCCGCATACACGCCTGCATCCAGAACGCTGTCGTAATGCCTTTTAGAAATTATCAAAAGATGAACCGGCGCTACGGGATTAATATCCTTTATAACGATAAAATTATCCGTTTCCTTAATTATATCGGCCGGTATCTTTTTGCTTACTATTTTACAAAAAATACAGCCCTCTTTTAAAACCATAATTTTGTATTATAAATAATTTAGAAAATTTAAACAATAAAATTTTATAACCCAAAATCGCCGGTTGATTCAAAAATATTTATACGATATAATTACTATGTAAAATGTTCATAATTTTATTAATTTCTTGATTTATTAATTAATTTATCGATTTAATATTTTATATTTATCATATTCGATAGGGATATCGCAAGCTACCTTTAGCTTTGTTTATTTTTTCGCCAAAATCCCTCTAATTTCGGCAATATCCTTTCTGCTTATCGTTTTTAACGCAAGCGACAAACCGGCGTATATTATTATTCCGGCGGTGACGCATAAAATTAAATCGGGAAATACCGCTTTAATAATGCCGACCATAAATGCCGTTGCGGCGGAAGCTGCTAATACCGTTAAAAAATTTATAAGATTAAAGGATATTTTTATATGTTTTAAGGAGAAGGCAACCAAACAGCAGCACATCATGATTTCGATTATAAGGCTCGACACCGCCCCTCCGTATACTCCGTACTCTTTAATAAGCAGGAAGGAAACCGCCAGACCTCCGACAGTCGTAAAAAACGCCGACGATATCAAACTTTTTCTGTCGTTTAAAGTCGTTAAAAAACCTATTAATACCGAAGATAAGGAAACAAGAAATATCGACCATATCATAATTTTCATAAGCCCCGCGCTAAACGCGAAGTTATCCCCGAAAAGTCTCAAAATCAATAATCGGCTTACGGCAAATCCCCCGAAACAAACCGGTATCGAAAACGTATAAGCAAATCTTATAAGCTCGCTCATTATGGAAGATTGCTTTTCTTTATCGTTTTTTTGAATAGCCTCCGAAATTATGGGAATAAAGGCTCCCGCCATTAAGTTGAATAATACAAAAATAAAAACGATAAGCCTGTTGGTTATATAATAAAAACCGATGCCGGTATTATCGGCGAATATTTTCAGGAACAAAACCGGAAAACCGTTATAAAGAACGATGAGGCCGGAAACTATACCGAACGGAATGCCGTTTTTAATAAGATGTTTAAAATTATTTATACTAAAGTTAAATTTAAAAATACCGTTAATTCTGTTTAGATATCCCGCCTGAATAAAAGCCGTTAGAAACAGTCCGATTAAAAAAGACAGCACAGCCGCCATATAATAATTTTTGTTCAGCACAAAAAGAAAAACTCCGGTAAAATATGCCAATCTTCCAATAAATACCGATAAAGACAAAATATAATTCTTCTCCAAAGCTTTTATCGCCCAGTTAAAACATAAGGTATTTATAATCAAGGCAGTCGATATCAATAACAGCATATCTCTTTGAACCTGTCCGAATTTAAATAAAAAAGCAATAATAATCATTAAAGCTGCCGAAAATAACGCCATAACGATATTAAACGAAAAAATGCTTCCTATAATTTTATCCGCATGAGTCTTATCCTTAGAAACCGCCGTTTCCCCGTATGCCGATAATCCGGAATCCGCAATAAGCGCAAAATATCCGAGAAAAGTCAGGGAAAAAGCGTATTCTCCATACACCGAAGAACCCAGTCTCCGTATTAAGATTATATTTATTATAAGCGCGAAAATACCGGAAATGAATGTAGAGATGTAAAGCAGTCCTAAATTTTTAATAAATCTTTGTTTGTTCGAAGACATATATTTTTATATTGAAATAAATAAGGATTTTGTTTTATAATATCACAACCGATAGGCTAATTATAACATAAAATAAAAACCCGCAAGTCCAAATGAATAAATTTTTTAACCAGTTTAAAGTTATTTACAGGTACAGATATTTAATATGGATACTTTCGTTAAAAGAGCTAAAGGTCAGATACAGGGGCTCTGCTCTCGGTTTTTTATGGTCGCTGATGAACCCTCTGCTTTTGCTGATAATATACACATTTATGTTTGTAGTTATTTTCAAAAATACCGCCAAGGCATATCCCGTTTACTTTTTTTGCGGAATACTTCCGTTTACTTGGTTTCAATCTTCTATTATAGAAGGAACCTCTTCCATTACCGGCGCAGGGAGTTTTATCACTAAATCGACCTTTCCGTCCGAAGCCGTCGTTATCGTTAGAGTAGTTACTAATTTAATAAACTACGTTCTTGCTTTGCCTGTTTTATTTGTTTTTCTTTTTATCTGGCATATGAAAATAGGGCTTCCTCTGCTCATCCTGCCAATCGTTATAATATGCCAGTTTTTTTTATCGTCGGGCATTGCTTTGTTCCTTGCCGCTTTACAAGTTTTTTACAGGGATACTGTCCAGATAGTAATGAACCTTATGACCTTCTTATTTTTTTCTATGCCCGTAATGTATTTCAGTTCGCAGATACCCCCGAAGCTGAGGCATCTGGTATATTTAAATCCCGTGGCTTATTTGATGAAAAATTATCAGGACATGTTTTATTATAATATGTTTCCAAAATGGTCCTTTTTTATATTATTAATTATTATATCCGTTCTTGCCTATATCCTCGGAAGGGCGTTTTTTTACTCAAAAAAAGATGAATTTGCGGAGCTTGTATAATGAGCTATCCTCATGACGCCGTCGAGGTAATAAATGTTACAAAAAACTTCAGGAAAGCAACGGTAAGACAGACTACCACCTTAAAAACGGCTTTCGTTAATTTAATCCGGGGCAAAAGAAAGCGCAACAAAAAGGAAACCATTACAGTATTAGACGACATTTCTTTCGCAGTAAAAAAAGGCAGCACATTCGGAATTATGGGAAGAAACGGCGCCGGCAAGTCAACCCTTTTAAAATTAATAGCGGGCATAATGGTTCCGACTAAGGGAAAAATTGCCGTAAACGGCACGCTTACCCCGCTTCTTGAACTAGGCTCCGGCTTTCATCCCGAACTTACCGGCAGGGAAAATATTCTTATTAACGGTTTGATTCTCGGCATTACTAAAAAGGATATCGTTAAAAAATATGACGATATAATCGATTTTGCCGAACTTAGAAGCTCCATAGACCAGCCTATAAGAACATATTCGTCAGGAATGTATGTCCGGCTTGCTTTTTCCATAGCGGTAAACATAAATCCCGATATAATCCTGCTGGATGAAATCTTAGCCGTCGGAGACGCCGAATTCTCAAAAAAAAGCAAAGCAAAGATAAAAGAATTTAAGGATAACGGAAAGACAATCATACTCGTAAGCCACGACCCCGCTTCCATCCTGGAAATGTGCGACGAAGCCTTATATTTAGATAACGGAAAAATTCAGACGATAGGAGAACCGGCCGCGGTCGCTTCGGCATATAAGCAGATTGCGGGGTGATATAAATAATAATTTGATATTATTTTATATGCTTCCAAAGCCCTTTGAAAATAGATTTTGCTATCAATCTTCTTTTAGATTTATAAGGCAGCAAATAATTTATTATTTTCCGGCATGCAATAAATAATTTCCATTCATTAGAATTATAAATATCGTTTAATAATATTCTATCCTTATTGTAAAGGTCTTTTGGAGGATTATACATATTTTTATTATGATAAGCCGCCGAATCCATGTTCTTCGATTTTAAGTTATCAAGTATAATATTGAGACGCTTGCCGATTAATTTACTTATGGCTAAATCATTAAAGCGCTCTTTTATATCATAAGCTGCGGTTAAACCGACATGCAGGGCTTCATCCCTATGTTCATAGACATATTGCATAAGCCTGGCCGCATCTTCGATGTCGGGTTCTGCCCAAACATTACCTTTTTCATAACATCCGCAGTCTTCACTAATTTCAGTCAGGCGATACTTAACGAGATAACTATTAGAAAAAGTCATAAAATCCATATTCCCCGAATAAGCCGTCGCAATGACGGGCTTTCCTTTTGCCATAGCCTCGGCTATGGTCAGGCCAAAACCTTCGGAGCGATGCAACGATGCATAGCAATCAGCCGTATCTATAAGGGAAGATATTTCATCGTCTGTCAATACCGCATCGATGATTTTGATTCTATGTTTTTCGGATAGCTTTTTTATTTCGACGAAGTTTTTTTTATGCAAATCTGCATGCGAACATTTAATAATCAAAACTGCGCTATCTTTATTGCTAAATGCTTTCTTAAATGCTTTTATTAAGCCGGCGGGGTTTTTTCTTTCCGCATAGCTTTGAAAATCGAATATAAAAAGATAAATATAATCGTCTTTAGATAAACCAAAATCTTCACGAACCGACCCTTTTTGTTTATTATTAATATGCGAACCGATATAATAAGGCATGCGGACAACAGGAACGGGAGAAACTAAGGAAACGGCATTAAGTACAAAATTTGAAGGAACCCATATCTCGTCGATATAATCAAATAAGTGACGATATAATTTCGGAAATTCGGATAATTCCCAATTCCAATAAACTATATTGTAATGACCGTTAAAATAAGACTCTGTTTTTTCTATAATAAAATTTTGGAAAGTAGCAGGTCCGATATGAATTAGATTAAAGAAATATGGATTATTTTGAGAGAAGCCGTTAAATTCCGTAATATAATTTAAACTATTTTTATCCGTGAAATTATTTAAAACAAACGGAATCCCCTCCGATTGGAAACATCTGACGGTTGAACGTACTGCGCTGCCGACCCCTTTCTCCGACTGAATAAATCCGGATAGATTTGCGCCGAAAATTTTATCCCCGCTTATTTCATATAAATGTTTCATATAAATTAAACCGCTATCGAAAAATCCTCTTTATTTTTTGTAAGATTTATATTGTAATAAGGGTCTCTCTTTTTAAGAATATCATGCCATTTATTATAAAAAAGTTTTATTTCTCCGTTTATTCTTTCTCTTTTTTCAGGCGTATCTTCATAACCTCTTGTTATGGATTCATAATGGTAAAGTTCGCTAAAAGGCGTCCATATTATTAGATAGCCTTTTGCTCTAATTTTTAGACATAAATCAACATCCCCGTAAGCTAATATGAAATTTTCGTCAAAGCCTCCCGCCTCTTTAAAGACTTCCCTTCTAACCATAAGGCAGGCTCCGGTTACGGCGGATAGATTTTGAATTATGCAGAGTCTGTTTATATATCCGCAAGAATTTCGCGGAAATTCTTTGTGGGAATGGCCTGCAATATCTGAAACTCCGATAATCACTCCTCCGTGCTGAACGGTATTATTCGGATAATAAAGCTTAGCGCCTGCCGCCCCAACCTCTTTTCTTTGAACATGCTCAAGCATTCTTTCCATCCAGTCGTTATTTATTACCTCGGTGTCGTTATTTAGAAATAAAAGTATATCTCCTTTTGCAAATTCTGCGGCATAGTTATTAACCGATGAATAGTTAAAGGGCTTATTCCATTCAATTATTTTTATATTACAATATTTTGAGGTTAAACTATGGTAAAACTTGAAAATAGACTCGGATTCGGAATTATTTTCTACTATGATTATCTCAAAGTTTTTATACGTCGATTTTTCCATTATGGAATAAATGCATCTTTTCAGGTCTTTTTCGTGGTCTTTATTAGGTATTATAACGGAAACCAGAAGATCTTTATTTATATTATATGTAATCTTATATGAACCCTTGAATAATCCGTCATCTGTCTTTCCATTTAGGCTTATGCGGTTTAAATGGTCTTTTAACGCTTTTTTTGCCGAATCGAATGCATAAGCCTTGTTGTCCATCCATAGAGCGGTTGAATTTTTGGATATTCTCCAGTGATAAAGTATCTTAGGTATATGAATAATGTTTTTGGCTTTCTCGGATGCCCTTAATATGAGGTCGTAATCCTGGCTTCCTTCATAACCTTCTTTAAAAAATCCGGCATTGCTTAATAATTCTTTTTTAAAAATAGAAAGATGACATATATAGTTATAGCTTCTTAACGTATCCGGACTGAAATCCGGCTTGAAATGAGGGCTAAACCTTCTTTTGCCGTCTTCGGAAAGTTTATCTTCATCCGAATAGATAAAATCGGCATCGGGATTTTCATTTATAGCCTTAACCGCTTCGAATAAGGCAAAATGCGCGAGCGTGTCGTCATGGTCTAATAATCCGATATAATCTCCGGTAGCAAGGCCTAACGCTTCATTGGAATTGCCGGAAATTCCTAAATTTTTATCAAGAAATTTAACCTTTATTCGTTTATCGCTATCTTTATAATTATTTAATATTTTCCTTAGGTTTTCGTTTGCGCTGTTCCCATCGGACAAACATAATTCCCAGTTAGGATATGTCTGATTAATAACGGATTGCACCATTTCCTTAAGAAAATATTCCGGCGTATTCCACACTGGACAAATTATGCTTATTTTGGGAGAAAAGGAGAATTTTACTTTAGACTGCAAAAGAAGTTCTTTTTGGGTTGGCTCATGTTTTGCGATAAAAAGACGGTAACTTCCCTTTTGAGAATAAAGAAAGGATAAATTTTTTATGCTGACTTTTTGTAAAACTTTTTTAAAAAATTTTTTAAAACCGTTAACCTTAATATAACTTACCGATATTTTTATTTTAGTTTTTATTATTCTATACATTATTGGAAATTTGATATAATAACCATATTTGATTAACTTCAGCTATTTTAATATTAAATAAATGGAAAAACAAGTATATATATTAATTTTGAATTTTAACGACGGCAAAAATACCGCGGCATGCTTTGACAGCTTGGAACGCCTAGATTACCATAAATACCGGATTGTCTTGACGGATAATAATTCAAGGGACGGTTCTTTAGAGGAAATAATTAATTACCTTAAAAACAAAAAGAAAGAACCGCTGGTTTTAAATGAAACCGCTTTAGAAAAAGAAGCCGGCTCATTAGACGAAAAAGCCGTAATTATAATCCAAAATAACGATAATTACGGCTTCGGAAAAGGAATGAACGCCGGTCTTAGATTTTGCTTAAAAAGAAACGATTTTGATTATATATGGCTGCTGAACAACGATACCGCCGTTGACAAGGATGCCTTGAAAACATTGGTTAAAGAGGCGGAACAGGATTCTAAAACAGGTTTTGCCGGCTCCGTTTTATTGTATGAAAATTCGAATATTATCCAGACGGTCGGAGGCGGCCGTTTCTTCCCGCTTATCTCCAAAGCTAAATTAATATATAAGGGCAGGGATGTCTCGATTATTAAAACTATAAATAAAGAACGGTTTGAAAAAGCCCTTGATTATATAATGGGGGCTTCTTTGCTGATAAAAAAAGAAGTTTTACTAGATATCGGATTATTCGACGAATCCTATTTTTTATACGCCGAAGAACTTGACCTGATTAGACGCGGAAAAAGAAGGGGCTGGAAAATCGCCGTGGCGCTCGACAGCTTCGTATATCACAAAGACAGCGCAGGCACGAAAGACAAAAAGTATTTATTTTATTATTACTTAACAAAAAGCAATACTATATACATAAAAAAACATTACGGGCTTTTTTTAAATTTTATAAACTTTATTCCGATAATTTTTTTGTCGCTGTTGGAAACAAGAGATGCAAAAAATTTAAAGGCGGTTATAAAGGGATATTTTGACGGGATTAGATATAAAAAAACAGGTCAAAATACTGATTGATATTATTTACGGTATGCGTAATAAAAAATTTTAAGACTCACTAAAATTCCCTTTAACCTGAATAATTTAGGTTCGATAATAAATCTCCATAGTCTTTCCAATCCTATTTTTTGTATGAATTGAGGCGCTCTTTTAAATTTTCCCGAAACCATTTCAAATGTACCGCCCGAACCTAAGGCTAATTTGATTCCGTTATTTTCCAAAAATTCTTTATTATCGTCTATCCAAAACTCCTGTTTGGGAGCGCCGAACCCGACAAATAAAAAATCGGTTTTGAATTTTATAATCCGTTCTAAAATTAAATAGTTATGTTCTTTATCGAATGGATAAGATTTATAAGGAGGCGAAAATCCGTCTATTTCAATGCCGAACATTTTTTTTAATTTTTCCGCGGCTAATTTGTTGCTGTCTGGATATCCGCCTAAAAGAAATATTTTCTTGTTATGCTTTCTAGCATATTCGCAGACATCGTAAATAAAATCGGAACCGCTTATTTTTTCAAAGTAAATATCCGGGTATTTACTTTTAGCCATAACATAAGGAATCCGGCCGTCAAAAGTAGCGTAATTAGAATTAATAATATTTTTAAATCTTTCGTTTTCATTGGCTTTAACAATAAATTCGGCGTTAACCGTAATGATAAATTTTAATTCATCCGATTCTTGAAGTAATATTTTTTTAGTTAGTCCTTTGAAAATTAAATTGGCAAATTTTATTTCGTTCATCTGATTTAATAAGATAAACCCAATTTATTTATTTTTTTCATATATTTAGATATAATTCAGTCATTTTTCTGATCGGCATATTTGCTTTTTACCCTTTCTAAATCGGCTTCTACCATAAGCTCTATTAATTCTTTCATCGGCGTTTTAGCTTCCCAGCCGAATTTTTCTTTCGCTTTTTTAGGGTTGCCTAAAAGCCTTTCGACCTCGGCAGGCCTGTATAATTTAGGGTCTATTTCTACGTAGTCTTTATAGTTTAGTCCGACGTAAGAAAAAGCGGTTTCGCACATTTCTCTTACCGAAAAAGTTTTGCCGGTAGCAATCACGTAATCGTCGGGCTTATCCTGCTGAAGCATAAGCCACATAGCCTCGACGTAGTCTTTTGCGTATCCCCAGTCTCTCTGGGCGTCTATGTTGCCGAGATAAAGCTTTTTCTGCCTGCCGTATTTTATCCTTGCGACGGCGTCGGTTACTTTTCTCGTAACGAATTCTATGCCCCTTATCGGAGATTCGTGATTAAACAGTATTCCGGCACAGCCGAATATGTTAAAACTTTCCCTGTAGTTTACCGTAATATAATGGCCGAACATTTTAGCGACTCCGTAGGGGCTTCTCGGATGAAAAACCGTATCTTCGCACTGTATAGTTTCGGAAGTCTTTCCGAACATCTCGGACGTAGAAGCCTGATAAAACCTGATTTTACTATTTACAAGCCTTATAGCTTCGAGAACGTTCACTACCGAAAAACCGGTAACCTGAGTAGTCAGCAAAGGCTGCTGCCAAGAAGTTCCCACGAAACTTTGAGCGGCTAAGTTATATACCTCGTCGGCTTTAGAAGCTTCCAACGCCCTAATTAAAGAAGACAAATCCAAAAGGTCGCCGTCTATCAGTTTTACTTCGCCGATGATGTTTAAATACCTGAGTCTCCAGAGCGTATCCGAACCCCTTCTTGCAAGAAAACCGTAAACATTGTATCCTTTTTCGATTAAAAACTTAGCGAGATATGCCCCGTCCTGTCCGGTTATACCCGTTATAAGCGCGTTTTTTGCCATAGCCTGCTCGAACCCCCCGTCCTTTATATTTTATTTTAATTTTTCTCTCCAGTAATTTAAAATATCTTCTATGCTCTGTTTAAGCGGTATTTTGGGCCGCCAGCCGGTATAGTTTTTAAGCTTGTTACTGCTTCCGTATATTCTTTTCTGCTCGTTAGGCCTTAATCTGGCCTCGTCGATTTCTATTTCGGCTTCGACGCCGGTTATTTCAAACATAGTATTTAAAATCGAACGCATGGAAACTTCAACTCCCGAACATACGTTAAATACATCGAATTTATTTCCGCTTATATCTTTGCCGGTTTCTTTTTCCAACAGCATTTTATAAGCGTCCGCAACGTCCCTAACGTCTAAAAAATCTCTCGTAGCGTCGATATTGCCGGCGCTGATTAAAGGTTTTTTTAAGCCAAGCTCTATTTCTATTACCTGCTTTGCAAAAGAAGATACCGCAAAGCTTTCGCTCTGGTTCGGGCCTATATGGTTAAAAGGCCTTGCTACTATAAACCGCATATCGGCTTCGACGACCGACCACTGGTAACACAGGGCTTCTACGGCTACCTTGCTTACCGCATAAGGATTCCTCGGCTTAAGCGGATATTCTTCTTTTATCGGAAGACTGCTTTCGTCCGCAAGGCCGTATATATCGCCGGAACTGACATAAAGTATTTTGCCGCGGAAACCGTTTTCCTTTAAAGCGCTTAGCAGGTTAAAAGTGCCGGTAAAATTTATGTCGAAAGTCTCGAGCGGATTTTTAAAAGACTCCGGGACAAAACCCTGCGCGGCTAAATGGATAACGGCGTCAAATGCCGGAGTGCCGTGAGCCGATAAAAAAGATTTTATTCCGCCGGAGTCTCTTACGTCTATTACTCCTTTTTCGCCGGCTAAAGGAATGCAGTGTAATTTACCCAGCGCCCGCATTACGTAATAGCCTACAAAACCGGAAGCGCCGGTAATTAAAATATTCATGCTCGGCAATTTTAGTTAAAATATTCCCATTTATTATTGATTTATTGTATCATTCAAATATTTTTTTTTCAAATACCTGCGCCGGAAACTAAGGTTTTGTTTCGTTTGCGTTAAATTTTTGCTGCGGGAGCGTTACAATTTAAAAATATCCGAGCTTTCTCAGCTTGTCCATGGCCGCTTCTTTGTCCTGGGAACGCCCGGAACGTTCGGCGATAGATTTATCCATAGCGGTTTTATGCGTGCATGGAGCGCAGTCTATAGACCTGTAGCCCTGTTCGTAGAGTGTGCAGTAAGGAAGATTGTTTAATTTAATATAGAGCCAGATATCCGCTTCCGTAAAATGAAGAATTGGGTGAACCCTGAAGTGGTGGGGGTCTTTTCTTTTGGAAAAATAGACCTCGTTGGCGCGGGCTTCGTTTTCGTCTTTTCTGATGCCGGTAAACATGGCTTTAAGATGCAGGTCTTTAATGGACTGTTTTAAGGGTATGGTTTTAAGGGTATTACAGCAGTCCGCTTTGTCTTTTGCAATCGCATATTTCTGCTTAAGGGCTTCGGTATTGGAATATGTCAAGAGCTCAAAGCCCCAGCTCTGTTTCAATTTTTCTATAAATTCTTTAATTTCCGGAAATTCCGCCGACGTATCGATGGTTATGACTTTAAACGGAATTTTTCCGTCGAACGCCCTTCTGGTAAGGTCGAGTAAAACCGAAGAATCCTTTCCGCCGGTAAAAGCTATGCCTATTTTGTCGCCGAACCTGTCGTACGCTTCTTTTATAATTTCGATGCTTAAAGACGTTTTCTGATTTAAAAGTTCGGAAGCGGCGCTTTCGATATTTCCTTCCAATTCCGGCTGTGAAAATATAATTTTTGCCTTTCCCTTAGAGTCCGGATTATTGTCGTCGAAGAGATTTTCGGAAATAAAGGCGTCTTTTTCTATTTTATTTAAAATTTCTATATACTTTACGGAATCCGTCAGGGCGGCGTTTAAAATTACCGGAGTTTCTTCAAACGGGTCGCTTAAAAGGTCGAAATAGAAATTTTTGGGCCTGTTGTAAAGTTCTGAAGCAATCATGCCCTGGTAAATATTTGCCCTGGTAGTCTGTTTTGCTTTAACGGCTCTTAAAAGGCTTAAATACTCGGGCTTGCTTACTCTTTTTCTCATTACCGAATTAAACATTTCGATAATAAAGTCTTCGTCGGACAGGTTTACGTTTTCTGCTATTTTTTTGCCTTCCGCCTGCGAAATGTTATCCGGTATGAACATATATTTTTTGTCTTTAGTCCTGATAGACCTCTGCGACAGGAAATATCTGTCTTTTAACGATGCCCCGTTTTTGTTCCTGTCGTAAACCGCCGCATTGAACTGCATTATCTCGTTATACATATTCTGGGTGCAGAACTCCGAATAGCAGTACTGCCTTTCAGTTTCGGCAAACATCGACTGCCCGTCTAAACCTAATAAAGCGCTGTTATTTTCGACGCCGCCGACAGCCGGAGGCGGCGAAGCAATCTCCGCATATGTTTCTAATCCCGACAGCGACAATAGCGTCGGAAACATATCGACGATAGAAACTAACCCGTCGTAAGTTTTATTTTCTAATTGAGGAGCGTGCAGTATCAAGGGAATATGGATTACTTCGTCGAACAGCTCTCCCATATGCCCGAAAACCGGCGGGTCGAATAAGGCTATCCTGCCTTCTCCGTGGTCCGCGAATATCGAATATATATTTTCTTCGTTAAAATAGCCGAAACCTTTAAGCGTATTATGAATAAGCCTGAAACGCCCCTTGTCGAATTTATTGATTCCGTAAATGTAGGGCGGAAGCATTATCTGCACTCCGTAGTTTACCCTGCCTGAAAAATTGTTCCATAAGGCGAAAGGGTCGTTGCTGACGACCGGAATTTTATACAGCGACGACATTTTATTCATAAAAGCGTAATAGTCGTCGTTATAACGGTTTTCGTTATAGTTCTGGGAGTAGATGTAAGGTTCGTGGGCGTCGAACAGGTGGACGAAGCAGAAAACTTTTTCGTCTTTGCCGAATGTCTCAAGCTGTTTAAACAGCGCGTTTATATCTCCAGCGTAAACGTAATCGAAGCCCTTGGTAAGCCCAAGAGGCTGAAAGAGTTCGATAACATCCGAATATAATACGGTTTTATAGCCGCCTTTCTTGTAAATCTCGGCAAGCGTTATGCAGTCTTTTCTTAACTTTTTATAAAAAAACGGCCTTACTCCGTGTTTCGGCTGCAACAAACCGGTGAAAAGCGAAGCATGTGCGGAAGTAGTATAGGACGACGTCGAAAAACAGTTGGTAAAAACCGAAGAGCCCGAAGCTATTTCGTCTATGGTAGGCGTATCGACGAGGTTTTCTAAGTAAAACTGCTTAAGGTGCGGTTTTTCTTTTGCGTAGCTTACGCAGTCGTATCTTACGTTGTCTAAAGAAACGAGCAGGACTTTAGAGCCGCCGCTTTTGCCGCCGTTATCTGACATATATTATATGTTTATCCCCGCAGTCTATTTAATTTTTAATCTTTATAATTATATACATAGATATATAATACGATAAAACCGTTAATATGTAAATATAAATTTTTAACCCGAATACTGCAACAGAAAAACATTTGTAACATTCCCGCAACAAAAATTTAACGCAAACGAAACAAAACCTTCATAATAATGAAATATTAAAAAGATATAATAAAAATAATATTTATATCTTTTTAATAGTTTCTAATTTTACTTAAATTATTATTATTATGGAGGTAATTATGGCAAGCGTCCCGTTATTTAAAAACCGGTTAGAAAGCATTTCCGGCTTCGGCCTGTCTTCCGTTATAGTCGGGCTTTTAATTATAACGATTATGACAGCGTCGGCCATACCTTATATGGAAGGGTTTTACGAATTAAAACAGGCTAAAGCCGCCGTAAACGCCGCAAACAGCCTTATAAAGGCCGAAATACAGTATCAGCAGGCGGATTATTCCAATTACGCCGAAAAGAACGCGGCGCCCCAAAACGGCGATTATTTCGGAACCTTAACGCAGTTAATAAGCGGTATGAATATTTTGCCGGATAACAGCCTTCAGCAGTTTCTGCCGCAGGGAATATCGTTATCGCTTGCGGATTACCGGGGCAATAATAACTGTATAAATAAACCTGCGGGCGGCGGCTCGCTTACCGAATGTCTCGGCGACGAGGAAAACGGACAGTTCAAACTTGTTATATACGGCTTAAATAATACAAATCTGTCAAGGTTCGTTCCTATGTTCGAGAACGGAATAAAAGGCGGATTGTCGGCTTATTCCGGCGGAGCGCTGACAGCTCAGGTCAGCGTGCCTTTCGGATTCAGCGCCTATCCTAAGATACAAAACGGAGGCGGAAATACTACTATTAATAATAATACTACGGCCGTTAAGCAGGCGCAGGCGTCTGCAAATCAAGCCCTTGTAAATTCGGCATGGGCTTATGTAAACAGTATTAACGAATACGGAAATCCGCAGGCTTACAAAGCCGCGGTAAAGTATGCGCAAACCGTAGATGCTTCCGTATGCGGAAGTTTCAACGTAATTTGCTGAAATGCGGAAAAAATTTCCAAATAAAGCGGTTTAAAAATAACCGAGGTCTCTCAATTTGCCCATAATTTTTTCTTTTTCCTGCGACCTGCCTGCCCGTTCCGGCTCGTCCGGACGGGCTTTTACGGTGCACGGAACGCACCCTAATGACCTGTAGCCCTGTTCATAAAGAGAACAGTAAGGTATATCGTAAAATTTTATATAATCCCATATATCTTTTTCGGTAAAATGAAGCAAAGGGTGAACCCTGAAATGATTTGGTTCATTTCTTTCGGAAAAATACGACTCCTTTTTTCTTTGCTCCTGCTCGTCTTTTCTTATCGCCGTCATCAAAGCCTTAAGATTTAGATCCGTTATAGCTTTCTTCAAAGGAACGGTTTTAAGAAGCAGACAGCATTTTTCTTTGTCTGCGGCAATTTTTACCTCGTTTTTATCGACCGCTTCTTTATTTGCAAAAACATTTAAATCAAAATTCCACTCGCGGCTAAGCCTAGCTATGAACTCGTAAATTTCCGGAAAATCTACCGTTGTATCCACGTTTACTATTTTAAACGCGGGAGGAATATTACCGCCGAAAGCTTTTCTGACCAAATCAAGCATAACCGTAGAATCTTTTCCTCCGGTAAAAGCGATTCCGACAGATGCGCCGTTTTTGCCGAAACGTTCGTAAGCTTCCTTAATTATATCTATGCTGAAATCAATCTTGGACGCAAGCAAATCGCCGATATTATGCTTACTGCAATGACTTTCCGCGTTATCGGTATTTTTAGCCGTAAGCAGTACTTCATGCGTTCCGTCAAAAATATCCTGTGCGGCGGGAGCGTTTTTTTCCATATTATCGATAATTTCTAAGAAATTTTCGGCTTCTTTCTTTAATTCCTTGATTGTTTCGCTTATTTCGCCGGTATCGTTTAAATTTTTTAAATCGACGGGGTTTTCTTCGGCAGGGTCGCTTTTTAAATCATAATAAAATATTTTAGGCCTTTGGGCATATTCAATGCTTTCTATAAATTCTTTATAAACGTCCGCTCTAGTTTTTTCTTTAGATTTAAGCCTGCCGGCATGAACGGATAATCCTTCTTGGTCCTCGAACCTGTTAAGCACTATTTTGTAAAGCGATTTAACGTAGTCTTCATCGCTTAAATCGGCTAAATTTTTAGAAATACCGCCGTCAAAAAAAACGCCGTAATAAACAAATTTTTTATCTTTTGTTCTTACAGACCTTTGAAACAAAAAGAAATCGTCTTCGGAAGAAAATACGTTCAGCACCTCACCGCCTTCCCCCTTTACCCCGCTGCCTTCGTTTTCTGGTTCACCGTCTTTGTTTATGTCTTTATTTATTCTGTTTCCTATTATTTTATTTGCAAAATATTCCGAATAGCAGAATTCCCTATCGCTATAGCCGTCCTCTGCCGCAAAACCGTCCGATTCCGATTTTGTCAAGCCCGGAAAATGTTTGCCGTCCAATTTCTCAAGCAGACTTTTTCCTTTATTACAGCCGCCGCTTCCGCAAGGATTATTTAAACCTGACAGCTTTAGTCCTGCGCAAGATAAAACCGACGGAAAAACATCGGCTATAGACACGATTTCTTCTCTTATTTTGTCTTCAAAGCCCGGAGCATGAAATATAAGAGGTATATGTATTATCTCGTCGAAAAGTTCGCCGGCATGAGAAAAAACAGACTGGTCGGAATATGAAACCCGCCCTTCGCCGTGGTCGGATAATATGCAGTAAACGCTTTCATAATCAAAAAAACCTAAATTTTTTAAATTTTGCGAAAGCATTTTAAAGCGTCCGCCGTCGAATTTGTTTATTCCTTTTAAGTATAAAGGCAGATATTCTTTGGCGCTGTTTTTTACTTTTCTCTGCAGTTCTTTCCAAATCTTATGGGGTTCTTTTTCTTCGATTTTTATGTTAAATTTTGCGCTCATTTCCTCCACGGCTTCGTAATAATCGTCGTTATAAGATTTTTCAGGCGGGGTTTCGCAGTAAAGATAAGGGTCGTGAACGTCGAACATATGAACAAAAAGAAATATTTTTTCGTCTTTCATTCCGCTGAGAATATCCGCCGTTTGGGCGTCGTTTCCGACAGCGATATAATCGAAACCCCGCGTAAGCCCGACGGGACCGAATATATCCATATCCATAGAAAATATAGTTTTATATCCGTTGTCCTTAAAAATTTCGGCCATGGTCGGACAGTTTTCATTTAATTTTTTATAAAAAAACGGCCTGACGCCGTGATTGGGCGGATAAAGTCCCGTAAATAAAGATGCGTGAGCGGGCGGAGTATAAGAAGACGTGCTGAAGCAGTTTGCAAAATATGACGATTTTGAGGCTATTTCGTCTATTACCGGGGTATTTATCCCGTTTTGAAGTCCGTATCTTGAAAGCCGGCCCGAACTTGAATTAAACCCTATGCAGTCGTAACTTAAAGTATCTACCGAAATAACCAAGACTCTGTTTATGTTTTTATCGTTTGCAGAAAGATTTAATCCGCTTTTCATTTAAAAAATTATAGCATTTTAATATTTTTTTTTCATTAATAATTTAGTATAATTAACTCCGGCAGTTTAACAATTTTTAACAAATCTCGACAAACCTATAAACACTTTTTATGAATCTTGGCAGCGCAGAATATAATAAACTTTATTTGCCTGAAGAAAAAAAATATTCCGAAAATAAAGCGGAAAATATAAATCCTAAAAACGACAATAACGCTCTTGCATTCGTAGTAAACGCCGTAACCGAAAACTCTGCCGTACTTGACGTAGGATGCGCATACGGTTATATAGGAGAATGGCTTAAAAAAAATAAAAACTGCTCTATGTACGGTTTGGACGTAGATTCCGAGGCTCTGGACTGCGTTAAGAAAAGCGGTTATTATCAAGATTTATTTAATATAGACCTCGATTATCTAAATTTTTCCGCTCCGGCTAAAAAAGATACCGAAAGATTTAACTCTTTAAGCGCGGACGCATTCGATTTTATTATCTGCGCCGACGTCCTCGAACATTTGAAAGACCCGACCGGAGCGCTTGAAATACTGGCGTCCAAATTAAAATTCAGCGGCCAGTTCGTAATAAGCGTTCCCAATATAGCCCATCTCGACATAATCTTAAACCTGATGGACGGTAAATTTAATTATTCGGATTTCGGCCTTCTGGACAATACTCATTTAAGGTTTTTTACGAAACGTTCTTTTATAGAATGGATAAATTCGGCAAACGAAAAATTTAAGAAAAACGGTTTTAAATTCGATATAGAACTTTTTGGAAAAACCCGCTATTCTTCGGAGTTTTTAGAAGATATAAAAATTAAGTATCCGGATATATTTGAATTTTTCATAGAAAAAAACGATGACCTTTTAATACTCCAAAATATTATAATTCTTACCAAGGTTAATTCTCATGCAAATTTATTGGGAATGTCCAAACTTCTTAAAAATTTTGAGGGATATGAAAATAATTCTGAAAGCGGCATTTTAAAAAAAATATCGGATGAATTGGAAGATTATAAATACGTTAAATCCGAACTAGAAAATGCCCGCATCAGATTTGAAGAAACCCTTATTCATCTAAAAGAAACTAAAGAAAAAAACTTTAACCTGCGCAGGTCTTTAAATGCGGCAAACGATGAAAAAAATGAATATCTTTTAAGGCTTCAGGAAATATCGAAGAGCGATTTTTGGAAAGCGGCAAATTTTTATTATAAACTAAGGGATAAAACTTTTTTAAAATACATTTTTAGATTTTTAAAAAAAGCCAGAAGCAAAGCGCGGTATTTTAAAAATCCGGTTAAATTTACAAAATCTATCTTTACAAAAAACGAAAATGCGGTTAAAAACGATATAAATGCCGCATTTTTAAAGAAAATAGAAAAATCTAACGGCCGCGGCGGCAATAACGGAAAAATTTATAAGAACAGGGAATTATGGTACTCCGGCGATAACCCGCTCGTCAGCATAATAATTTTAAATTATAACAAATCAAAAATTACCGTACAGTGCATAAAAGAAATCTGGAAACATACCGCGGGGGTTAAATATGAAATTATAGCAGTGGACAACGGCAGTGAACCGGAAGACAAAAAATATTTAAAACAGCTGGAACAAAGCAAGCCTCATTATTTTACCCTGCTTGAACTGTCCCGCAACCGCTTTTTCGGCGAAGGAAACAACATAGGCTCCGAAAAAGCCAAAGGTGATTATCTGCTTTTCTTAAACAACGACGCATTCGTAACACCGGGCTGGCTGATGCCTTTAGTGTCCGCTTTGCCTCCCGAAAATACGGCGGCGGCCGGACCTATGTTTTTATACCCGGACGGCAGACTTCAGGAAGCGGGAGCTTTTATTAAAGAAGACGGAAGCGCTTTGCAAAGAGGCAAATTCGACGACCCTGAAAAACAGGAATACAATGAAACGCTTGAGGCGGATTACTGCTCCGCCGCCTGTTTGATAGTAAAGCGGGCTTTATTCGAAGAAGTTTTAGGATTCGACCTTTGCTGGGAGCCGGCTTATTACGAAGACGTAGATTTATGTTTTAAATTTAAACTTGCCGGAAAAAAAACTTTGTATATACCGTCTTCAAAAGTTATACATTTAGAAAACTTAACATCGTCGGACGATAAATTTCCACTGAAATTAAATAATATAGTCGAAATAAATAAAGAAAAATTTATCAGAAAATATAAAAATATATTAAACAATAAAAAATGATGAAAAAGGTATGCGTTTACACTCCTTACGATTTGGTTCCCGGCGGAGGGGAAAGGTATCTTCTAACGGCAGCCGAATATTTTTTAAATCAAAAATACAGGGTTTTTTTAGCGCTTGACGAAATTTACAGCCGACTTCGCTTAAAACAGATGGAAAGAGACCTCGGACTTTCTTTAGAGGGATTAAACATAACTGCATACAATACATATAAAAATGGGACTAAAGCGGATTTCGACATCTTCATGGCTATGGGAAACAGCATAGTGCCGCCTGTTTTGCCGCTCGGCAGCTACAATATTTATATATGCCAGTTTCCTTTTCCGCAGGAAGAAAGCTGGATTGAGGAAAATGCCGCTAATCTCGGCAAGTATGATAAAGTTATAGTTTATTCTAATTTTGTATTAAACAATTATAAAAAATTATCTAAAAAATACGGACTGCCCGATATTCCTATCGAAGTGGTATATCCGCCTTGCGGCGATGCCAATGTCAATGCTAATGCTAATAGCGCTAATCGAAAAGATAAAATTATCATACTTACCGTAGGCCGTTTTTTTACCGAAGGACACTGCAAAAGACAGGATTTTTTAATAGAATCTTTTATAGAAATGACGGATAAGTATTCTTTGGAAGACGTCGAACTTCACATAGCCGGCTCTATTCATCCGACAAAAGACGGCAGGGATTTTTTCGCCTCTTTGCAGAAAATGGCGGGCGGCAGAAAAAATATATTTCTTTACGGCAACATAGAAGCTCCGGCTCTGCAGGAATTATACGAAAGAGCCGACATTTACTGGCATGCCGCAGGAATAAACGTAAATCCGGCAGAACATCCGGAAATGCTTGAACATTTCGGAATTACGATAGTAGAAGCCATGTCTTCGGGCTGTATTCCGGTGGCAATAAACAAAGGCGGCCCTGCTGAAATAGTCAGGGACGGAATAGACGGATACTGCTTTAATTCAAAAGACGAATTAATCGAACATACAGTAAAGCTGATAAGTCTTTTAAAAGATAAAAGCGGAAATGAAACTATATACCTTATAAATCACGCCATAGAACGAAGCCTTGATTTTACTAAAGATAAATTTTACGAAAGATTAGCTCAAATTATTCCTTTAAATTAAATATCGGGATAATTAAATCAGCGAATTTCTAAAAATTTTATCCATATCCCCTTCCAGGAAACTTTTAAATTTAGCTTTTACGGCATCCGGTTTTACTAATTCCGGATTTGCAAGCGAAGATATAGCGGGTTTATTGTTTATATCCAATTTAATAATATATCCGGTTAAAGATTTTTCGGCAGTTTTCGGGGCATTTTTGATATACGGACCTATATCGATGCTCATATATAAATTTTCTTTCGTTTTAAACGCTGTTTTAAACATAACAGACGCGGCATCGTCGCCTTCCTGCCGCTCCAGATTTAAAAATGTATTTAATATATAAGGATTTATTTCCTCGGGTTTTTTATTAGAGGAAACGGCTATTGAAGCTATGATGCCAGTATCTTTTATATTATTTTCCCCCTGAAAATTAATCGTATCCTGAAACATGGCGTCTATGGCGTCCGATACGGTTTCTATCTGTTTGCTCAATTCCGCTTCTGCCGCAGTCTGGTCTAAAATTAAAGCCAGCTGGGCCGAATTTTGAGATATTGCAATCCCTTTAAGTTCGTCTTTAATATATATGCGGGGCAAAGAGGGATTTTGAGCATCCGCAATATTTGAATTTGTCGAAGGTTTGCTTACGATGTTTTTATATGATTCCTCGGCTTTAGACTGCTTAAGCCTTACAAAGTTATCCTGATTAAAAGATATTATTACAGCCGCGTCCAATATGCTTATTTTATCAGATTTCATATTTATACTTTATCCTCCATATTTTTTTCATTATACCAAAAAAATACAGAAAATAAAAGTGAAATTTAAACTTCTAAATGAAATGAAAAATTAGAAAACAAAAACTCCCGGCTGCGTCAAACGCAGTCGGGAGTATGGAAATAAATAAATCTGACACCTTTAATTCTTTAATTTTTAGCCGTGAATCACGATTGAAGATGTTGTAGCAGAAGCAGTAGCACTTCCAAGCGTAGTCGCTAAAGTTGATGCTGTTCCGACTAATTGAACTACTGAATCTGTATAATTATTAGTACCCGCATTATCATATACCGAAACATTTACTAAATAAGTATTTGTAGCTCCACCGGTTTCGGCATATTGAAACCAAACTAGATGGTCAGCATTAGTAGCAGGAGTAGAAAGGGTTTCAACTGCGGAAACAACTGCGCTAATTGCCTGAGCATATGTGTCCGTGCTTGTAATTGCCGTAGTATAATGTGTAAATGAAGTAACCGCAGCAGCAGTAGATGTATTATCCAAATCAACTGTTACATTAGTTCCAAAATTACTTATTGAAATAGTATCAAACGGAGAAGTTGCCCAAGTGCCGATAGTTGTCTGTGTACCGTAAAGAGTCAAATCTGCATTGATAGTACCAAGTGCTGCCGAACCAGTGTTTGCGTTAATAATATCACTGCCTGCTGCCGTTGTGACAACATCTGAACCTGAACCTAAAGTGACGGTATCAGTTCCGCCCGCCGCAGTATTGCTAAGCGTCAGATTGTCTGTACCCGAACCGAGAGTTATGGTATCGTTTGTCGTAGTAGTTGAATCTGTTAACGTCAGGGCGCCTGCAAATGAACCTGCATCAAACGTTACGCCTCCGCTGCCTGCATTACCGTCGGTCAGGCTTGTAATAGTCAGGGCTTCTGAACCGCCTGATGTGATATTTACATGGGCGCCATCCGCAACCGTTAACAACGTAATTGTGTTCGTGTCACCTTTAACTCCTTCCGATGTAATATTTAAAGTTTGAGGATTGGAATAACCTGCCGGAAGACTGGAGTTATAAGATGAAACACCGACATAGCTCAATCCTGTCGTTGAAGAACTGCCGACAGTCACATTTGCGATGCTGTTATTTATAGCGTCAGACACATTTAAACCTAAAACAATACTGCCTGAAGTGCCTGAGTTAAGAATATTAAAATTGTCAGTATTGCTTGCGCCTATGAATGTAAATAAACTAGCGGCTGTGCTTGTTGAAGCGGCAACCGATAAGTTAATATCATGAAAGCCGGAACTTATCTGCGTTAAATTTATAACATTGGTATCCAATGCCGTAAAGTTAAGGGTCTGAAAATTAGTGGCAGTATTTAAGTAAGTATCAAGTTGCGTACCTGTTGCAGCGTAATTAACATCAACGGTATTATTTGCGTTCGTTCCGCCGTCAAACGCGTACGTATTGCCAGATGTAGGAGCTACACCTAAATCAATAGTCTGCTGTCCGCTACCGGCTGTTCCGTCAAAGGTAAAAGCACTTGCAAAATCACTATTAGTAGCTATATTAAACGTTAAAGCACCGGTATTATCGGCTGTGAGCGTCGCAAGATTCGTATCGTTAGCTGTCGATAATAAAGTCGTGGCACCTGCACCTTTTACAGTAATTGAAGATACTGCACTGCTGCTACCATCGCTAATGCTAACATAATTGTGTGAACTTGCAAGCGACGACAGGGTAACCGATGTTGTTTTTGACGAAGAAGATGGTCCATTAACGGTGATGACGGCATAATCGCCAGTAGCAGTATTATTTCCAACATTGTTCAAGTCTATAGCAACGGACGTTCCGGTAGAAACAACTTCTAAAACATTTGATGAAGCTAAATTATCGGCATTAATCGTAAGAGTCTGTGTGTCTGCTATTGTGAATTCGGCGACACCGGTAAAGTTTGCTGTCGACACTGGCGACACATCTATACTTGTAACGCCGCTTGCTCCGCTAAAAACAATGCTTGGTGCAGTTGCTAAATCGGTCATATTTATGTTAGAAACCCCGCTCATACTTGTAGGAAGTGTGAAAGTTGAATAATCATTCGCCGCGGTATCTGTTACCGTCAAAGTTGCATTGCCAGCCCCTGCTTGAAGTATATAGTTGCTGATATTATTAAGTGACTTAGCGGAACTATCCACGAAATCCACAATCCCGTTTGACGAAGGTTCGATGTAAGAGGTCGACGAGGCTACAAGGTTAACCGTCGTTCCCGCAACGAATGCGTTTACGGCAGGCATAGACGAGGACGTAATAGTTCCCGTCATAACCCCGGCGGGCGTTACCTGATTGATGTAAGCCTGTGCGTTAGCGGTATTGTAGGTAAAGCTCGGATTTGTTGCCAAGTATCCTGTGTAATTGTTTGCGTAGGCGATTTTATCGGTCATAACCATGTAGTCCTGAGAAGTATGCGACTCGTTAAGTACGTCGGTATAAATCTGACTGGCTATGTTCGCTATTGTCTGCCCCGCTGTCATTTCGCCGCCGAAAAAGGCTAATGCGGGAGCTCCCGCCGCGCGTCCCAAAAGATTTTCAAAAAGCGAATTAATAGTTACGCTTGAAGTAACCTCGGCAGAGCCGGAAATCTGACCGAATACGGTTACCGGATTTGCGCCTGTTGCAAGTTCCGAACCGAAATAATTGTATCCTGCGGTTGCGGCAGGTCTGTCGAAGAGCTCGATGAATATCGATTGCACTTCGTTATAATAACTCTGTGAAGATGCTGTTGCCATTTGAATCCTCCTTAAAATAAATTATTTAATTTCTTTTAAATTAATTTTTAATTAATGCTTATATATAACAATCCGATATAGGTAATTAGTTTTCTGTCTCTTCTAACCGTCCATTATATAAATTCTTTTTTTTAATTCTTCCATAAATTATTTATAGATTGTTTTTTATTTTTAGTTAGATTTTATCATATATTTTATCATTGTCAAGAAAAATTTTATTTAATATCTTTTATCCGTATAGACTTAATATATATTTATTCGTCAACATATATATTTATCAGCATTTTAACATATAATCGGCTAATGTCAAGATTTTTTTTAATTTTTTTTTAATTTATTTTACAAATGCATTCGACACCTTGTAAAGCAGAGGGTCTAAAATATCGCCTAACAGCGTCTTTGAGCCTGTTTTTACCGTAACTTCGACGGGCATTCCCGCTTTAAGTTTTAATCTTCTTTCCGCAAGAATTTTTAATCCGCCGGAATCGATTTTTATTCTGCACGCATAGAACGGAATATGGTTTGCGGGATTAGGCAGGCTGTTTGCGGAAACGTAAATTACTCTGCCGTTCAATACGGGAATATTTTGTATGTCGTACGCCGCAAATCTTAAATCTGCGGCCAAGCCTTTCCTGACGTGAGCTATGTTCTGAACGGGAACATAGCCTTTTACTATTAAGTTTTGATTGAGCGGCAGAATATCGACTATCGGCTGTCCGGGCATAACGGCTCCGCCTATCGTCTTATTGTATATTTTGACTATTACGCCGTTTACCGGAGAAGCGATACGGGAATGTTTATACTGGCTCAATGCCGATTTATACTGCTGTTTAGAAGCAAATAATCCGTTTTGAACTTTATTAAGGCGGCTGTTCACGTCTTTGAGAAAATTATTTCTTAAATCGGCCGATTTTATCTCGTTTTCCGACAATGACCCTTCAAAGCGCGATATATCGCTGAGTTCCGAATTTAATCTGCCTTTAAGGCTTTCTATGCGGCTTTTTAAATCCAAAACTTTTACTTTCGGATAATATCCTTCTTTGGCAAGTTTATCGAGAGGAGCAAGCTCTTTTTTTGCGATGTTTATTTCGCGCATGGTATTACGCTTTAATTCTTCGGCATTTTTTAAATAATTTTTAAGGCTTTCTATGCTGACCCTGATAATATTTTTTTGGGCTTCGTATCCTGCCGTATCGGAGTAAAAAAGCTCTTTCTGCGTAGCCATAGCCTCTTTTGCGTGAGCGGAATTTTTGAAAGACAAAAGCTCTTTCGGAAATTTTAAGGACGTGGCTCCGGAGGCTTCGGCTTTAAGCCTTGCATACATTGCAAGATAAGTAATATAGCCGCTTTTTACGGACGCAAGATTAGATTTAAGCTGTCCGTCGTCTAAAAGAATCAGCGGCTGTCCTTTTTTAACTTCCGCCCCTTCGCCTACGAGAATTTTTTGAATAGTCCCGCCGTAACGGCTCTGAATTATGTTTTCATGGGAAGCCGACGCTACGGTTCCCTGAATATTGACTCCGTTTGTCATAGGAGCGAAAGACGCCCATACTATAAATCCCAAAAAACCGAATATGAGAGCCGAAAACCCGGCTATAATAATCGGGCGCATATTAGTGTGTATAACTTCGTCTTCGTCTATTACTTCCGGTTCGTTTCCTTTGATCCATTCAAGCAGTTTCATTAAAAAACTCCCTTATTAATATATATATTATCCGATACCTTTTCCTGTCTGCTGGATTCCCGCTTTCGCGGGAATGACACGACATTAAACTTCGTTCAGTCCGGCGTCGAGGACGACTGCGCCTTCGCCCGTTTCCGCTTTGTTTTCATTGCTCTCTTCATTTCCCTGAGACTGTCCGCGCCCCTGCCCCGCTTTCTGCACCGCCTGCGCCTGCTGCTGGTTCTGCGAGGCTATTATGGCGTTAAGCACGTCGTTTCTCGTTCCGTACATCTGAACCGTACCGTTTGAAATAACTAATATTTTGTCCACGACTGAAAGTATGTGGTTTCTGTGGCTTATTATGAATACGGTGGATTTTTGCTCTTTAAGTTTTGCAAGCGTGTAAAGAAGGGCGTGTCCGCCGATGTCGTCGAGGTTGGAATCCGGCTCGTCAAGCACGACGAGCGCGGGAAAGCCGTAAATAGCCCTTGCGAGCGCGACCCTCTGCTTCTGTCCGCCTGAAAGCACTACTCCGCCTTCCCCTATAAAAGTATCGTAGCCGTCGGGAAGATTAAGTATCAGTTCGTGTATTCCGACCGTTTTGGCGGCTTCTATTATTTTAAAAGAATCTATATCCCCGAAACGCCCTATGTTTTCCGCTATTGTTCCGTTTAAAAGCTCTATGTCCTGGGGAAGATAGCCGATGTGGTTTCCGAGGGCGTCTTTGTCCCATGTAAAAATTTCCGCCCCGTCAAGCCTGACCGAACCGGAGGCCGGGGGCCAGACGCCGGTAATGAGCTTGGAAAGGGTGGATTTTCCAGAACCGCTGGGTCCTATTATAGCTACCATATCGCCTTTTTCCGCGATAAAATTTATGTTTTTAAGCACCTGAATATTGGAATTCGGCGGTATTGCGTAAAGGCCGCCGACGGCGATTCTGCCTTCCGGTGCGGGAAGAGGCATCCCCTTTTCTTTTTCGGGAAAGGCAGTAAAAAGGGCGGATAATCTTTTATAAGAATCGCGGGCGGATACGAAACCTTTCCAGCCGCCGATTGCAAGGTCTATGGGAGAAAGCGCCCTGCCCATTAATATCGCGGCGGCAACCATGGCGCCCGCCGTAATAATATTGCCGTTTATAACGTAATATGCTCCGAAAGCGTACACTAAAGACTGAAAAGCGTATCTGAAAAATTTGGTCACGGCGGATATGTTTCCCGTTTTTTCGCTGGCGGAAGATTGAAGAGCGACGAATTTTTGATGTTTGGGAAACCAGTGCTTTTTTACGTTGGACAGCATACCCATAGACTCTATAACGTCTGCGTTTCTAAAATTTATCGCCGAAAAAGCCGAAGCGTTATGATACGCCGCATTTGAAGCTGACAGCTTTTTCTTGCTTACCATTTCCGTTAAAACTGCAAGTATAAAAAGAACGATTGCGGCGCAGGCGGCAAATACTCCAAGCGCCCAGTAAATTAAAGCGATTACGAGAACGTATATAGGGACCCACGGAACGTCGAAAAAAGCGATGGCTCCCGTGCCGGTCAAAAACTGCCTTATGTTCGTAAAATCCCCGAAAACCTGAGAGGAGTCCGTGCTTCCGGTGCGCAGGCATTTCTCGAAAGCCACCTGAAACAGCCGTTCGTTAACGCGTTTATCCATGTTGTTGCCTATGCGTATGAGAAGCTGAGTCCTCGTCCATTCAAAAAGCCCCATAAGAGCCATCATAAAAAGCATTATAACCGTAACTACGATAAGAGTCGTGTTACTGCGGCTCGAAAGAACGGAATCGTAAATAAGAAGCATATAAATCGCCGGAACGAGCATCAGAAGATTTATAATAAGGCTGAAAAGTCCCACTATATAAAAATCTTTTTTGAATAATGTCAACAGCTTTAAGAGTTCAGGTTTTTCCGAAGCTGAAGCTAAAGACTGTTTTCGCCTGAAAAATGCCATTTATTGCACCTCGTTAATTTATTTAAGCCATCCGTTTATTTTATATAAATCGTATTTTGAAAGCACTCCGACGTTGAAATAAAAATTTAAAATTCCGCCCGCATATTCGTATTTTGCTTTAAGAAGTTTCACCTTGGCGTCGTAAAGAGCCTGAACGGCGTTAAGAACGTCGGTTTCCGTAGCGATGCCGGACTTAAACCCCAGCTCGTTTCCTTTTAAGGAAATGCGGGCGGATTTGAGGGCAAGCTCAAGCATTTTTATTTTTACTATCGACCCTTTAATGCCGGAATACGACTGCCTGATTTTCCTGCCGTTTTTATTAAGTTCTTGAAGATATTTCTGCTGGGCGCGGGACTCTAAATTTGCCGCCTTAAAAGTCTTCGCGTAGCCGTATCCGCCGTTAAACAGCGGAACGTTAAGCTGAAATCCTATATCGTAGTATTTCAAGGGCGGGGTCTGGATATACTGCTGTGTGTTGGTGGCGGAATATCCGGCGATAAAGCTTAAAGACGGAAAATGCGCCGCTATGTTTTTTCTTTCGCTTTCCTTGTAATAGTCGCGGTTATACCTGTAATATTCGAGCATAGGGTTGCGGCGGGCTCCGACTTTTATCCAGTATTTAACGTTTGAAGGGCGCGGAACGAAAAAAGGAATATTCCGCTTAAACGGCGCCAAATTTCTGCCGCTTGCGCCGGTCGCGTTTTTAAACTTGGCGTATGCGTTTTCGAGGTCGTTTTTCGCCCCGACTAACTGCGACAGGACGTAGTAATATTTTGCGCGGGCGGCGTAAACATCGGTAATAGTGCCGGCTCCGGCGGCGTAAAGTTTTTGAGCCTGCTTAAGTTCGCGGCTGACGGCTTTTTTCTGAGAATTTAAGGCTTTTATGTAATCCTGCACGGTTAAAACCTGAAGATATGCCTGAGCAACCGTAATGATGAGTTTCTGCTTCTGCGACTCGAATCTGGCGTTTCCGATAGACGCCCTCGTCTTATACTGCCCGTACATAAAAAACCTGCGCATGCTGAATACGGGCTGGCTCAGGTTCACGCCGGCGTTTCTTGCGTCGTAGCTCAAGTAATAAGGCGGCGGATTTATGAAATCGTATCTCGAATAGTTAAACGAAGCGTTTATGCGCGGAAGCAGAACGGAAAGACCCTCCCACGCAAGGTCGTCCGAGGCTTTTTTGCCGTAAAGCGAGGCTTTATAGCCGTGGTTATGCTTAAGCGCAAGCTCGTAAGCCTTAATAATATTTAAAGGCGCGGGCTTTTTAACGGCCGCAAAACTTGCCGCGGAAACATAAGCCGGCAGGCTGGCCGCAATAGCTATAAAAGTAAAAATAAAAAATATTTTTAAACCGCTTTTAAGCAAAACGCTAAGACCCTCCGCAGAATTTTTAATTTCTTATAATATAATATAAAATTAACGATTGCAAGAATTTTTTCAGGTCAGGCTTCTTCGATTTCTTCGTATTTTTCCACTACTGAACAGAAACCAATCCGGAACGGCAAATATATTTTTTCTTATTTCTATTATTTCATTTCCGGGGTAAACTATTATGCCTAAAGGAAGTTTATATTCTTTAATGAATGAATCGATGCTTCTTCCGTCTGCGTAACCCACTTTTTGAGCAGATTTTACTTCGATAGGCAGAAGAAAACTTTCAGTTTTTACGATGAAATCTACTTCAAGCCCCGAAGCGCTTTTATAAAAATAAATTTCAGGTTCTATGTCCTGCAGTTCTTTCCATTTTAAAAGTTCGGAAAATATCCAGGTCTCGTATAGGGCTCCTTTAGAAACCCCGTCCTCTCCGGCTATTACTCTGTTCAATCCGTTATCGGGGAAATATATCTTGGGACTTTTTATTAATCGTTTAGACGTATTGTTGAAATACGGATTAAGCAAAAAACTTATAAACGTCGCTCTCAGAATGTAAATATATCTTTTAACGGTATTGACGGCTATGCCGGCTTCTTTTGCTATTTCGGAAATAGATAGAATCTGCCCGGTTCTTAACGTCAATAGCTTTTGCGCTAAAATAAATGCCTCGGGATTAGTAAAACTTCCGACATCCGGCACGTCCCTTTCAAGATAGGTCTTTCTATAATCTTTTAACCAGTCCGTCTTTTCTATGTTTTTATCGTCGCCGCCAATGTTCCATATCGGCGGATAGCCGCCCCATTTTAAAAGCCTATCTCTTTTATTTAATATATCCCTGAGTTCTTCGGAAGATATAAGGTTTATTTCTTCAATATCTTTTTTTAAAATTCTTTGTTGTCCGATTAATTTATTTAAAAAAAAAGTCTTAGCGGATTTACGGCTAACTTCGGAAAAAGAGAGCGGATAAAGATTGAAAAGGGACACTCTGCCCGCAAGCGTTTCTTTTATGCCTTTTATAAGCAATATTTGCGACGAACCCGTGATAATAAATTTTTTATTCTGTCCTTCTTTGTCTATTAAATATTTCAGGGGGTCGAAAATTTCCGGTATTTTTTGTACTTCATCGAGAATTATTATAGGTTCTTTTACATTTTCAAGAATTCTTATCGCCGAATTTTTAAATCTTATTCTTTCGTCCGGGTCGTCAAAAGTGTAGTATTTAAAAGCTCTATCTACCGCTTTAGGAATAATATTTTTACAAAGGGTGGTTTTGCCGGTTTGTCTTGCTCCGGTTATTGCGATAACGCGTTTTTGTTTAAACCTCGATATAATTTTACCTGCAATCGCTCTTTCAATATAATCCATAAAAAGATTATATCAGTTGTATTGCAAAATTACAAGGTATTTTTGAAATACAATATATAATTAAAGGGGTCGGATTTATTTATTTACTTACTCACGCCTGCGTTTTTAGCCGATGAAAATTTGCTCGGGTTATTTTATTTTAGGTTATTTCTTTTTGAGTTAAAAACTCTATATAGTTTTCAGGATTAATAACCGATAAAGCTGAACGGTAAGCTTCCTGAAATGAAGACGGCGTTGTTTTTTTTGCTTTTGTATTCCATTTGAATTCATAAGCGTTTATTTTTCCGTTTTCTTCTTCTATGTAATCGATTTCCTGCTTCTGTAATGTACGCCAGAAATAGCTTTTAACCCATTTGTTTTTATTAAAATTCGATTTTATTCTTTCGCTGACAAGAAAGTTTTCCCATAATTTACCTTTATCCTGCCTTAAATTTAAAACCGAAAAATCATTTATTACCGCGTTTCTGATGCCGTTATCCCAAAAATATATTTTCGTGCTTTTTTTAAGTTCGTTTCTTAAATTCCGGCTGAAAGACCTTAATCTGAATACTACAAAAGACTTTTCTAATAAGTCTATATATCTTTGAACGGTTATTTTATCGGCCTCTACCTGTCTCGATAACTCGTTATAAGAAACTTCCGAACATACTTGAAGCGCAAGCGACTCAAGAAGTTTAAATACGGTTTCCGGCCGCCTTATTTCGTTAAACGTAAATATATCTTTATATAAATAGCTGTCGCTTAAATTTCTTAAATTTTCTTTTTCAAGCCCCTGTCCTTCAGTGTTTATTATATCGGGATACATGCCGTATATAAGCCTGTGTTCAAGAAGCCTTTTTTCTTTTAATACTCCAAATTCATCTATGAGCTCTTCCGTAGAAAACGGCAGTAATCTGAATTCATATTTTCTGCCTGTTAAAGGTTCGTTTATTTCGTTTGACAATTCAAATGCGGAAGAACCTGAAGCTATAATTTGAATATTTTTAATGTTGTCAACCATCAATTTTATAGTCAAACCTATATTTTTAACCCTCTGGGCTTCATCGATTATTACGATAACGTTTTTACCGATAATTGCTTTAAGTTTATCGGATGTCGCGTTAAAAAGGAGGTCTCTTATATCGGGTTCGTCGCAGTTAAGAAATATGTACGGCTTGTCAAAAGATTTGGCAATCTCGAATAAAAGGGTCGTCTTTCCGGCCTGCCTGGGTCCAAGTATTATAACGGCTTTTTCTTTAAAGGAATGTTTAAGTATAAGTTCGAATAACTGCCTTTTTATTATTTTTTTTGTTTCCATTATTAATAATTAATGCTTGTGAGCCGATTAGATATATATTTTAAATATTATAATCACTAAATATTATCATTTTTGGTGATTATAGTCAATACCGGAAATTTGTCAAATTAAATTTGAAGATAGCTCGAAGCAAGACTTTTCGAAGTCATATTATTATATCCTCGTTGGGCTTATAATCGGGTTTTAAATCCCAGAAAAAAGCATTTCCCCTATGTATTCTTTTTGACCCTAAAATATTTAGCCTTTTACGCAGTCTCTCAAGTTCATTTGCAAAGAAACCATCTTTATCGATTAAAATTTGCGCGTCTAACGTCATATCGAGAAATAAAGGGCTTCCCGCCGCGGCTTCCTCGGGTGTTTTAATGACGGGGGAAATATATGCGTTAATACCGGAGTTTTTAAGCGACGCGATTAAAGATTCCAATTTTTCTTCAACAAACATAAACTCTTTAATTCTTTTTATCCTGCCCGCCGGCAATTTTTCCGCGATTATTAAAATATCGATATCGGAATTATAATTCGGCGTATGTCTTCCAACCGACCCAAATACGACGGCAGATATCAGTCTTTCTCCGTAAAACGATTTTAGTTCGTTCCTTAAAGCCTCAAGAATCATATCGTATTTTTCTACTATAGATTTCATGAATATATTATATACGATAAAATATAACTAAACAATTTTTAAATACAACCTTAATTAAAGGTAATTAAAGTAATTAAAAGAATTAAAGGGGTCAGATTTATTTATTCTCTTACTCCCGACTGAGTTTGCTGAAATTTATTTATAATAAAACTGGGGCAAGACTCCTAAAATTTAATTGCAAAAAGTTTTTGCGGAGTATTATAGGCTAACGTTTCATACGTTATAATACAAAATCTAAGTAATTTTCGTTATTTATAACCGATAAGGGGGCATTAGGATAAGTACTATTCCATAACTCGCGGGTTTTGTTATTATTTTTATATTTAGACCATTTAAATTCATAAGAAGATAATATTCCTTCGTTTTCCTCTACTAAATCGACTTCTTTGCCGGCGTATGTTCTCCAGAAATAAAAAGAAACAGGCATAACTCTTTCATATGTCAGTTTTTTGATTCTTTCCATAAATATAAAATTTTCCCATAGCATACCGGTATCATTCCTATTTTCCAATGGGTTAAATTGAGAGACGACGGCATTTCTTATACCGTTATCTACAAAGTAGTATTTTGCCTTGGCGGTTATTTCATTTCTTAAATTCCTGCTAAAACCGCCTAATTTTTTAATAACAAAAGTTTTTTCTAAGACATCAAGATATTTAGCAACGGTTTTAACGTCTATTCTTAGCTTAACGGCAAGTTCGTTAAACGATACAAGGTTTCCTACTTGAAATGCCAATAGTTTTAAAATGTCTATCAATGTTTTAGATGATTTTAAATTGTCAAGAGCCAATACATCTTTCAGTAAATAAGAGTTGACTAATTCTTCAAGCACTTCTATCTTTTCTTTTTTGTTTGCCGCATTTATGACATCAGGATAAGATCCGAATATTAAAAAATCTTCCAGTCTTTCTTTGAGCTCAAATCTATTATATAAAGCAAGCAGTTCCTTTTGTGCAAACGGATAAATCAATATAGTAGTTTTTCTGCCCGTCAAAGGCTCTCCCGTCATAGAAGATAAGTCGAACGACGATGATCCCGTAGCTATTATATGCATGCCCTTAATATTATCGACTAATATTTTAAGAGCCATTCCTATAGACGGAATCTGCTGAGCTTCATCGATAGCATAAAGTTCATAGCCTTCGACATACTCAAGTATCTGTTTAAAATCCTGAGAGCCCAATATTTGCCGAACCCTCATATTGTCGCCGGAATCTATTTTGTATTTTAACGTCGTATCTTTTAAAAAACTTTCAAGAAAAGTCGTCTTGCCTACCCTTCGCGGTCCGTAAATTATTAAAACTTTATTGGGTTTTATCAGTTCATTAATATTATATGCTCTTTTAATCATAATACCTATATTATATAAGAGCGGTTACATAAAATCCATAAAATAATTAAAATTTATGGAATGGCAATCCGTAAATTATTGAATTATAAACTGAACATAAACCGAACTATAAATTTAGTTTCAACTTATTTTCTATTCAACTTATCGAAATTAAGCATATCCATATAGTCCCATTCGCGGTATGCCATAGCATATATTTTGTTTACGGTAAGCTGGTTAACGGTATTAGGCTGCATAGATAAAGAAGCAATGATGGGGATGAGGGTTTTTGAGGAATATTCGGGAAAGAAGGAAGGAAATCTTTTAATCTTGTCTTTAAATTGAGCGATGCAGGAATCTCTCATTGTGGATTTAACTTCTATTAGAAATACTTTGTCTTCGGTAGAAGCTACTATGTCGAATTCTTCTCTTTCTTTATTGCGGTTCTTCCTGTCTATGTTGGAAGATATATCTATATCGTCGGTTTCTACGTTGAAATAACGGCTTATTAGCGGTCTTGTCGCTGGATAGATTATATCTTCTACTATGGTTCCCATCTTATTTGATATTCTTCCAAGTTCCTGGTTTAGTTTTCTATGTTCCGCCCTGTTTTCTTCGCGGTATTGCTCGAAAGCTAAACGGTTTTCTTCGCGGTATTGCTCGAAAGCGATACGCATCTCGTTCTTGAATTCGCGCATCTCGTTCTTGAATTCCGCAAGTTCCCTCTGGGTTTCAACTTGCGCTTCGGCAAGCCTTATGAGGGCATCTTCTAATCTGTCGACTCTGTGTTCCAGTAAAGCATTTGAGCTCATTATGCATGCTCCGTTATGAAAATTAATCGGCTATATAACTTATAGCGTTAATTCTAACATATAAACCTATTTTTTTCAAAATATATTCCTTCTTCTTTTTGAAAATTAAATTTTCAATTAGCAAAGAAAAATTATAAAATGGCGCAAACGGCAAAATTAATGATATAATGAAAAGCTAAATGCAGGATTGCGGAAATAAAACATTTATCTGTTAAAGCGATGGATATAAACAGCTTAATACTGAACAATTTAAACTATTCCGTTATTCTATTCGACGAAAACCTCGTTTTAAAGTTTTTAAACCTTCCGGCGCAGGAACTTACCGGATATTCGGACAGGTTCCTAAACGTCTTGACGCTTAGCCGCTTTTTCAATAACAACGCCTATATCGGAGAAAAAGTAAAAAACGTTATGCGGACGGGAGAAGGCTTTATAGAATTCGAATATAAATTTCAGAATAAAAACCGGGGGCAGGCAAGATACGTAATACTGGAGATATCTAAAATTACCGACGGGGATAAGCCGCATCTTCTAATTTCGCTAAAAGATATTACGAGATTCAAAGAAATGGACCATAATATCAAAAGCGAAGAAAGGATAGAAGACCTGTCGCGGTTTATTGCCGAAATGTCCCACGAAATAAGAAATCCTCTCGGCGGAATTAAAGCTTCGGCGGCTTATTTAAAAAGAAAATTCAGCGAACCCGACCTTAATAATTTTCTTGAAATCATAATAAAAGAATCGGCAAGAATCAACAACCTTATAGAAGAACTTCTGGCATTGTCTAAAAAGCACAAAATAAAAACTTCCGCAGTAAATATCAATAAGATAATCAACGAAATAATAATTATGGAGCAGGCGGAATTTTCGGCAAAAAATATCGAGATTATAAAGGAATTCGACCCGAGCCTTCCTAAAATATACGCCTCCGGGAATGCGCTTATCCAGGTATTCTTAAATCTCCTCAAAAATTCGGTTTACGCGGTAAGCGCGGCGGCAAAACCGGCGGGCGGAGCGATAAAGATTATCACGAAATTAGACTATACCCGAAATAATCCCAAGTTTATAAAAATAGATTTTATCGACAACGGCTGCGGAATAAGCAAAAACGATATGAACAATATATTCGTTCCGTTTTTCACTACAAAAGAAAAGGGAAGCGGGCTGGGGCTTGCGGTAAGCCAGAAAATAATGCACGAACACGGCGGCTTTATCGATATATCGTCGGTAAAAAACCGCGGCACGACTGTTTCGGTTTATATTCCGATAGAAAAATTAGAACGACGATAAAAAGTCGGATACGCCGGAGGGAAGAAAAGGAATATTTATTATATTATAATGAACGAGGGCGGATGCGGCGGCGATTAAAAATACTAATATTAAAACTATAAGCATTGCAATTTGAAGCGGGGAAGTCCTTCCCTTTCTTTCCTTATCCCTTCTGCCGGATGAAGATAAAGAGGACGGCGCGTAAGCCGCGTCAGAACCGGAATCTTTTTTATGTTTTCCGCTTGCTTCTTCGGCGACGGCGCTGTTGATTTCGGACATAATAGACTTCATAAAATCGTCCGAAACGGAATGTTTCGGAGGTTCAAAAGACGCGGGAGCGGAGCCGGAAGCCTGCGCCTGAGGAGAATCGGAGGCGGAGTGATGCTCCTCTGCATGTTCGGGCGGCGCCTGCATTGCTTGCACTGCCGGCGTTTGCGCCTCTGGAGATACCGACGGAGCCGGAGATTCGGCTTTAAAAGCGCCGAAATTTTTGCTCAGGATAAAAACATTGGAACATACTCTGCACTTTACTTTAATATCGCCTTCGGGAAGCAATGAATCGTCTAATTCGTAATGCGCCCCGCAATACGGACAATTAATATCCATAGGTTATTAAATTAAGTTTGATTTAATTCATTGAAAATTTTTATATTATAAGCAATAATATTATAATAATGAAATTAAATCAACAACTAAATTTAAAGGACGTTCTTTTGTCCGCCTTAAAGAATAAACTCAGCGCATCCGACTATTGCGCTCTAATATTATACGAACACTGGGAATCTATCTGCGGAAAAGAAATAAGCAAAAAAACTAAGCCCAAAACCTTATATAAAAATGTTTTAACGGTCAGCGTGGAAAATCCGGTTCTGATATTCGAGCTGGGGTTTATCAAGGAAGAATTTATAAAAAAGGTAAACGATTTTTTAGACAAAAGCATAACCGTCAAAGATATTCGCTTTATCAGCGGGTGAAGTTATATAAATGATTTAATCTTATCCATAAAAGATTTTTTTAACGGATGCGTTTCTTCTTTGTTTTCGTCGGCAAGCTCCTCGAAAAGTCTTTTTTGTCTGGGAGTAAGGTTCGTCGGAGTTTCCACGACGACGTTTATATATTCGTTTCCCCTTGCGCCTCCGTTAAGCCTCGGCGCACCCTTTCCTTTAAGCGTGAACTGCGTTCCGCTCTGCGTTCCGGGCAATATTTTTAAAGTGGATTTTCCGTCCACGGTAGGCGCTTCTATTTCGCACCCTAAAGCGGCCTGCGAGAAACTGACGGGCATCGAAACAAATATATCGTTCCCCTGCCTTTTAAATACGCTGTGGGGTTCGACGGTAATATCTACGTACAAGTCGCCGTTAGGCCCGCCGAAAAGTCCGGACGAACCTTCTCCCGAAACTTTAAGCCTGTTGCCGTCGTCTATGCCAGCCGGTATTTTTATATCCAGTTTGCGCTCTTTTATGACCCTGCCTTCGCCTTTGCAAACCGGACACGGATTTTCGATAATCTCGCCTTCCCCGTTGCATTTGTAGCACGTTCTTGATATGGAAAAAAATCCCTGCTGCTGCCTAATTTCCCCCGTTCCTTTGCAAACAGGACAGGCGGCTCTTTTTGTGCCTTTTTTTGCGCCCGTTCCTTCGCATGAAGAACATGTTTCATATCTGTTATATTTTATCTGCTTGGATATTCCGAACAAAGATTCTTCGAATTTAATCCTGACGCCGTAACGGAGGTCTTCTCCTTTCCTCCGTCTGGTCTTTTTGTTCGGCTGGGAGAAAATATCTCCGAAAAAGTCGCTGAATATATCGCTGAATCCGAATCCGCCTCCGCCTCCGGAAGCAAAAGCACCCATGCCTTCGTGCCCGAACCTGTCGTAAGAGGCTCTTTTTTCTTCGTCGCACAGAACGCTGTATGCCTCGTTTATTTCTTTGAATTTTTCTTCGGAATCTCCGTCGCCCTGATTTTTATCGGGATGATGTTTTAAGGCTAGTTTTCTGTATGCTTTTTTTATTTCGTCCGCGCTTGCTTCTCTTTCTACTCCAAGAATTTCGTAATAATCTCTTTTTGATGCCATAATTTACAATGATTTATAATAATTTAAATTAAGTTAAAATTTTTCCCTGTCGGAAACCGCCTGCAGGCAACCGCCCCGTCAGGCTGACGCCTGCCGTCCCGCATTGACGTTAAGTTATTCTATTACACCAAACTCCCCTCCTTTATAAGGAGGGGTGGCAGGCGTCAGCCTGACGGGGCGGTTTCCGACGGTGCGGTTCGATTTATTCGTTCTTTTTGTCTTTTACTTCTTCGTATTCCGCTTCTACCACGTTTTCGTCCGCAGGCTTAGACTGCCCTTCCTCCGCATGTCCGGCGGCTCCTGTTCCCGCGCCCGCTCCGCCCGTTTCAGCGGCGGTTTTCTTATAAATGGCTTCGGCTATGGAATGAGACAGCTTTTCTAATTCTTCGGTTATGCGTTTTATGGAATCTACGTCGTCTCCTTCAAGGGCTTTTTTAGCCTCCGCTATTTTTTCTTCGGCGGCCATTTTGTCCGCGGATTCTATTTTGTCTCCGGAATCTTTCAAAGTTTTTTCGGAGGAATAAACCAAGCCGTCTAAGTGGTTTCTTACTTCTATGAGTTCCTTCTTCTTAGAATCTTCGTCTTTATGGAGTTCGGCTTCTTTAATCATTTTGTCTATTTCTTCTTTGGACAATCCGCTCGAAGCGGTGATTCTGATAGACTGCTCTTTGCCCGTTCCCAAGTCTTTTGCGGAAACGTGGACTATGCCGTTGGCGTCTATGTCGAACGTAACTTCTATCTGCGGAACTCCTCTAGGGGAAGGCGGTATTCCGGTCAATTCAAACCTTCCGAGGCTCTTGTTGTCCGACGCCATTTCCCTTTCGCCCTGCAGAACGTTTATCGTAACCGCGGGCTGGTTATCTGCGGCGGTCGAAAATATCTGGCTCTTTCTGGTAGGAATAGTCGTATTTTTATCGATTAATTTCGTGCTTACGCCGCCGAGAGTTTCTATTCCGAGCGACAAAGGCGAAACATCAAGCAGAAGGACGTCTTTAACCTCTCCTTTAAGAACGGCGCCCTGAATTGCCGCCCCTACCGCTACGACTTCATCCGGATTAACCCCTTTATGAGGTTCCTTTCCGAAATAATCCTTAACCGACTGCTGAACCTTAGGCATTCTTGTCTGTCCTCCGACAAGCACGACTTCGTCGACCTGAGAGGTTGATAAACCCGCGTCTTTCAATGCCGTTTTAACGGGAGCCATAGACCTGTCGATTAATTCGGCGGTAAGCTGTTCGAGCTTTGCCCTGGAAAGCTTCATGTTAAGATGCTTGGGGCCGCTTGCGTCCGCAGTAATAAACGGTAAATTTATATCGGTTTCGAGAGAAGACGAAAGTTCTATTTTTGCCTTTTCCGCGGCTTCTTTTAGCCTTTGAAGAGCCATTTTATCTTTTCTTAAATCTATGCCCTGGTCTTTTTTAAATTCGTCGGCTATATAATCTATTACTTTCTGGTCGAAATCTTCTCCGCCTAAAAATGTATCTCCGTTGGTAGATTTAACTTCAAATACGCCTTCTCCGAGTTCTAATATCGAAATATCGAAAGTTCCTCCGCCCAAATCGTAAACAGCGATTTTTTCTTCCTTCTTTTTGTCTAATCCGTAGGAAAGAGAAGATGCTGTAGGTTCGTTGATAATCCTTAAGACGTCTAACCCGGCTATTTTGCCTGCATCCTTAGTCGCCTGCCTCTGCGAGTCGTTAAAATAGGCGGGTACGGTAATAACGGCTTCGGTAACCGGTTCGCCGAGATAATCCTCGGCCGTCTTTTTCATTTTAGTCAATATCATGGACGAAATTTCCGCAGGAGAATATTTTCTCCCCTTTATTTCCACCCATGCGTCTCCGTTTTCGCTAGGGACGATTTTATAAGGGCAGACCTTCTTAAACGCCTGCACTTCCGGCGATTCGTATTTTCTGCCTATAAGTCTTTTAACAGCGTAAATAGTGTTCTCCGGATTAGTAACCGCCTGCCTTTTGGCGGCCTGTCCCACGAGCCTCTCGCCGCTGTCGCTTATGGATACGACCGAGGGTGTCGTCCTCGTTCCTTCCGAATTTGCTATTACGACGGGCTCTTTGCCTTCCATAACCGCAACGCAAGAGTTTGTAGTTCCTAAATCGATTCCTATTACTTTTCCCATGATTGAATTCTCCTTAAAGCTTTATGATTTTTAAATTTTAATTTTAATTTTATTATAATTATATCTTAAATATATAAGTTTATTTAATGCGAGTCTTTAGATTTTGCTATGGATACCATGGAAGGCCTTAACAGCCTGTCCTTGAAAACATAGCCCTTTCTTTTTTCTTCGATGATTTTCCCGTCCGGCTGGCCGGAATCCCCGACCATTTCAACCGCCTCGTGAAAATTGGCGTCGAAATTTTTTCCCGAAGTTTCGACGGCTTCGGCGCCGTAATTTTTTAATATTTTAACGAATTCGCCGTAAGCTAATTTCACGCCGTCAACGAAGGTTTTTAAATTTCCCGAAGAATCCTGCTCTAAATAATACGCCGAATGTCCTATCGCAAGGTCTAAAAAATCCAGAACCGGCAGAAGGTCCCTTAAAAGCTTTTCGTTCGAATATTTTAAAGATTCTTCTTTTTCCCTGTTCATCCTTTTTCTGAAATTTTCCATATCGGCTAAACTTTTAAGATAATTGGAGTTTGAATCTTCGTATTCTTTCTTAAGGTTTTTCAGCGCATTTTTTAAATAATTAAGCTCGTCCTCCGCTTCCGCAAGATTTTTGGGGTTCGGAATATCGTCTATATCGCGGTCGGTTTCAACGGTTATAGAGCCGCCGTCCGCCCCGTCCATTCTTTTTCCAAGTTCCTTTTCTATATCGGGAACATTCCCGCCGGCGGAACCTGCGCCTTCAAAACCTTCTCTTTTTTCATTTTCATGCATTTGCCGCATCTCCACAAATTTGATTTATTTTTTATATTCTATTTTTATATAATACCGCTCAAAAACTCCGCCATAAAATCTATTAACGGAATAACGTGTGAGTAGTTCATCCTCAACGGCCCGATAATTCCTATCGACCCCTTAAGCATATTATTTTCGCTTACATAAGGAGCCGTTATAAGAGACAGTCCCGATATTTCCGACCACTCTTTGTCCGAACCTATAAATATCTGCTTTGTTTTGCAGTTTTTGGTACGTCCGAGCAGTTTTATTATCGTCGTTTTATCCGAAATAGTTTTTATAAGAAATTTTATCTGTTCGTTATCGGAAAATTCGGGCTCTTCCAATAAGTCGGTTTCCGGTCCGACGTATAAACATTTATCGGAATTATTTTCGGTTCCGGCGCCCGCCCGGCAGAATACGGCGCCGTTTAATATAGAATAAAAATTTTCTTTGTCGCTGCGTATTTCTTCGGAAACAATGTTCTTCAGGGCGTCCAAATCGCATTTTCTGTTTTCTATAATTTCGTTCAATTTTTTGGAATACCGGCTCAACTCGTTTTGTTTAATGTCTTTTGAAATATAAAACGATTTATTTTCGGTAATGCCGTTCTGAAACACGATAACCGCAAGTATATTATTAGGCTTTATTCTTATAAACTCTATGTGCAAAAGATGCACGCCAGAGGTATCCGGCGCCAGAACCACCCCGGCGTAATGCGATAAATCCGACAGCGATATCGAAGCCTGATTCAATATGTCGCCTAAATTTCTGCTTCCCGAATTAAATCTCTTTTTTATATTTTCTTTTTGTTCATGCGTTATTTTTTGGGTCTTCATCAAGCCTTCTATATAAAACCTGTATCCTTTTGCGGTGGGAACCCTTCCCGCAGAAAAGTGGGGCTGGTATATATAGCCTTCTTCTTCGAGAGACGCCATTATATTTCTGACGGAAGCCGGGCTTAAATTAAGATTGTAATTTTCGGCTATAAACTTAGAGCCTACCGGGTTTGCCGTCCCGAAATATCCTTCTATGATGCCGAGCAGAATTTCCCTGCTTCTTTCGCTTAGGTCGCTGTAATTATGTTTTTCGCATTTCTCTTCCATAATTTATTTATAATACTAATTATAATACTAAAATTTCATTTTAGCACTTAAACATTATGAGTGCTAAATATTATTTAATCAAGATTTTTATATTTTGTCAAGTTTTTGCTTTACAATTTTTAGATAATCAAATAAAATATGACAATGCTTTCAAAATTGAATAAATTCTTTTCCTCCGTCAAACTCGCTATATTCCTTTTTATAGCAATCGCCGCATTTTCGATGGTCGGAACTTTCATAAATCAGGGCGATACGGCAAGCCAATACAGGACTATTTTCGGGCCGCAGGCATATCACGTATTATACTGGCTGGGGTTCTTAAATATTTACGGTTCATGGTATTTTATCGGGCTGGCGGCTCTGTTGGTCATAAATCTCGTAACCGCTTCCGTCAATATTTTTCCGCACACCCTTAAAGCGGTTTTCGGACCTTATCCGTCTTTCAAAGAAATGATGGATAAAAAAAGCCCTAAAGCGGTATATGAGGTCGTCGAATCTAAAAAAAACGCCGGGGAAACCAAAAAAGTTTTAAACGAAAAATTCGGCAAACCGTTTTCTGAAACGGAAAACGAATTATACTATTCAAAAAATTCCATTTTCAGATTTTCTCCGTATATAGCCCATTTAAGCGTCATAATAATTATTATAGGCGTAATATTAAACGTTAAATACGGTTTCAGGTCATATACCAATATCAAAGTAGGCGAAAAAACGGACGTTTCTTATTCTACGAAAAATCAGAAACCCGTAAAGCTCCCTTTTACGATAAGGCTGGACGACTACCGGACCGAATACTACAAGGACGGCATACCGAAATCCTATATAAGCAAAATAAGCATAATTAAAAACCATGTAAGCGTAGCGGAAAAAAATATCGAGGTCAATCATCCGTTCACATACGGCGGCATAACCATATATCAGGCAAGCTACGGCCATTATAAGCCTACCGCCGCCAAACTTTTAATAGTCAGTTTAAAAAACCGCAAATCCGAAAAGGTCGTTTACGCGGAATTCGGCAAATTATACGATGCCGGAATAAATAATATAAAATTCAGGTTTATACCGTATAAGCATCCCGGAAAAGACGAAATCCCTTTTTATATCGAGTTGAGCAATAAACGGATATTGAAATTCAACGTTCTGCCTTACAAGAATAAAAGCATGCCGTTAATATTCGCTAAATACCATGACGTAGTTTTTCTTTACAACGGGGTAAAAAACTATTATTACAGCGGCGTGGAAATAACAAAAAACGCCTATACTTCCGTCGTATGGTTCGGCTCTATAATGCTGATAGCGGCTCTGTTTTTCTCGTTCTTTTTCAACCACGGGGAAACCTGGGTCAAATTATCGGACTCTAAAGACGGCAAAAAAACCCGCGTGGAAATACTGGCGGTTCCCAAGAAAAAATTCGAATCGTTTTATAAAAATTTTAACAAAAAAATTGCCGGAATTAAAAAAGATTTAAGCTGACGCGGCACGCTTGCAATTAGAGGAAATAATTATGATGGACGGTTCTTTATATTTTACGGTTTCTCTGTTTTTCGTACTTGCATCGTTTGCGGGATATTTCATCTTTCTATTTACGGGAAACAAAACTATTTCAAAAATGTCGTTCGGCGTTTTAATCGCCGGATTTATAATTCAGACGGCCGCATTCGTAGTAAGATGGATTTATGCCTATAAAATAGGCATCGACACTCCGCCGTTAGTGGACCTTTACGACTCCATGGTTTTCTTCGCGTACGTCATCATATTCGGATTTATCTTAATAAGAATTTTCTACGATTTCGACGCGCTGGGCTTCATAATAACTCTCGTCGCCACGCTTGCCCTTGCGTTTGCTTCTTTTTCCCCCCTCGCTCCGAGCGCGGTCGAACCTACTATTCCCGCACTTCAAAGCTACTGGCTGATTTACCACATTATGACCCTGTTCGTGTCTTACGGGGCTTTCGGGGCTTCGTTCGGACTGGGAATACTTTATCTGATTAAGAGCCGCAAAGAAAATAAAAAGCAGGGCAGGTTTCTAACGCTTCTGCCGGATTCGGCCGTTATAGAAGAAGCGATTTATAAAGTAATAGTATTCGGGCTTGTTTTTTTAACCGCGGGAATAGTCATAGGCGCGGCATGGGCCGACAGCGCATGGGGCGGTTACTGGAGCTGGGACCCCAAAGAAACATGGTCGCTTATCACGTGGCTTACTTATGTTTTATTTATTCACGCAAGATTCACAAAAGGCTGGGGCGGGAAAAAAATGGCGTGGATTGCCGTTATAGGATTTGCAGTAGTCATATTCTGCTATCTCGGCGTCGATTTAATAATTCCGGGACTGCATTCATATGCGACGCCGGGTTCTACTCCTATTTTATAATATAAATTTATGAATAATACTGGCGAAAAAAACTTTGAAGCAGTAGTTCTGCCTTTCAGGCCTTATATTTACGACGTCAGGTCTGCCGGAGATATTAAAAACTTAACCGCTCCGCCGTACGACGTGATAAGCAAAGAACTTCAGGACGACCTTTACGGAAGGTCGGAATACAATATAGTCCGGCTTGAGTTCGGAAAGGAAGAAGGCGGCGACGGCGGAGCTGAAAATAAATATAAGAGGGCGGCCCTATTATTTAATGAATGGATATCCAAAGGCATTTTAAAAAGGGAAGATAAGGACTCTATTTATATTTACGTTCAAAAATTTACCGCCGATAACGTTTCTTACGAAAGAATAGGATTTTTATCTCTTTTCCGCCTGCCGGAAACAAAAGAGAACGGCTCTATTTACGGCCACGAAGCCACGCTTTCGAAGCCTAAGGAAGACAGGTTCAAGCTTATGGAAGCCGCTAACGCCAACTTCAGCCCTATCTTTTCCGTGTTCGAGGATAAAAATTCCGACGTTTTAAATATTTTAAAGAAATCCATGGAAGACGGAGCGGCAGAAAAACTTTTCGATTTTACCGACGATAACGGCATAATAAACGTTCTTTACAGGCTCGGCGGCGAAGCCGTTATAGCGCATATTCAAAGCGCGATGGCGCATAAGCCGGTTTATATAGCCGACGGACACCACAGGTTCGAAACCTGCATTAATTACAGGGATTACGTAAAAAAAGAAGGATTGGACAAAAAAGGAATCGACGCTGATTTCTGCCTTATGTATTTTGCGCCCTCAAATCAGGACGGACTCGTCATTCTGCCTACGCACAGAGGCATAAAAGGAAAAAATATAAATATCGAAAACCTGCTTGAAAGCATAAAAGATAATTTCGACTATAAAGAAACTAATTTCGACGATTTGCTTAATGAAAACAAAAAATCCGGCAAAAACTCAGTTTCTTTCGGGTTTGCCCACAAATCCGGAAGGGCTTTCATTTTATCGTTTCGGGAAGGCGGCGGAAATAAAGGGAACAAAGAGAACGGCAACCCCTTGGAGAGTTTAGACGTTTCGGTTCTGCAGGAACATATATTGAAAAAAGCTCTCGGCATAACGCAGGAGGAAATAGACACGCAGAAATATCTCGTATATGAAAAGGACCCGCAAAAAGCTTTAGAAAAAGTAAAGCGGGGGGATTTGGAAGCTGTTTTCTTTATGAATCCCACGAAAATAGAAGACGTAATAAAAATCGCTTCGCTAAATCTGAGGATGCCGCAAAAATCTACATATTTTTATCCGAAAATAATCAGCGGATTGGTTATTAACCCGCTGAGCGTTAAATAAATTCCGGTTTCTATGTGTTTCTATTTGCCGTAATTACCGTCCGGAGACATCGAAGGCATAACCGCTTCCTGTAAAATAGAATTATTTCCGTAAATATACTGCATTATATAAATAACTTTCCCTACGTTTCTCCCGTATTGCAATTTTTCATAAACATTAGGAACGTATTTGATTGTTTTAAACAGTATCGGATATCCGTAAAGGTTTTTCTTAATCAGCGAGCTTAAAGGTATTACCGCAGAATCGTTAGAAACCGCAAATTCCAGCCAGCATACTCCGCCGGCGTTGAATACGGCTTCGTATTTAACGTTATTTTTAGTATATTCGTATGCCTTTATCCCCGAGTTTTTATAATTATACTGCGAAAGGCCGGGCTGAATAATATATAATTTATTCAGATGAATCCTTTTCATGTGATATTTTGCCTTCATTTTTTTTAAAGTACCGCCTACTTCGGCATGCGCTTTATCGCAGTTAAAAGAATTAAATGCAATGGAAATACCTGCGATAATAAGCATAGAAAATAAAATCTTCATTTTCATTTTCATTTTCATTTTTTGTCTCCTTTTTTACTTACTTGTTATATTACTTTAAACTTTCCAGCCAGCCTGATATCTGCGCAACTTCTTCGGAAGGCATATTAGGATTAGGCGGCATAGACGAACTAGGATGCTTAATCTGGTTTTCTATCTGAGAATAACTTAACCGCGAACCTATATGCGAAAGATTATAGCCGCCCTGTTTTCCTTTTCCGTATATCGTGTGACAGTAAAAACATCCAGACATGCTGAAATCTTCATAGCCGGAACCGCTGAATACCCGATGAGACGGCTGAGGCAGGGTGAATCTCCTTATCGGTGCCGGAGCATATGCTATCTTCTGGCGCGGTGCCGGAGCAGATGCCGCCGTACGGGGCGGCGCGGAAGCAGATGTTATCTTAGGGCGCGGCGCGGAAGCGGAAGCATATGCCGCCGTACGGGGCGACACATGGGTTTCAATGTTTTTAGACAAAATTTTAATACCGCTTTCAGAATTTTTATTTTTCCGCCCGTTTTTTTTAGTTCCGTTTTTAAAATAATAGTAACGCCAGCCGGCATATATTCCTGAAGAAGCAATAACAATTATAGCCGTTATAAATACTAAAATCAATTTCACGTTTTTATTGGAATACACCGGAGTTATCGGGGTTACCGGGGTTCCGGTTCCTGCGCCTGCAGCGGCTTCGTAAGGAGATGTTTTTTTTCCATATAATTCTTCCGAACCCGCATCCGGAATAATCCGTAAGGTTCGATTCGAAATCCCTGACTGAGGAGAAACAGCGCCTTCGGGAGGTTTTTCAAATTCGTCGAGCAGTTTCATCAACTCTGCGGTATTCTGTATTCTTTCCGGTATTTTTATAGACAGGCCTTTATCTAAAATATATTTTAATCGTTCGTTTATTCCCGAAAAATCTATACTTATTCCTCCGACTAATTCTGTGACTTCCGGCGGCGGAAATCCCTTTAAAAGAGCATATAATGTAGCGCATATTGCATATACGTCGGTATATTCGCCTCTTTTCCCTTTGCCGCCGTATTGTTCTAGAGGAGCATAACCCGGCGTTAAAATTTTTTCGTAAGTTTTAGTTTTATCGGCGGCAAAAACTCTTGAAGAACCGAAATCTATAATTTTGATATCTCCGCTATTTTTAAGTATAATATTTTCCGGTTTTATATCCTGATGGAGAAGACCCGCTGAATGGATCATTCCTACTGCTTTTGTAATCTGTTCTATATATCGGACGGCGTCTTGTTCGCCTGTTTTTCCCAGAAGAGACGACAAAGGCGTCCCCTCTATATATTCCATAACTATATAGACTGTGTCGTTTTCTTCGATTACGTCATAAACATCGACAATGCCGGGGTTTTTTAATTTTGCTATCGATTTTGCTTCATTTTTAAAATTTTGAAGATTTTCGTTATTATCGAGCGTAGGCGGGATAGTTACATTATTGCCCGTCCTGGTGGCTATGCCGTCAGGGAAATATTCTTTTATAGCGACTTTTCTGTCGAGTTTTTCGTCGTAAGCAAGATAAGTTATTCCAAAACCGCCCTGACCTAAGATTTTTTCTATTTTATACTTCGAAAAAATAATACTTCCTTCTTCAAGCGCAATGTTGGAATAACCGCTTCCTATGCCTGCGGCTATATCTCCCCCGCATATCGGGCATTTAGAAGCATTATCGGGTATAAGCGACGAACAATAAGGACAATTTATCATAAATTAACATCCTCAGGAAATTCGCTTAATAATAAGCGCGGAAGCATTGTCTGAAGCGCCTTTTTCCACCGCCGCGGCGACAAGCGCGTCTGCAATATATTGAGCATCCGGTGTGCGGTTTTGAACCGAATTAACGCTGTCGTTTAAAATTGCCTTAAAATCTTTTTCTTCTATTTCCGACCATATACCGTCGCATACAATTAAAAGTAAATCGTCTTTTTCTAAAATTTCGGTTTTTTTACCGATTGTTTTTTGCAAGTCGTCAAAATATTCATCCTGCCTGTTTCTGACAATCCCTAAAGATTTTAAAATTTTATTTCTGTCGGAGCTGTTTTTTGCCTCTTCTTCCGTCATATTTCCGCTGGATATCATAAGAGCGACATATGAGTGGTCTTTAGTAAGCTTTATCAGTTCCGGTTCAAGTTCAGCTTTAGCTTTAGAACCTGTCCAGAGATAAGCCCTCGAATCGCCGACATGCGCCAATGCAAACATTTCATTTTTAAAAACTACTCCTATAAAAGTGCATCCGCCGTCTTTTCCGGCAAGTTCGTCAAAAACGTTATTATTAGCCCGCCATGCCATATCTAAGACTAAATCGTTAAGTCCAGCGGAGAAGTCCGCAGAACCTTCGGGAATTTTTAAAAAACCTTCTACGGCGGCTTTGCTTGCAAGTTCGCCCGCCGCCATCCCGCCCATTCCGTCTGCGAGGCATGCTCTTAATAATACGGTTCTGCCCTTAAAATCTAAAGTGTTTTCAATAGCATATCCGCAGCTGTCTTCGTCTATAGGCCTGTCTGTGTTTAATCCGACGGTAGATGACATCCCGATATCGAATCTTACCGGTATTTTTCTTTCTTCCTCGATATTTTTTAAATAATTAAGCGCTTCTTCGATATTGAATCTTTCTTCGGCTTTTGCGAGCGTTTTTGCTATAAACTGGGGAAAACCGGGTATCCCGATATTTGAAATATAATTTGAAATATTAACATCAACATTGTAAGAATTTATAGTTTCTCCGGTTAAAAATTTATAAGCCAGAAGCCCCAAAACATAGACCCCCTCTTTTCCGGTTGCAGATTCGTGCATTAAAACTTCAGGGGCGACAAAATCTCTTGGCGAATACATTTTTTTGCCTATTTCGCATACGTCCGGAAGTATATTTAATTTAATTTTGTTTTTATATATATATAAAGAATCGGGATTAATATACAAAACTGATAAATTTTTTTTATTAAAAGCCGCTATCATTTCGGCAATTTCAAGGATATATCGAACTATTCCGCTTATTTCTTCTTTTTTCGAAGGAATTACAAATTCATATTTTTTGTATTCTTTTAACGGTCTCATACCGGTTTCAACCGAATACATCTTTTCTTCCGGAGCCGATTCCTGCATTATTCCCCTATACCTTTATATTTTCCTTATATTTGGTTAAGTCCCTGCAAGTTTTCTTATCTGCTCATCGGACAGCCCGTCTTTTTCCGAACCTATTTTAACTGTTTTTGTTTTTGAACCTATCCTGAGAGTTTTTGATGTTCCGCTGCTTATGGTATTATTTTCTCTTATTTCGTTTTGCGCATGTTCTATTATTTTAGTCATGGCGCCGTTTCCGAGCTTAATCGTCATACGCCTTGCCATATCGAGCGTTCTTGAGGCGCCAGAAGGGTCGTCCGCAGCTTCTTGTATTGCTTTTTCCATTAATCCGCCGATATTTCTTTGCTGAACCCACTGCATAACCTCCTGGTCTATAACGGAGGCTTTTGATTCGTCCGTCGTAAATTCGACTATAACGTCTTCGGGAGGATTTTCGCCTCTGTAATTTTCGCCCGGAACATCGTATGTCAAACTCAACTGCATAAGGCGGGATTTCAGAGATTTGCGTTCAGGTATAGTAGATTCTATTATAAACACCGTATTTTCTCCGGTATTTATGCCGCCTAAGGAATGCGGCTTTATACCGGTATCCACTTCCGAGACTTCCGGATAGACCCTGGTTATCCTATCTACTACAACGTCTTTTGCGGTATTTATAGTCATGGATACCCCCGTAAGCGTTTCGTTTACGGCGCGGTCCAACTCTTTTATCATAATTTCCGGAATATCGGACGGCTTAATAGCTATATTGCCTGCCGGATTATTTGCGGTATCCCCTATCTGCCCGTTTAAAGGTTCGGCCGAAGCGTAAAAAGGCTTTCCCTGAGTTTTATCCGTAATAAAAGTAATCAGGTCTTCGTTCCAGTCCTCGCCTATACCTATAGCTATTACCGGTATATTTAATTTTGCCAGTTCGTACGATATTTCTCTAGCTAAATCCTCATCGGAGGCCTGTCCGTCAGTGAGCAAAATAATTCTTCTGTTTCCGGCCTCTTTTGAAATTAAATTTAAAGTTTCTTTTAGCCCTGCGCCCATACAGGTTCCGCCGCTATAATTCACAAGGCTTTCGACGGCTTGAGCTATTTCGTCTTTATTTTTATCCTCTGCGTTTGTAAAAGGCAGTAAAACTTCTGCATTATCGTCAAACTTAACGAGGCTGATTCTGTCGGTATTTTTTAATTTGGACGAACTAACGAATTTTTTTAATCCGCCGATTAAAATTCCTATTTTGGATTTGGAATCTACGGCAGTTGCCATATTATGAGTATTTCCGTCTAAAGTTTCGATTTTTCCAGTATTTACGGGCGAACCGGAAATAATCTCCCGCATAGACCCTGAAGTATCTACGATAAAAGCTATAGATAGCGGCAAATTAGGACCGGATTCCAGCTTTGTTCCGAGTTTTAATTCTATAAAAAGCTTTTGGTCCTGGGTATCCGCCATTAAATAATTTCTGTGCGGGATAACATTTACGTCAAGCACTTTGGACATAACGCCTGCTCCCTTATTATCGATATAAAAACCGATATAAAAATATAAATTATATTATTTATTTATTATATAATTTAAAGAATTTATGTCAATCTTAATTATATTAACTAAAATATTAAATTATTGTCAGTATTTTTTTTTAATGATATAATTTTTTTATGATTCCTCAGACGAATAAAACAGGCGGCAACTTAACTTATCCTGCTAATCCTGCTAAAAAAAAGTCGGAAGATTCTAAACTCGGCGAAATTCTCGTATCTAATTCTTTTATAACCAGAGCCGATTTAGAAAATGCGGCGGCTAAGGAAGATTTGCCTGCGAAACCTTCTTTAAAAATCCTTATAGACGAAGGAAAAGTAAAAGAAACGGAACTATCTGTATTTTTATCCGGATATTTCAAAATAGATTCGGTCGATATAGGCGCCTTGGATATCCCTAAAAATATAATAAATATGATTCCTCCGGAAAAAGCCATAAAGTTCCGCGCCATACCTTATAAAATAGAAAAAGACATTCTATACATAGCCTCCGCCGACCCGACAAGAAATGAAATAATAGACGATATTTCTTTTTTTACCGGCATTCCGGCGGTATATTCCGTCGCTCCTTATTCGCAGATATTAAACGCTATGTCCAAATATTACAACGCTTCATTTTTTCTCGAACAATTTAAAACCGACGATAACGCCGGACGGGCGGCCGCCGAAACTGATGAAGTAAGCGATATAACCAAAGATAAAAACAGCGCAAGCGCCGTGGAAAAATATATAAATAAAGTCATAAACGATGCGGTCGAGCGGGGCGCAAGCGATATACATATCGAATTTTACAGGAAATTTTCAAGAACAAGATTCAGGATAGACGGAAGGCTCATTGAGTATTCCAACACGCTTCCAACGGCAAAGTTAAATATAATATCGCGCATAAAAAATATGGCAAATCTAGATATAACCGAACAGAGGTTTCCTCAGGACGGCAGAATCACGGTATCGATGGGAGGACACGAAATAGACATTAGGGTCTCCTGTATTCCTACGCTGTTCGGCGAAAAAATCGTAATGAGAATATTAAATAAATCCTCGCTTATTTTTGACATAAATAAAATAGGCTTTTCCCAGTCGCACTTAAATATTTTAAAATCGGCAATACATAAGCCTTTCGGAATGATACTCGTCACGGGACCTACCGGAGCCGGAAAAACAACCACGCTTTATTGCATATTGAATGAATTAAATAATACGTCTTTAAATATATCTACCGCGGAGGACCCTATCGAATACGATTTCCCCGGTATCAATCAGGTTCAGGTAAACGAAAAACTCAAAAATGAAAAAACAAACGTATATTTTAATTTTGCGGAAACCCTCAGGTCGTTTTTAAGGCAGGACCCGGATATAATTATGGTCGGAGAAATAAGGGATACCGAAACCGCTTCTATAGCTATTCAGGCTGCGCTTACGGGACATCTTGTGCTTTCGACTATCCATACCAATAACGCTTCTTCCACCGTTACCAGACTCATAAATATGAAAGCCGAACCTTTTCTTGTCGCCTCGAGCCTTAACCTGATAATAGCGCAAAGGCTTATCAGAAAATTATGTATGGAATGCAAGGAGGAACTGCCGCCTGAAGCCTTAAAGAAACTTGGGATTTCCGTTGCCGGCAACGGAAATAATTATACTAAACTTTATAAAGCCAAGGGATGCCCCGTCTGCAACAAAACCGGCTATAAAGGAAGAGTTCCTATATATGAAATGCTGGATGTATCGGATGAAATCAAGGGGCTTATAAACAATAACCCCGCCGAATCGGAAATAGAAAAAATTGCCGTAAAAAACGGCATGAAAACGCTGGCAGACTCCGCAAAAGAAAAGTTTTTAGATGGTATTACTTCATTTGAAGAAATTTTACCTTATATGAATAAATGAATAAAAAGAAGCAAAAACTCAAAAAAAATCCCCTCCTTAAAAAGGAGGGGATTTAGGTGTCAGGCGCCGGCCTGACGGGGTGGTTTTATAAATTATATCCCGATTCGTCGTGCTGCGTTATATCGAGACCTATCGACTCCGCTTCTTTATCTACTCTTAGTCCCATAACTTTATCTATTACCTTGAAGATTATATAACTCATAATGAATGAGTATGCCGCTACGGTAATTATAGTCAAAAACTGAATCCACATCTGCCCCGGGTTGCCGTAAAATAAGCCCCTTCCGGCAGAATTAATCAGGGGGTCGGCAAACAAGCCGGTCGCCAGCGCACCCCATATTCCGCCTACGCCGTGAACGCTAAATACATCGAGCGCATCGTCGGCACCCAATTTAGGCTTAACGAAAACAACCATGGAATAACAGAGAATACCCGCAACGAAACCTATTATTAGGGAACCTATCGGATTAACGAAACCAGATGCCGGAGTTATAGCGACAAGACCTGCTACTGCGCCGGATACCATACCTAGAGTCGTCGGTTTTCCGCTGCGAATCCACTCCGCAATCATCCAGCCGATAGCGGCGGCGGCGGTAGCGGTATTCGTCACCAAAAATGCCGACGTGGCAAGAGGATTTGCCTCTAAGGCGCTTCCCGCGTTAAACCCGAACCATCCGAACCACAAAAGCGCTCCGCCCAAAATCGTGTAACCCAGCTGGCTCGGCTGAACGATATTTTCCTTCATATACCCTTTCCTTTTCCCCAGAACTAGAGCGCCGGCAAGACCCGCGACGCCTGCATCTATATGGACGACGGTTCCGCCCGCAAAGTCTAATGCCCCCATTTTCTGGAATAATCCGCCTAATCCCCATACAGCCTGGGCTACCGGAGCATAAACAATCGTAAGCCATACTATTGTAAACACGACCCATGAAGAGAATTTTATTCTTTCGACGAGCGACCCGCTTATTAATGCTACAGTTATTACCGCAAACATAAGCTGGAACATAACGTAAACGTAAGAAGGTATCGTACCGTCGTATCTTGAATGCTGGGTTTCATGCATTGCCAAAAGGCCTATGTATTTAAAACTTCCGATTACTCCGCCGAAAGCATCCGGTCCAAAAGCCAAAGAATAACCCCATAAAATCCATATAACGCTGACTGTGGCAATAGCAATAAAACTCAGCGATATCGTATTTAAGACGTTTTTTCTCCTGACCATACCGCCGTAAAAAAACCCGAGTCCGGGGGTCATAAGCAGAACTAAAGCCGATGAAGCTAATACCCATGCCGTATTTCCCGCGCTGAATGCCGGAACCTTAGCGGCGGCGTCTGCAAATACGGGACTTGCCCATGAAAACACTACCAGCCCCAGTCCGCCTATTAAAGACCACGCATATATTATCGGTATTTTAAAATTTTTAGCATATTTAATAAGATTCATAATTTTTCCTATCCCTCCTTCTATTTATTTTTAGATTTTTTAATTAATTAAAAAAAATAACAATTAACTTTGTTGAAATTATCCGAATTATTTTATTAGATCGCCGCTTCTCCTTTTTCTCCGGTTCTAATCCTTACGGCTTCTTCGACCGGAGATATGAATATCTTTCCGTCGCCGATATTGCCCGTTTTTGCGCTTTTCTCGATTGTTTCCACGATGCCTGAAACCTGGTCGTCTGAAGCGACTATTTCCATTTTTGCCTTAGGAACGAAATCTACGCGATACTCGGCTCCCCTATACAGCTCGGTATGCCCCTTCTGCCTTCCGAAACCTTTAACCTCCGTAACGGTTATTCCGTGAATGCCTATCCCGTTCAATGCTTCCTTGACGTCGTCGATTTTAAAGGGCTTGATAATAGCCTCTATCTTTTTCATTTTACCTTCACCTCCTCCTTAAACTGCGTTAATTTAATTAATTTTACTTTCTTAAAGCACCCTCCTTATAAGGGAAAGGTGTCAGGCCTAACGGCAGCATACTACTTGCGGCAAGCGTTATAAAGCTCCCCTCCTTATAAAGGAGGGGTGTCAGGCCTAACGGCAGCATACTACTTGCGGCAAGCGTTATAAAGCTCCCCTCCTTATAAAGGAGGGGTGTCAGGCCTAACGGCAGCATACTACTTGCGGCAAGCGTTATAAAGCTCCCCTCCTTATAAAGGAGGGGTGTCAGGCCTAACGGCAGCATACTACTTGCGGCAAGCGTTATAAAGCTCCCCTCCT
>JAJYYS010000027.1 GCA_021800745.1 bacterium
GGGAAAAGCTCCGTAACCCCCTGAATAACTGCAAGAATAAGGGCATGAAAAAAAGAAAGATGTATCATATCGCGCCTCCGGCTGATTTTTTTTACATAATTTGATTAATTAATTTAATACGATTAAAACAAAATGTCAATAAAAATACCCCCGGCATCATATTTTAAGACAACCGAAGGTATTGGAAAGCGTGAGACGGAGGTACTTCAGCTTACAGTATGAAATTATTATAATGCATTAAATATTACAATTGCGTTAAGTTTCCGTTAAATTTTTGTAACAAAGGGTAATATGGTGTATAATAAAGTAAAGATAAAACCGGCTTACGCCGATAACGCATATATATTTCATATTTCCGCAGGGGGCGCTATCAATGAAATTTGGAAGGTTCAGGCACAAAATCGGAGAAATGAATGAATATTACGGAACGCTTTCCACGGATAAAGATAAAACATTCATCAATATAATTGAAGATTTCGACTTTACCGACATTAAATACAAATATACCGGAAGACAGTACGAGCTGGACGAACTTCAATTTTTGCCTCCTATCCGCCCTACTAAAATCGTCGCCGTGGGATTAAATTATAAAGACCATGCCGCCGAAATGCAGAAAAAACTGCCGGAAGAGCCTCTTATTTTTATAAAACCAAACTCGAGCATTATTCCCCATCTTGGAACTATCGTCAAACCTGACGCTTCAAAAAGGGTTGATTACGAATCGGAACTGGCGGTCGTCATAGGAAAAACCGCAAAAAACGTTAAGAAGGAAGAAGCGGCGGATTATATATTCGGCTATACCTGTTTAAACGACGTAACGGCAAGAGATTTGCAGGCAAAAGATATTCAATATACCAGAGCCAAAGGATTCGATACCTTTGCGCCGATAGGTCCTTTTATAGAAACGGAAATAGAAAATCCGTCCAATCTCCAAATTAAAGGCCGGCTTAACGGAGAATTAAAACAATCTTCAAATACTTCAAATTTAATTTTTAACCCTTACGAATTAGTAGAATTTATTTCGGGAATTATGACTCTTTTTCCCGGCGATATAATTTCTACCGGAACCCCTTCGGGTATCGGTAGTTTAAATAAAGGCGATATTTTCGAGATAGAAATAGAAAATATCGGAAAGTTAAAAAACTTCGTCGAATAATAATCTAAATATATGAATAAAATATCGGAGCACAGGCTTTATAGATGGCTTGTTCTGACAATAGCCGTTACCGCCTCTTTTATGGCGATATTAGATATAAATATCGTCATAGTCGCGCTTCCAAAGATGATGTCGCACTTCGGGGTCAACGTTATAACGATAGACTGGGTAATTATCGCCTACACTATAACCTACTCTATTATTATTCTTCTTACGAGTTTTGCGAGCAAAAAATACGGACTCAAGATTCCTTTTGCGGTATCGATAGTATTTTTTCTAATAGGTTCGTCATTCTGCGGTTTTGCCCCGTCTTACAAGATAATGATAATATTCAGAATAATTCAGGCGGTAGGGGGCGCCGGATTAATTCCAATTTCGGTTAATCTCATCGCCAAATATTTTAAATCCGGCGAAAGAGGAACGGCTATGGGCGTCTGGACTATCGGCATAATGGTAGCTCCGGCTCTCGGCCCTATAATAGGAGGATATTTTGTCGATTATGTCGATTGGAGAATGATATTTTATTTTAACGTCCCGATAGGCATAATACTATTTTTAGGCACTTTAATCTTACTCGAAAATGATATACCTGCAAAACCTTTTGCAAAAAAGTTCGACTTCGCCGGGTTTATTCTTATAGCAATATGTCTGGCAACATTGCTGTATGTCCTCAACGAAGGACAGACATTAGAATGGGATTCCGCCGTAATCCGCCTGAATGAACTTATTTGCGCCTCATCTTTCATGCTTTTCCTGATAGTAGAAATATTTTCTAAAAGGCATTTAATGGATTACTCGCTTTTTAAAACAAGAAACTTCGTCGCCGGAAATTTAGTCAATATGATAAGGGCGGGGGCAATTTTCAGCACTTTATTTTTATTGCCGATATTCATAGAGGATATACTGAATTATAACGCAATGCACGCAGGATATTTAATGGCTCCGTTTGCTATCGCGGTTGCCGTCGCGTCGCCGGTTGCAGGGAAAATTTCCGATAAATACGGACCTAAATATCTTATGCTGTCCGGTATGTTCATATTTGCAATATCTAATTTTTCGCTTGGAAGCATTTCTTTGCAAACGTCTATCCCGTTTTTAGTATATAACCAATTTCTAAGAGGCATAGGGGTAGGACTAATAAACGCTCCGGTCATGATGACGGTAATCAATTCCGCCAAGTTCGAACAGATACCGGACGCCTCTGCGCTATACAATGTTTTATTCCAGATAGGAGCGTCTTTCGGGATAGCATGGTCGGGGGAAGAGCTTGCGGTAAGGCAGATTTATCATTTAAACCAATATTCGAGGGATATAAAATATAATTTTTACAGTTTTAACAGCGTTATTAATTTCTTACATGACGATTTGATAAAAAACGGCGGCTCTTTCGTCAGGGCAATACTTTATCCGTCTAATTCCGTTAAGGTTTTCGACTACGTAATCAACGAATTTTCGTTGATAGGCGCATACGGCGACGTTTTTGCCGCATTGGGCTATCTTTGCATCATAGGCGGCATAGCCGCTCTCACCGTAAAAAATATTAAGAAATAAAGAATTAATGTCATTGCGAGCGCAGCATTAAATATTTTCTAAATCGGGATTAGGGTTATTGATTTATGCGGAAAATTGTAATAATATAAATCAAAATCATTTTTCTATTTATGCAAGGAGAAATTACTTTATGATAGCCTATTTTGTTATGGAATGCGCCGTGGACAGCAGGATTCCCACATACAGCGGAGGACTCGGGATTCTTGCCGGAGATACGCTTCAGAGCTTTGCCGACCTTGAAGTTCCGGCGGTAGGCATAACTTTATTGTGGAAAAACGGTTTTACTAATCAAAAATTATCCAACGACGGGACCCAGCTTGATTCCCCTCAGGATTGGGATATCGAGAAATATATGCAGCCCACGAACATTAAAATAAAAATTCCGCTCGGCGGCAAAGACGTTACGATAACGGCTTTTAAATATGTCGTGGAGTCCATTAAGGGAGACAATGAAATAGACGTATATTTTTTAACGCCAGACACCCCGGAAAACGACCCCGAAACAAGAAAAATCTGCGACAGGCTTTACATAGAAGGAGGTTTAACACGCCTTAAACAGGAGATAATATTAGGCATAGGCGGGTACGAAATGCTAAAAAAGCTAAATTACAGACCATTCATATATCATATAAACGAAAGCCATTCCGCTTTTTTAATCGCGGGTCTTATGAAAGATATAGGCGATTTAAACAGGGTAAAATCAAGGGTAGTTTTCACTACTCATACTCCTATTCCCGCCGCATTCGATAAATTTGAAATGAAAGACGTCAAAGATATGCTTTCCGGATACTGCGAAGAAAAAGTTTTTAACGATATATACCGGGAAGATTTGGAAGAGAAAGACGAATTAAATCTATCGTGGCTTGCAATAAAAAATGCAAAAAACGTGGTCGCCGTTTCCAGAAAACACAAGTTTGTCTCGCAACACATATTTGAAGGATATAAACTCAAATATGTTACCAACGGCGTTCATCACGTAAAATGGGCTTCTCCGCATCATAAAATGTTATATGCTAAATATACCTCGGGGTGGGAAGAAGATCCGGACCTGCTTAGAGGAGCATCTTGCATACCCGACGGCGATTTTGTTCAAGCCCATATTTTATGCAAAGAAACTCTTATCGAAATGATTAACTCCGAAACAGACTCTTCATTCGTAACTTCGGATTTTACTATTGCTATGGCTAAAAGAATCACGCATTATAAAAGAAATAATCTCATACTTTCTAATCCCGACAAATTAATAGACATTGCCGAAAAAAAAGGCGCAATTCAAATTATTTTTGCGGGAAAAGCTCATCCCGCCGATACCGATGGACTATCGATGGTAAAATCTATTTATGACGCATCGCGGTATATTTCATCTAAAACAAAAAAAGTTAAAATAGCTTTCTTGGAAAATTATAATATCCATAAAGCAAATATAATACTTTCCGGCGTCGATTTGTGGCTTAATAACCCGACCAGACCCCTTGAGGCTTCCGGTACCAGCGGAATGAAAGCATCCCTTAACGGCGTTCCCAATTTTAGCGTGTTGGACGGATGGTGGCTTGAAGCTTGCATGGAAGGAATTAACGGGTGGAGCATAGGACCGAGGACCGCATGGACAGACTTAAGTTATTCGGACGATATGCATGACTTAAACGATATGTATGGAAAATTGGAATTTAACATACTTGATTTATACTATAAAAATTATTCCGATTATATAAAAATAATGAAAATGGCCGTTTCTTCCATTACGCCTCATTTCAATACTCACAGAATGGTTTCCGAGTACGTAACCGACTTATACTTAACCGGCATTATAATGTGCTATTTAGAAAAAGAAAAAGACGGCATCTGCTGACGGCATCTGCCATAATATATAATCGACAAAAGAGAACAGATTTATTCGCTTCGGCGGGCATACATAATAAAAGAAACTCTCCCGCCTACGCGGTAATGGCATTGCTTAAAATTTTATTATAACTTTTAGCGAATCCTGCGCTTTTGCGGTAAGCTCGAATCCTTTAGCAATATCTTTCAAAGGAAGCCTGTCGGTTATCATATCTTTAACGTTCACTCTGCCCGACCTTATAAGTTCGAGAGCCGTCCCGTGGTCAAGAATTGACCCTGCGTAAGAGCTTAACAGCGTAATTTCGGTTCTCCAGAATATCTCGTTAATCGAAAGCGGAAGCCTTGCCCCTTCGTCCGCCGCCCCGAAAAACAAAACCGTCCCGCCCCGTCTTACTGATTTAAGTCCCTGCAAGATTGCGCTGTCTGCGCCTGTCGATAAAATTACTATATCCGCTAAAAATCCTTCGTTAATTTCTTTAACCGCCTCGGGCAAATTGAGTCCGCCTGCGCTAAAGTCTTTTGCGTTAAACGTATAATCCGCTCCGAATTTTTTTGCGTATTCAAGCCGTTTATCGTTAATATCGACCGCTATAATCCTGCTTGCGCCCGCAGCCCTTAAAAAACTTATATGCAGAAGACCCGAAAGCCCGCTGCCGAAAACTATTGCCGTATCGGCGGGTTTTACTCCCGCAAGCCTCTGCCCGCGCACGACGCACGCCAGCGGCTCTATAAAGGTTCCCTCTTCAAAACTGACCGAATCCGGCAAAAGATATATTCCGTTTTTTACGTTTATTTCGGGAAGCCTCAGATACTCCGAAAATCCACCCGGGTCAAAGTTGGTCGTTCTTATGGTTTCGCAGACGGTCTGATGTCCGCTTAGACAATATTTGCATATATTGCATGGAACATGGTGCGCCGCGCAAATCCTGTCGCCGGCTTTATATTGTTTAACGTTTTTTCCGGTTTCGATTATTACGCCGGAAACCTCGTGCCCCAAAACAAGAGGCACCTTGTCCCTCCTGTACCATTCTATTACGTCGCTGCCGCAAATCCCGCTTGCTTCGACTTTCATAAGAACTTCGTCGCCGCTTATTTTCGGAATATCCTTTTCTATGAGCCTTATGTCTTTATTGCCGTAATAAAGAGCGCATTTCATAATTATTCGATTCTCCTATTTCTTAAAATGCCCTAATATATTTTTATTTTTTAACCGGGTTATCGGATTTTAGTCGTCCGCCGTTTCCGGTTATTTTAGTAAAATATCCGTCGTCGTTAAGAACGAAAACGTCTCCTTTTTCATCTGCGACTATCCCTATCGGTTTCCTGATATTACCTGCAAAACCGGTAAATTCACCTTTTTCATTGAATTTCGAAACCGTATCGTTGTTGAAATTTGCGACAAAAATATTGCCTGCCTTATCTACCGCCGCCCCGTAAGGATAACTTATGCCAAAAGTTATATATTTAATAACCCTGCCGCCCGCAGTATATTTAATGATGCTTCCCTGAACCGGTCCATCGTTAATCACCCATATATTTCCGGTTTTACCCGACAAAATAGAATAAGGATAACTTATATCTTTATACGAACTCCATAATAATTTTCCGGTTTTAGACAGGCATACGATATCGCCTTTATTGTAATTTGCGGCATAAATGTTTCCGTTATTTCCGGTTATAACCGAATAGGGATTTTCTATACCTTTCGTAATCTTCCTTAAAAATATACCTTTTGAGTTATATTCGGAGATATAGCCGTCAAATCCGTTTCCGTAATCGGCGGCAAGTATATCGCCGCTCTCGGTGAATGCGATAGAATAGGGAAAATCGATATTATTCGTTATCTTTAGTAAAACTTTGCCTTCCGGCGAAATTTTAGATATAAATCCTTTTTTGCCTCCTTCGCTTGCAACCCATAAATTTCCCTTTTTGCCGATAAAAATAGCCCACGGCTTTACGATGCCGTTATTATTATAAAAATAAACCTTTCCATTTCCGTTTTTTACGGCGTAAACGCCGTTATGCTTAACAGCGCCGTATATAAAAGTCTTCAGCCTCTTTCCGTATATATTGAAAACGGCAATTTCATAACTATTTTTTTTGCCGCCTGCGATAAATATCTCGTCTTTGGAATTTACGGCTATAGCGGCAGGATTTTTAACGGCTTTATATTTGAAAATTTGGCGGGTTTTTTGACCGGACTGAACCGGGGACTTCTTTAACGATGGATTTCCGTTTGCAGATGCGTTACCAAGCGAAACCGATAAGAACAATATTGTTAAAAATATAATTTTTCTTATGCTCATAATAAAAAAAATGGCAGCCCCAACGGGATTCGAACCCGTGTTACTGCCGTGAGAGGGCAACGTCCTAACCGCTAGACTATGGGGCCTTTTTGAAAATTATACTTATTATACTATAAATTTAGTAAAATTTAAAAGGATTTAAACTAAAATTACTTTTTTATATAACCTCTGAGATATATAAGTATTAAAATTATATTTAATGCCGTAAGACCGGATAAGCCGGAATGGATTCCTATAGCGACCCATACTATCGAAGCAAAAATGTTTATGGCGAAACCGGACTTTTTATGGGAGCTTAACTGCCAGACTCCCGCCAGCGTCAATGCAAACGCGGACCAATCCGTTATACTCCAAAAACTGAGGTCTATTTGCATAAATCAGCCGTCTATCTTTTTAAAACAGGCTTTATTTTTTACGCCGCCTGCTCTATTGCCGGTATTATAATCGGCATATTTTCCGGCGGAAGTATGTTTATAGGCCATATAATTAGTTTTATTATAACATGTTATGAAACAGCCGCCGTTCATAATATGCTCTTTTTCTAACGAATTATTTACTCCCGAACACCCTGAAAGCAGGAAACCAGACCCTAACCCTAATGCGACCGTCAGCAAGAGCGCCATAACGACCTTTCTTATTTTCATGTATTTTTTACCTTTTAAATTATATCCTTATCTTTATTCTCATTTATTATTTTCAAAATATACCGTCCGTAACCGCTTTTAATATACTTTTTTGAGAGATTTATCAGCCCTTCTTCCGAAATATAGTTCATTTTATAAGCGATTTCCTCTATACATCCGATTTTGAGTCCCTGCCTTTTTTCCATCATTTCGATAAATTTTGAAGCATCGAGCAGGCTTTCCGGCGTTCCCGTGTCAAGCCATGCGTAACCTCTGCCGAGCGTTACGGCGTTAAGTTTTTCGCTTTTTAAATATACATTGTTTACGTCGGTTATTTCAAGCTCTCCTCTTTCGGACGGTTTTAACGCGCCTGCAATATTAACGACTTCGTTATCGTAAAAATAAACTCCGGTGACCGCGTAGTTTGATTTTGGATTCTGCGGTTTTTCCTCTATCGACAAAACTTTTCCGCCGCCTATTTCGATAACTCCATATCTCTGAGGGTCTTCGACGTAATACGTGAAAATTACTCCGCCTCCGTTCCGCTTTATAATATCCTTTGCATAATTAAACTTTTCCGGAATGCCGTGCCCGTAAAAGATGTTGTCGCCCAGAATTAAGCAGACGTCGTCTCTGCCTATGAAATCCTTGCCTATTATAAATGCCTCCGCCAATCCGCCGGGCAAGGGCTGCTCTTTATAATCGATGTTAAGTCCCAAGTCGTTTCCGTTGCCGAATATAGCTCTAAATTTATCTAAATCGGAGGGCGTCGTTATTATAAGAATATCCCTAATACCGGCAAGCATAAGACTCGACAGGGGATAGTAAATCATAGGCTTATCGTAAACCGGCAGGAGCTGTTTGCAGACGCTTAGGGTTATGGGATAAAGCCTCGTTCCGCTTCCGCCCGCAAGAATAATGCCTTTCATATTATTTCTCCACTTAAAACCTTATAAATAATATAATATAATAATTAAAAAAACAAGGGGGCAAAAATGCTGGAAACAATACATATAGATTCGCTGGCATACGGAGGCTGGGGCGTAGGAAGAATTAATTCTAAAGTTATATTCGTCGGCTATGCTGTTCCGGGGGACGCCCTCAAAATAGAAATATTTGACGAACATAAAAGTTATGCGTTCGGCAGAATAGTCGGAATTATTACGCCGTCCCCGAAAAGAATCGAGCCGGCATGCAAGCATTTTGGCATCTGCGGCGGATGCGGTTATCTTAATATGCCTTATGAAGAAGAGATTTATTGGAAAACGGAAATTTTTAAAACCGAATTTAAAAAAACTTTTAAAAATACGGTTAATATCGACGACGTCTATATAACAAGCAATCCGGCAGATAAAAATTATCTTAATTACAGACAAAAAATCGGATTAAAAATATATCCGCCTTATATAGGATTTTATAAAAAATTAACTCATCATGTAATAGACGTAGAATATTGCTTTCTTGCGCAAGAAAGCATAAATGAAATGTTAAAAAACGTAAGAAATTTATTATCGGACAAAACTTATAAAGATACTATTTTGGACAGGATTACAAAGGTAACGCTGGCAGATGCCGGAATAAAAAATATAATCTTTGGATTTAAAAATCACGGTCCGATATTAAAACGTTTTGCGGAAGATGCGATAAAAAATACCGGGGCTGATAATATTTTTTTTGAACTTCGCGGCAAAAAAACCGTTAAATATAAACGGGCAGAGGAAATAGATACCGCGCAAAATACCGGCAATAGCAGCGACGATTATTTTACCGTAAAAGATAAAAAATTTTCGTATGACCTTCCTACTTTTATTCAGGTCAACAAAAAACAGAATGAAAACATTATAACCGCCGTTACGGGATATTTGAAAAACATTACGGCGGAAAGGGGACGTAATTTTATTAATGCTCTTGATTTATATTGCGGGTATGGAAATATCACTCTTTTTTTAGCGCCGTTTGCGGATAATATTACCGGGGTTGAATCAAGCGGTTTCTCCATAAAACTCGCGGAAAAAAATCTGATATTAAACGATATTAAAAACATCAAATTCATCGAGTCCGACGTAGCAGGCTACCTTGACAAAGCGGGGGCAGGGAAAAATAAAAAAACATGCGATTTAATAGTTTTAGACCCGCCGAGAGCAGGCGTTAAAGGGCTTGCGGCTAAAATAGCCTCGATAAACGCTGAATGCATTATATATATCTCATGCGACACTATGACGCTTTTGAGGGATTTAAAAGTTTTTGCGGAAACGGGCTATAAGATTGAAGGGGTAAATTTAACGGATATGTTTCCGAGAACCTATCATATGGAGCATATAGCGTTTTTAAGAAAATAATTTTTCAGGCGGTTTAGGGACGGACTTAAGTCCGTCTCCTTTCTTTTAGCGGACGGCTTTAACGACTTTGCCGGCTTTAAGACACTTTGCGCAAACCTTAATTTTTTTATTGCCGCCGGAAGAAACAACCGCCTTAACGGTATGTAAATTTGGAAGCGATACTTTTTTTGTTTTGTTATTGGCATGCGATACTTTGTTCCCGTATTGAATGCCTTTTCCGCAAACACTGCAAACTCTCGACATTTTAGTTTTCCTCTTTTTTAATCTTTTATTAAATGCTATTGCCTACGTTAGTTTAACGATTATATTATTTAATTATTAAATTGTCAACACCAAAGCCGTTTGTTTTTTAAATTTTTAATATTGATTTAAAAAAAATATATGGTAGAATTAAACTAAAAGTTATAATTCATATATTGCAATATTTATATATATAGTTATTCGATAAAAACTGTTTAAATTAAATTTAAAACTAACTTAAAAAGGGGGTTGTAATGTTTAAAAAAAATGAGAGCGCCGTTGACAGAATTATCAGAGCCATAGCAGGTATAGTCATATTGGTTATCGGCATTTATGAGGTCAAGTCTTTAGCCGTTTTAGGCATAATATTGATAATTGTAGGAGCCGTACTCATTATAACGGCGATAACTGGATTTTGTTTATTATACACGCTCTTAGGAATATCTACTTGTACCGACTGCAAGAAATAGAAAAATAAAACGGCGTAAATAAAAAGGCGTTCGATTTATTTTATGATAAAATCGGACGCCTTTTTATCGAGTCGCTTAAGATTCACTGAATCACTCTGTTTACTTTTATTACGCCTTTAACCGATTTTATGCCGTCGATAATGGAATCGGCCTGTTTGTTGTCTCTGACTTCGATATCGAATAAGTGCACGGCTCTCCCGTCTTTAATAGTTCTGACTTGAGCTTTGGATATGTTCGCCCCTTTCGCGGAAATCAAAGAAGCTATGTCGCCTAAAATGCCTTTTTTATCATCCGTGATAATTCTTATCTTTGTCTCGAAAAATTCTCCGCCGGATAAATTCTGCCTGCCTGCCCCCTCTTTCCAACTCACGTTTATAAGCCTGCTTTTATCGATGCCGATTATGTTCTTGCAATCATATTTATGGACTATAACTCCCCTTCCCCTTGAGATAAACCCGACTATATCGTCGCCGGGTATAGGGTGGCAGCATCCCGCAAGCTTATAAAGCAGGTCTCCACCGAAAGGAGACACTATAGCTTCGCTTTTTACGGAACCGGGCTTAATTTTTTGGAGAATTTTACTGATTACGCTGCCGGTAGTTTTTGTTATTAAAGACAACTTGTCCGTTTTTTTATAACCGGGCATAACCAGCGAGAATAAATAGGGCGGCGAATATTTACCGTAGCCTATTCCGGCGAAAAGGTCGTCCTCGCTCTTAAGAGAAAGCTTTTGCGCCGACTGGGCGACTAATTCTTTAAAATCGACGATTTTGTTTTCTAGTTTTTTAAATTCCTTTTCTAATGTTTCCCTTCCCGCTTCGATGCTTTCGTCTCTTTCGGTCTGCCTTATATAATTTCTTATTTTAGAAATAGCTTTTGATGATTTAGCATACCTCAACCAGTCTTTTGAAGGATGATGCCCTTCTTTTGCGATAATTTCCACTATATCTCCGTTGGAGAGTTTTTGCCTTAGCGGAACAATCACGCCGTTGACGATTGCCCCTGCGGACTTGTCGCCTACCTCGGTATGTATATAATAAGCAAAATCTATAGGAGTGGAATCTTTAGGAAGAGCGATAACTTTTCCTTTAGGAGTAAACACATAAACTTCTTCCTGAAAAAGGTCTATTTTTACGCTGTCTAAAAACTCGTGCGGGTCTTCAAGGTCCCTTTGATATTCTACAAGCTGTCTAAGCCAGTTAAACTGCTCGACGTCCTCTTTTTCGGCGGGCATATTTTCTTTATACTTCCAATGGGCGGCAATACCGAATTCATCTATAAAGTGCATCTGCTTGGTCCTTATCTGTATCTCGACCCTCATGCCTTCAGGACCGATTACCGTCGTATGCAGAGAGCGGTATAAATTAGCCTTGGGCATAGCTATGTAATCTTTGATTCTGCCGGAAATAGGCTTCCATATCGAGTGGACTATGCCGAGAGCTTCGTAACATTCAGTTTCCGTATCGACTATGATTCTTAGAGCAAGTAAGTCATAAATATCTTCAAAGCTAACATGCTGTTCAATCATTTTTCTATAGATGCTGTAAAAATGCTTCGGCCTTCCGTAAATTTCGGCTTTCAGGTTATGCTTCTCTAGATTTTCTTTAAGAATTCCCGTAACCTTTTCTATATATTTTTCTCTTTCGGTCTTTTTTTTATTTATTCTGAAAGACAGGTCTTTATAGCTTTCGGAATTCAAATATTTAAAAGACAGGTCTTCAAGCTCGCTTTTTATAAAAAATATTCCGAGCCTGTTGGCGAGGGGGGCATAAATATCTAATGTTTCCTGCGCTATTTTGATTTGTTTTTCTTTAGGGAGAACGTCGAGCGTCCGCAGATTGTGTAGTCTGTCGGCTAATTTTATAATTATTACCCTTATATCTTTAGCCATAGCGACTATCATCTTTCTTATATTTTCGGCTTCAAGCTCTTCCGAACTCTTAAAGGATAGTTTTCCGAGTTTGGTTAAACCTTCGACTATAAAAGCCACTTCTTCTCCGAATTCCCGCTCTATATCTTCGATAGTGGCTAAAGTATCTTCTACGGTATCGTGAAGAAGCGCCGCAACGACAGAGGCGCAATCCATCCTTAATCCGGCAACGATAGCCGCAACTTCTATCGGATGCGTAAGGTAGGGTTCTCCCGATACTCTTTTTTGGCCTTGGTGAACCCTTTTAGAAAAGTTATAGGCTTTTTTAAACAGTTTGAATTTTTCGCCGTGTATTTCTTCCATACCCACGTCGTCGATACTGCTTATATTATTTCTAAATAGCTCTATAAGATTATTAAGCGAACTGAAGTCGCCGGTGGGGTTTACCGTAACGAGATTTTCGTTTGAAGGACTCATAGTTTATTCTTTATCGGCACATTTATCTAAGCGCATAATTTTAAGACAAAAGACGGCGGCTATTTCTGTTTCACTCCGATATAGCCTTTTGCAATCTCCCTCAATGCAACTACAATAGGTTTATTTTTGGAAACTATTTTAGCTTCTCTGCCTTCCATAAGCTGTCTCGCTCTTTTTGCCGCTATTATTACAAGCGCGAATCTGTTTTCCACATTAACTAAGCAATCTTCGATAGTTACTCTTGCCATTTAAATATCCCTCCGAATTATTATATTTTTAAACTTTTTGTAAATTTTTACATCTTTCCGCAATTATGATAGATTTTAATTTTACGTATGCCACGCTTAAATCATCGTTTGTTATTATGTAGTCGTAGAAAACGCTTTTTTTAATTTCTTCGTAAGCGGCATTTAATCTTTTATTTAATTCCGCAGAATCCATACCGCCTCTTTTTTTCAGCCTTTCGCAAAGGTCTTCGTACGACGGCGGCGTTATAAATATCGTAACCGGCCGGTTTGCATTATTCTCGAAGCGATTAGGCTTATTTAAGCTTTTAGCGTTCCCGTATATTTCTATGAGTTTTTCGACCCCTTGAACGTCTATCTCTAATAAAACATCTGATAAACGGTCCTGATTAAAAACCGATTTATATGCCGTTCCGTATCTTTTGCCGAAAACGTTAGCCCATTCTATAAATTCATCCTCTCTTATCATTCTATCAAATTCCGAATCATTAATAAAATGATAACTTATTCCGTTTTCTTCTCCGGGTCTTTTTGCTCTCGTCGTAAAGGAAATACTTGATTTTATGTCTTTAAATTCCTGCAAAAGCATGTTGCATAAAGTAGTTTTGCCGGTACCCGAAGGGGCGGACACCGCAAAAATTAAGCCCTTGGGTTTTCCGTCGAGATGCAGTTCTTTATCTTCAAATTTTATACCTTTTTCGTCCATCATATATAATAATAATTATACATACTAATCCTTGTCTTCCAATCTTGCGATAATAGTGGAAGTATTCAGCGCCGAAAGTATAACATGACCGGAATCGGTAATTATCACCGACCTCGTCTTTCTTCCTTCCGTCGC
>JAJYYS010000161.1 GCA_021800745.1 bacterium
TAGACGTTCCCTCCGTCGCATCGGGTTTTTCGTTTGACGTGGCAAAAACAGTAAGCATCGGTATAGTCTTTTTTTCAGGCACATATATTATCTTTTCGTTCAGAATCGCAAGAAGGCTATTCAACACTGACGGATTTCCTTTAAAAAATTCGTCTATCAAGGCTATATGACAGTTATCTATGCCTATACCGCCTTGAACATTCATAGATAACAAATCTTCTAATTTAGTCGAGAAACTCATTTGGTACTCAAAAAACTTAAAGCCTTTGACCGATTCCGAAAACGCTTTTAAAATATCCGTTTTGGCAAGTCCGGGTTCTCCTATCAAAAAAGCATTTTTTCTCGAATAAACAGCCAATAAAATCATATCTATGGTTTCCGTGCGCTGAACATAGAAATCATCTAATTCCTTTTTAATTTTATTTATTTTTTCTAAACTCATTATTTCCTCGTAAGCGGTTTTAAAAACATTATCTTAATAGGCGTTTTTGCCGGCAGCGTTATAACGACTTGGCTTGCCGACTGCGTCGCATTATTTAGGCTGTTTTGGGCATACTGCGTTTCGTTTTGTGCTACGTTCTGCCGTAAAGTATCTTGATAAGTATATGCTCCGTTTGAATTCATAGCCGAGCCACCCCCAGCGAACATAGCGGTCGCTCCGAGAATTCCGGCGCCGATGCCGGACAGAACGTTCTGGATAACGTGGTAATGGGCGTTGCCGACTATGCCCGCCGATCCGTTCTGCATAACCGCTATGGCGTTAATATTAATAGATTGACCGTTCGCAGGATTTATTATCTGCTTAAATTTTATATCCAGCCTAGATTTTGTATGCCCTGAAACGGACCCCATAAATTCATATCCCGACGGAATAACTACCTTGCCTTTAAAACTATAAGGGGCAGACACGACGGCTATAACCGGAACGCTGGTATTATAGGAATAGAGTTTATATTTAGTATAAGCCGAGATAATGGCGCCTTCCGGTATCAATATATTATTCGCCGCGTTAGGATTTGCATAATTTTTATAAGGACTATTATATCCGGCGGGAGTATATTTTAAAGCAGTATTCGCTATCTGCACGGGGGATTTGTATCCTTCTTGCAACTTAATTTTACTCATATATTTTGGATTCACGAATATCACTATAGACTTATTGCTGCCGGTTATATTTTGCGCTGTATTGGACGGGTTTACCAAGTGGCCTACTTTTTGATTTTTTAATTTGTTCTTAAGCAAAGAAATTTCGCTGTTTAACTTAGAATAACCGGCGGGATGTTTCTTTTTGACTGTTTTTGTAATAAAATCGTTTGCTGTATAATGTACAGGCTTTGTTATTTTTTCGTTATATATTTTATGCGCTTTTACTGGTTTTTTATTCACGAATAATCCTACAATTTTTAAAAACGAATATACTAAAATTACCGCCGAAATCCCTATAATCCATCCCCATGGCAGAGACGGCTTTTCCGATTTAAGGGTCGCAAGCTGTTTTTCCAATTCTACCCTTTCTTCGTCGGATAGATTTGGATTTTCAAGTTGAACTTCTAATTCTTTTATTTTTTTATCCTTAAAAATCATAATTTAGTTTCCGTAAAATTCACGACTTCAAGTCCGAATGGAAAATTTGTAGAACGCCTTATCCTTTTTAAAATTATCCTATCCATATAATTCTCGGTTTCTTCAATAGTTCCAGTTTGATTGGAAATAATTTCAATTTCCAATATCGCCCTTAAAACGATATGATGAGCGGTTTGGTTTCTTATCGCGATTTTTTTTATATTAAGCCTGAAATCCACGTTTGCCGCCGCCGCGTTTTGAATGTATTTAGTCCTCTTTATCGTTCCGTTCATGTATTTAGCGTAGGAAGGACTCATTTTGTTTAAAGCCCTTGCTATCTGCGTTCTTACCGTGAAACTGTTGAATCCCACCATCTCCCGCAAAAACGACTTTGTAAAATAATATATTTCGCCTTTGCCGGCCGGTTCTTTGAATGCAGTTCTGCGTAGGACGGCTGCCTTTCCGACTTTATTAACCCTAATCACGATAGGCACTCTATTAATGGAATAAACATAATACGATAACGCTATGGAGCATAATGCGATTAAAAACATTCCTCCGGCTAAAATCTTATAGCCGAGATTTTCTAACTTTAAACCGCCCCATATTTCGTTAAATAATCTTTTGTTGTCCATAATAAGTTATCTCGCCTCGTTAATCGTTAAGTTTTGTAGGAGCTCCTGGAGCGATGCCGCCGCCCGCACTGCCTTCCTGAACACTGCTTGCCGCCTGTTTAGCACCTTCCTTAGCCATATCGGCGGGAATGGAAGCTCCGCCGGTCGCCATCGCCTTTAAACCTTCTTGTATTGTTTTTTGATTTTGCTTTGTATCCGAGCTGTCTTTCGAATTCTTAACTTTATTCATCGAATTTGTTGCATGCCCATGTCCCGATGTCATGCCGAATATTTTATGGATTAAAAACGGTCCTGCTAAGAGCAATGCCAACATTGTTATGACTAAACCCACGGCGACTATTAGGCTGAAGCCGATGCCGACAGGGCCGGCATTCATTAGTCCGGCATTAGATAGATAGTCTCCTACCGTCGTGTTGAAAATAACATTCTCAAGCCCTATAACTATACCCCAGCTTGCAACCTCTATAAACCATTTAAACCACGACTGCAGGGGTTTTACGCTTTCAGAATATTCGCCGACCCATAACCCGACTGCGATAGGAAATATCGCGTACAGTAACGCTAAAATTAATATCTGAAAAAGATAAATGATAAAATATATAACAACATAAATTATATAAACGATAAATAATATGATTGAAAAAATAAATTCAAAGATAAGCCTTCCGGCGAGACTCGTAAGTTTGTTCCACGTCCACGGATTATACCATTCGAAGCCGCTGCCTTTTCCGCCTATACCCATCGTGGTTATCATGTGATTCACGGTAGTTTCTATCCCGACGACATCGGAGGCGGTAGTCATTGTTGTCCATATATAGTTTTGCATTGCATCTAT
>JAJYYS010000162.1 GCA_021800745.1 bacterium
TGTCGCCCTTAAAATTATTTCCGTTAATTCCAATTTAAACGATTCTTCCGAACTCATCAATACGGATCCATACGGGTCGGGTTATATTGCCAGGGTGGAAGCGCTTGCCCATCCGGATGAATCAGGCTTAATGGACAAAAATACCTATGAATCTTTCGTGTCGTCCTCCCATGCCTAATTTTCGTTATTTTCCAAATTCCGAAACCGATGTTAAAAGGCTTTATTCCATTCTTAATATAAAGGGTAAAAAGGAATTATTCGAGAAAATTATTGGAGACATCCCTTTAATAGACGCAAATAATTTAAAAACACTTTCCCGGGGAATGGACGAGTTATCTTTATACCGCTATTTCGAAGATATCGCCTTAAAACTTCCGGATAAAAACCTTTTTTCTATCTTTGCTGGCGGGGGGGTTTATAATCATTTTGTTCCTGCGGCAATAGACAGCCTTATTTCCAGGTCGGAATTTTATACTCCGTACACGCCTTATCAACCGGAGGTGAGCCAGGGAACCCTTTTTGCTTTATTTGAATTTCAATCTATGGTAGCAGAGATTTTGGGAATGGATGTCGTAAATGCATCGATGTATGACGGCGCAGAAAGTCTGGCAGAGGCGGTATTAATGTCTCTCAGGCTTTATTTAAACGCAAATCCTGAACAGGGTCCTCAAAGCGGGCAACCCCGGAATAATTATTCAAAAAATGAAACCAATCCCACACCCTCCCCTAACCCCTCCCGTCAAGGGAGTGGAACCGCAGAGCATTTAATTTTAATTTCCGAAGGGATTAATCCGAATTATTTTTCGGTTATTAAATCATTTATAGGCGATATAAAGGCAAAAATAGAAACGGTCAAGCTCAATAAAAAAACAGGTCAAACCGATTTAAGCGATTTAAAATTAAAACTTAAAAATAATGTTTCTACGGTGGTCATTCAGCAGCCAAACTATTATGGAGTCATAGAAGATTTAGAGGAATTAGAACCTCAGGTTCATAGCTTTAATCCAAAACCGTTTTTAGTGGTTTCTTCAACGGAACCGTTTAGTTTCGGCGTCATAAATCCCCCCGGTTTTTATAACGCCGATATATTTGCGGGAGAGGGAAATTCATTTGGGAATTATATGAATTTCGGCGGTCCGCTTCTCGGGCTTTTTGGAGCAAAGAAAGATTATATCAGGCAGATGCCTGGAAGGATTGTCGGAAAGACAAAAGACGCCAAAAACAAGGACGCTTACGCCTTTATTCTTGCGACAAGGGAGCAGCATATAAGACGGGGCGCCGCAACCTCGAACATTTGCACTAATAACTCTTTAAATGCCGTCAGGGCGGCTATTTATCTTTCTTTATGTTCAAAAAGAGGATTCGAGGAGTTATCGCTTTTAAATCTTAAACTTGCGCATATATTGCACGAAAAACTTTTAAAAACCGGGTTTTTTGAGCCGTGGTTTTCGGGGGACTTTTTTAACGAGTTTGCGTTAAGAATTAAAAACGAAAAGATTACCGCACTTCAATTTATTAATAAAATGGCGGCTCAAGGGATTTTAGCGGGCATACAAATCGACGGAAGCGGAATTTTGGTCTCCGCAACGGAAAATAACGGTACCGAAGGCATTGAAAGATATGTAGAAAATGCGAAAGATATAATAAAAACGGCGGTGTAAAAGATGGTGAATTTTCCGGGAATTTCAGGCCTTTTTTTTGACGAGGATTTATTGATTCGCCAGGGTTCTAAAGGGGTTTACGGCATAAGCATCCCCGATTGCGGATTAAAAGATTCGGAATTAAAGAAAACGCCGAAGGATTATATAAATAAAAAATTTATAAGGAAAAAGCCGCCAAGGCTGCCCGAGGTCTCAGAACCAACCGTGGTCAGGCATTTTGTCAGGCTCTCAAGCTGGAATATGTGCGTAGATTCGGTTTTTTATCCGTTAGGGTCCTGCACTATGAAATATAATCCAAAGATAAACGAGTTAATAGCATCGTTTGATAGTATAAAAAATTTACACCCTTTAACGCCCGCTTACCTCGTTCAGCCTGTTTTAAAAATAATACACGATTTTAATCTCATTCTTTGCGAGCTTACAGGTTTGGATGAATTTAGTTTTTCGCCTCAAGCCGGCGCCGCCGGTGAATTTACCGGATTAAAGATGATAAAAAAATATTACGACTTAAAAGGCGAGAAAAGAGATGCTATACTCATACCCGACAGCGCACATGGAACCAATCCCGCAAGTTCCGCCCTCGCAGGCTTTACTCCGGTGGAAATTAAAACAGGCGTAAACGGGCATATCGAGGCAAAAGATGTAGAAAGATACCTCTCTAAAAATGTTGCGGCGATAATGCTCACAAACCCCAACACCCTTGGAATTTTTGAAAAAGATATTAAAAAGATAAGTGAAATCGTGCATAAAAACGGTTCGTTGGTTTATATGGACGGGGCTAATTTTAATGCCTTTATTGGTAATGTTAAGGTTTCGGATATGGGGATAGATATAATCCAGCTTAATTTACATAAGACATTTTCCACTCCGCACGGGGGAGGCGGACCCGGGAGCGGAGCCGTTGGAGTCAGGGGGTCCCTAAAGGATTACCTGCCTGTACCCTATGTGAGTTTTAATGACGGTAATTATAACTTAAGCGAAGACAAAAAACAAACCATCGGGAGAATCGCTCCATTTTTATGTAATTTCGGTGTCCTTTTAAAGGCTTACGTTTATATTCTTTCTCTTGGAAATGATAATATTTCGGCGGTTAGCGAAATTGCCATTCTTAACGCAAATTATATCAAAAAAAGGCTCGGTAAGATATTGAACGGCGCAGACCCGTTTGAGGATAAATTATGCATGCACGAATGCGTTTTTACCGATAAGGCGCTCGAGGATAACGGAATATCGACCCTTGAACTTGCAAAGCTTTTAATAGATTACGGTTTTCATCCTCCAACGGTTTACTTTCCGAAAAATATACACGGCGCCATTATGATAGAACCGACAGAGACCGAGTCTATAAAGACAATGGATAGGTTT
>JAJYYS010000163.1:0-2325 GCA_021800745.1 bacterium
CGGCAAGATTGAAGGAGTAAATACCGTAACGGTAAATTTTGCGGGGGAAAGCGGATATGTATCGTTCGACCCGTCCATAACATCTAAAGAGGCTATATTTAAAGCCGTAACGGAAAGCGGATATACTCCTGTGGATGAGGCGGAAAACCTTGGGGAATCGGAAAAAACTTTACTTGCAATTGCGCCTGTTTCGCCGCCTATTGCCTGGCTCGATAAATGGTTCCGTAAGATTCCGGATTGGAAAAAAGACCTTAACTGGCTGATATTCACATTCATTCTTGCAATTCCCGTTGTTGTCCTGACCTATAAAAATATGTTCGGTATCTCGGGAATTCCGGATAAAGCAAATATATTTATACTATTTATAATAGCCTCGGTAGTCCAGTTTACCGCCGGGCTTACATTCTATAAAGGAGCTTATTATTCTTTAAGAAGTTTTTCGTCAAATATGGACGTCCTGGTTTCGCTCGGTATTTCCGCCGCATATTTTTATTCCGTTGCTTCCGTCTTTTTATTCAACGGAGCGCTTTATTTCGAGACAGCAGTTTTGCTTATACTTTTTATCAGAACTGGAAAACTGCTGGAAAAGATTTCAAAACAGAGGGCGGCTTCCTCATTGAAAGCCTTATTTAAACTTCAGGCCAACAAAGCAAACCTTATCGAAACCAGCGGGACGGTGAAGGAGGTGGATACTTCGAGCGTGAAAGCAGGAGATATTCTTTTGGTAAAAAAGGGGGATAAAATTCCCGTCGACGGCGTAATTATAGAGGGACAAACCCAGATAGACGAGTCCATGCTGACGGGCGAACCTATTCCTGTAGAAAAAGCGGTTAACAGCGAAGTGAGCGGAGCAACGATAAACAGCGGACAGGTTATCAAAATGAAGGCTTTAAGGGTTGGCAAAGATACCGTCCTTTCCCAAATAGTCAGGCTTGTGGAAGATGCCCAGGCGGATAAGGCGCCGATTCAGCGCATAGCCGATGAGGTAACTAATTATTTCGTGCCGGTGGTCGTTATAATATCGTTAATATCGTTTATATCGTGGAAATTTATTTTTCATTCAAGTTTTTTATTTGCTCTATCCGCCGCTATTGCGGTATTAGTTATAGCCTGCCCCTGCGCCATGGGGATTGCCACGCCTATGGCTCTTATGATTGGAAGCTCGATTGGTCTCGAAAAGGGGATATTAATAAAAAAATCATCCGGCCTCGAAGAGATAGCAAGAATAAACGCCGTTGTTTTTGATAAAACCGGTACAATTACTTACGGCAAGCCTGAGGTAACGGATGTAATACCATTAGGCAGTTTGCCCGCAAATGAAATTTTAAAAATTGCGGCTTACGGGGAGGGTTTCTCCTCCCACCCTATCGCATCGGCAATCGTTAATAGATATAACGATTACAATAAACAAGCCGATAACCCTGGCAAACCAGCCGAAAATACCGGCTTGGCTGACGCAGGGGTTAAGCTCATGGATTATAAAGAAATAGGCGGCCTTGGCATAACATTTAATTACTCCGGAAAAAAGATTCTTATCGGGAAGAGAGGGTTATTCGAAACTGAAAATATCGATTTATCTAAATTTAACGAACTCGAGGAAAAATATACAAAAGAAGGCAAAACCGTTATCGGAATTTCGAGCGGCGGCGATATGACAGGCATTATTACTTTAGCGGACAAAGTTAAAGAACGGGCAAGGGAAGCGATAATTAAATTAAAATCTATAGGTATAGCATCATATCTTTTAACGGGGGATAATTTAAATTCAGCTTCGAGTGTCGCCGCTCAGGTAGGTATAGACGAAAAAAATATCATCGCAAATGTTCTGCCGCAGGACAAACTTAACGAAATAAAAAAATTAAAAAATCTCGGTTTAAAAGTCGCTATGGTCGGGGATGGAATTAACGATGCGCCGGCGCTAGCTTATGCCGATGTGGGAATAGCGATAGGCAGCGGAACGGATGTCGCAAGGGAAACAGGCGACATTGTATTAGTAAAAAGTGATATTAAAGATGCTTATAAAAGCGTGGCGCTCGGCAGAAAAACTTTAAACAAGGTTAAACAAAATCTTTTTTGGGCTTTTTTCTTTAACGGGCTGGGTATTCCTTTTGCGGCTGGACTTTTTTACCACTTCACCGGCTGGCTGCTTCCGCCGGCTTTTGCGGGCGCCGCAATGGCGGTTTCCGATATAATTGTAATGCTTAATTCGATTATGTTAAGGGGTTATTCAAAGAAAATGGATAAATTATAAAATAACATGCTTAATATAAAAAATAAATTTTAATGATATACTAAAATATAAGTAAATCATAATACCTTTTATCA
>JAJYYS010000163.1:2335-3023 GCA_021800745.1 bacterium
GGTATAAATGAATATCAATCAATCCGATAAATTCCGGAATTATCTTTCGGGAAGCGAACTGGAAACAATTAATCTTTATTTCGATGCGGCAAACTATTTAACCATAGGGCAGATTTATTTAATGGATAATCCGCTGCTAAGAACTCCCTTAAAACTCGAAGATATAAAACCGAGGTTATTGGGACACTGGGGAACATCGCCCGGACTTAATTTTATTTATGCCCACTTAAACAGAATAATAAAAAAATATGATTTCAATTCACTTTTTATTACAGGACCGGGGCATGGCGGTCCCGCAATCATAGCTAATACCTATATTGAGGGAACTTGCAGCGAATATTACCCTGATATTTCCGAAAACTACGACGGGCTTAAAACGCTTTTTAGGCAATTTTCCACGCCGGGCGGAGTCCCAAGCCATGTTTCTCCTTCGACGCCCGGTTCTATCCACGAAGGCGGCGAGCTTGGCTACGCCTTAAGCCATGCTTACGGAGCGGCGTTAGACAACCGGGACTTAACGGTATTTTGCGTCGTCGGAGACGGCGAGGCCGAAACCGGACCAATGGCGGCTTCATGGCATATAAATAAATTTTTAAACCCGAAAGCCGACGGCATCGTCGTTCCGATTTTACATTTAAACGGCTATAAAATTAATAACCCGACTATACTAGCCCGCATAAGCGAAGAA
>JAJYYS010000028.1 GCA_021800745.1 bacterium
AGCCATTTCAGGCTTTCCATTATATCTTCTTCGAATCTTTTTTCTGAGCGTTCAAAGTCGGTATCTTCAATCCTTAATGCAAATTTTCCGCCGTTATGTTTGGCGTAAACATAGCTAAAAAGAGCCGTTCTTGCTCCTCCTATATGCAGAAAACCGGTAGGACTCGGAGCAAATCTTGTTTTTATATTATTCATTATTTTTTAATATATAACGATGGAGGAATATCCGACCACGCTCGAATAATCGCCGGATGCCTCTCCCGAATTTGTATAGCCTATCAATTTCGATTTTGTGCGGCCCGCCATTTTAGCGACATTAAGCATTATAGACGCCGGAATAAAGCCGCACATCGTAATATCGTTTTCTCCGACTTTTTCGTATAGGCCGCGCGGATTCAAATCCAGAATCTCTTTAATGGCAATATCGTCTTTTAATCTGGCGGATTCCGCCGGTTCATAATGGGTCATATCGGAACTTGCTACTATTAAAACGTCGTCAAGCAGATTCAATTTCCTTAAAGCATTAAATATCGCCTTAGAAGCATTTAATACATCGTTATACCTTATAAAAGAAACCACTATGGGAACAATCTTAAAATCTTTTTTAAAACTATAGAGAAGGGGTATTTGTACTTCGACGGAATGTTCTTTTAAATGCGCAAGTTCATCGGAAATAAACGGACTGCCGGCGTCTTTTATTATAGCGTCGGCAAGCTCGGCGTTAATAGAAACGGAAAAATCTTTAAAATCGTATTTACCGTTATTCATAACGGAATAACCGGCTCCCATGCCGGTATGGTTCGGACCTATGATAATAATGTTATTTTTTATTTTAATGCTTGAAAATCCGGCGTACGCCGTCTTTCCGGAATATACATAACCGGCATGCGGCGATATAATACCGAAAGTATTTATTTTTTCTTTCGGAGGAACAACATCGAAGGAATCGATTAAATTCTTTATATTATCTATTCCTTCCGGATAAAAATAACCTATTGCGGCAGGTTTTCTAATCAATTTACTCACCTTCTTACTTAATTATACCACAATATTAAGCATTACAAGCCTCGACGTAAATTAATGTTTCGTCGGGATTTACGCTGTCCCCTTCTTTTATGTAAATTTCTTTAACTACGCCGTCAATAGGGGTATGTATCTCGTTTTCCATTTTCATCGCTTCTACTATTAAAACGGTATCGCCCGCTTTTACCGGACTGCCTTCTTTAACTATAACTTTTGTAATCCTTCCCGGCATAGGGGCATAAACATCACCGTCCCTTTTCGGAGAAGGTCTTTTTGACCTTGCTATACTTTCGCCTACTATTTCTCCGCCGGCGCTCGGGACAATTTCGGTAAGCGATTCTATGACCACTTCTTCCAATGCGCCGTCTATATTCAAGAAAAAAGGTCTTTTTTGATCCGACTTGTGTCCTACGCCCGCAATTTTTATCTTATAGCTTTCGCCGTGAACCGTAACGATAAACTCGCTCGGAGCAAGTCCGCCGTCCTTTTCCAAAGCCGCAGAAGTCGATTCTTGCAAGGTACTCTGTTCCTGCACCGGACTTATAACCGATTCTTTATCGGTAGGTTTTGAATAATCCGGCAGATTGCCGGCTTTTCTGTCTTTAAAAAATTCTAAAGCGATATTGGGAAATAAAACATACGAAAGCAGGTCCTCGTCGTTTATATCGAATTCTTTAATATCTTTATATTTTTTAGATAGTTCGGCATCTATTAAATCGGCAGGCCTGACGGTAACGATTTCTTCGTTCCCAAGCACCCGTTTCTGTATCTCGGAATTAATTTCGGCGGGCGGCTTGCCGTAATAGCCTTTAAGGTAATTTTTTGTTTCGCTTGTTACCACTTTATATTTTTCGCCGGTTATTACGTTAAGAGCGGCCTGCGTTCCTACAATCTGAGAAGTCGGGGTTACCAAGGGGGGGAAGCCGAAATCTTCCCTTACCTGAGGAACTTCATAAAGCACCTCTTCCATTTTGTCGAGAGCGTTCTGCTCTTTAAGCTGGTTCGCGAGATTGGACATCATTCCGCCCGGAACCTGAGTAACTATAATGTCTGCGTTTATGTTCGTATATTCGCTTTCCAAAGAGCCGTATCTTTTCCTGACATTTCTGAAATAATCCGCAACCTCTTTAAGTTTTTCGAGGTCGAGGTCGATATCGTAACCCATCTCCGATAACGTAAAAACCATCGACTCGGTGGGAGGATGCGATGTCCCGCAAGACATCGAAGAGATAGCCGTGTCGATAATATCGGCTCCCGCTTCGACGGCTTTCAATAAAGACATGGAAGCAAAACCGCTGGTAGAATGTGAATGTAAATGAATAGGAAGGCTTATTTTTTTTCTAATCATAGATACGAGATTATATGCATTAGTGGGGGAAAGGAGCCCCGCCATATCTTTTATGCATATAGTATCCGCCCCCATATTCTCAAGCTCTACTGCCATTTGGGTAAAAAGCTCGTTCGTATGGACGGGGCTCGTCGTATAGCATATAGTGGCTTCAACCGTTTTTTTCTTCTTTTTTGCCGTTTCTACGGCTTTTTTTATGTTTCTGAAATCGTTCAGGGAATCGAATATTCTGAATACGTCTATACCGTTATCGGCGCTTAACGAAACAAACTTTTCGACTACGTCGTCGGCATAATGTCTGTACCCGACTAAGTTCTGCCCTCTTAAAAGCATCTGAAGCCTTGAATTTTTATATGCTTTCCTAATCCTTTTAAGCCTTTCCCACGGGTCTTCTTTTAAAAACCTAAGACATGAATCGAACGTCGCCCCGCCCCAGACTTCTAAAGACCAGAATCCTATATTATCGAGAACATTAGCTATGCCGAGTATATCGGGGGTAATCATTCTCGTAGCTAAAAGAGATTGATGCGCATCTCTTAGGACCGTCTCGGTAATACCTATTTTTCTTATGTAGCTTTTCTCTTCCATGTATTTATACCTTACCTTTATATTATACTAAATTCCGTAATAAGCCGATATGGCCGCCGATATCGCAAGTATCCTGTCGAAAGGGTCCTTCTGTAATTTATAATCCCTTAAATAAAGCCTTTCGTCGATAAAATGCGTATCGAAATTTCCCTTTAAAAAATCTTCGTCCTGAACTATTTTCAGCTGAAACGGTATGGTCGTCTTAATGCCTTTTACCACGTACTCGTCCAGCGCCCTCTGCGCCCTCCTGACGGTTTCTTCCCAAGTCCTGCCGCTGACCGTAAGCTTTGCAATCATTGAATCGTAAAACGGCTGGATTATATAATCTTTATAAACTGCGCCGTCTATTCTCACCCCTATTCCTCCCGGAGAATAATAAGCAGTGATCTTTCCGGTGCTGGGAATAAAATCTTTTCTAGGATTTTCGGCATTTATTCGGCACTCTATGGCATATCCCCTCATAGAAACGTCTTCCTGCTTAATGTCGAGTTCCTTGCCCATTGCTATCTGAATTTGCTCGCCGACTATATCGACGCCGGTAACTATTTCGGTAACGCTGTGCTCCACCTGTATTCGGGTATTCATTTCCATAAAATAATAATTACCGTTTTTATCGACGATATACTCTATCGTTCCTGCATTGCGGTAATTGCAGGCGCGTGCGGCTTTCACAGACGATTCTCCCATTTTTTTGCGCATTTCTTCGTTTAAAATAAGTGAGGGGGCGATTTCTATAAGTTTTTGATGCCTTCTCTGAATAGAGCAGTCTCTTTCGCCGAGGTGTATGATATTTCCGTAATTATCCGCAAGTATTTGAAATTCGATATGATGGGGCTTTTCTATGTACTTTTCTATAAAAACTTCGGGGTTTCCGAAAGATTTTTCGGCTTCGGAACGTGATAAGGGAAAATTTTTAATCAACTCCCCGTCGTTAAAACAAATTCTTATGCCTTTTCCGCCGCCCCCGGCCGAAGCCTTTATCATAACGGGATATCCTATTTTATTTGCAATGGCGACAGCTTCTTCTTCCGATTCGACCCCGCCTTCGGATCCTTCGACCACTGGAACTCCAACCGACTTCATCAGTCTTTTGGATTCTATCTTATCCCCCATCATAGCTATAGTTTGAGAAGACGGTCCTATGAATATTATTCCTCTTTTTTCACAAACTTCAGGGAATTTTGGATTTTCTGACAAAAAACCGTAGCCGGGATGTATGGCATCGGCTCCGGTGTTTATAGCCAGATCTACTATTCTGTTGATATTGAGATAGCCGGATATCGGTCCAGGTCCCACAAGATACGCTTCGTCGGCTTTTTTTACGTGAAGAGCTTGACTGTCGGCTTCGGAATAAATAGCGACCGTTTTAATACCAAGCTCTTTGCAAGCTCTGATAACTCTCGAAGCAATCTCGCCTCTGTTGGCTATCAATACTTTTTTAAATTGTTTCATAAAATTTATAGACTTATAGCGATGTTTTTTATTTAACAGTTAAGACAAAATATATTAGCGGAAGCAGTTTGTATCGTTGAACTTGAACAAGTTGAGCAAAAATAGACGGCGGTTAAATTTTACAAACAGCGGTCGATGACTAATTTTAAACCATTATTTTAAAAAAGTCAATCGGATATCGGTATTATGAGGTTATGAAGGATAATTCATTTATAATGTCGGCGGCGCCAAAAAATCTGGCAGAAAACGGGCGGACTTATTATTATTTATATGATTTAAATAATGAGCCGTTTAATTCTTTTTTATAACTTCTCCACTGCGGAATAAATGTATCCATAACTGCGGTAAATCTTTTATTATGATTTCTCTCGATAAGATGCGCTAATTCGTGAACTACGATGTATTCTATGCAGTGAACCGGTTTTTTAACGAGTTCCAGATTTATCCATATCCTTTTTGCGGAAGTGTTGCAGGTGCCCCACTTTGTCTTCATCTGCTTTATTCTCCACTCTTTTGCAAAAACTCCCATAATTTCCTGCCATTTATTAAAAATGTTGGAAAGTTCTTTTGTCAATTCCTCCCTATGCCAGAGTAAAAAAACTTTTTTCTTTTGTTCTGAATTCGTACCGTCTTTTACGTAAAAATCGATATATCCTTTATTATTTATTTCAATGGCGGGTTTTCCGTCGTGCTCGATTACGTTCAGCAAATATCTTTCGCCTTTAAAATAATGACTTTCCCCCGAAACATATTCCCTTTGGGTTTCTCTCGGCTGTTCATTAAATCTATTGACATTTTTTTCTATCCACGGCAGTTTTGACATTATGAAAAGCCGAATAGACCGGTCATCCATTCTCTTGGGAGCTGAAACCCTCACCTTTCCGTCCGGCGGAAGAACGTTCAAATGAAGATTTTTGATATCTTTCTTTAAAACGGTAATATTAAAATCGCTTATTATAATTTCGGATTTTATAACCGTTTTATCTATCTTTTTTTTAAAAAATTTAAACATTTAAATTTTTTTAATTGCATTCGATTAAGTCGGCGGCTTCTTCGGCGGAAACAGATATTTCTTTTCTCGTTTTAAGGTTTTTTAAGGTGAGCTTTTGTTCCGAGGCTTCTTTTTCGCCTATTACTGCAAAATATTCTATGCCTTTTCTGTCCGCATATTTTATCTCTTTTCCAATATTGGGTACTTCCGAAACGGATAATTCGGCATTAATTCCTTTTATGCGGAAAAAGTTTGCGGTTTTTAAGGCGAACGTCCTTTCGTTTTCGCTTAGATAAACTATATAAAGTTTTATCGGAGAAGAAAGAGATTTCAATATATCTTTATCCCTTTCGGTAATAATATCTATTATTCTTTCGACGCCGAACGATATTCCGCAGGCGCCTTCAGGGCGGACGCCGTAAAGTTCGACCAAATTATCGTATCTTCCGCCTGCGGCAAAACTGCCTATGGCGACGTCTTTTGATTTTATTTCGAAAATAGGTCCGGTATAATAGCCCAGCCCCCTGACTAAAAGCGGGTCGAATTTTATAACGCTAAATCCGGAGTCTTTGCCGGCTTTAGCGTTTCGCCGGTCTTCTATTATGGACGAAAGCTCTTCTATGCCTTCGTTCGTCTTATTTTTAATAGATTCGTCTTTTAAATCTACGCTAATGCTTTCTTTTAATACCGCCAGTTTTTTTGAATCTTCCAGTCCCGCGTCTAAATCTATGAGCCGCATAAAAGAACGGTAATTTTCTTCGCCGATACCGTTTTCTTTAAATTCTTTAATTACCCCTGCTTCTCCGATTTTTGCCGTTTTATCGAGCGCCCTTAGCGCGGCGTCTTTTTTGCTTTCGTCTATGCCCGCGGCGTTAATTATACCGTCGAGTATTTTCCTATTGTTGATAACTATCTCATAGTTTCCCATACCTAATTTTTCAAGGGTAAAAACCGCAAGGTCAAGCAGTTCGTTCTCTGCATTCATAGAATAAGAACCGATTATATCCGCATCCGCCTGATAAAATTCCCTGTATCTTCCCGCCTGCGTATTTTCGTATCTGTAAACTTTGCCTATTATGTATCTCTTAAACGGTTTAGTGAGTTTTTCGGCGTTAGTGGCGTAATAACGTCCTAAGGGGGACGTAAATTCAAACCTTAAACCAAGTTTTCGTTTTGCCTTATCCTCGAAAACGTATATTTCTTTTTCGATTTCGCTTCCGCATTTCCTCGAAAGAAGCTCAAAATATTCAAAAACGGGTGAATCTATTTCGATGAATCCGTAAAGGGCAAAACATTCCCGTAAGGTTTCCATAACCTTTCTTCTTAAAACCATTTCTTCCGGTAGAAAATCCCTTGTCCCTTTCGGAGGCTGTATAAGTTTACTCATATTAAAGCGCTATATAGACGCATCCTTCTTTTGAAAGTTTCGCTATCTTTTCTACGCCTGCCGGAACTATTTTCGCGTAATCCGGAATATCGCCGTCCTTAAGTTCAAACATATTCATCGCATTGCGGCAGACGAAAATGTTTACTTTGTCGTTAAGAACCGCCCTTAACTGTTCTTTAAGCTGGGAATGGTGAAGCAGGGCAACTACGGCCGGTCCGAATACTACGACGTTTATTTCTTCGGTTTCGGTTATTGCGCTAATGTTTTTAATCACGTTCATCAAAAGACCGGGATTAATAGTTCCGTTTGACGTCTGAATAACGTATTTCATAATTCCCCTTTTTTATTTAATTTATCACTGTGCCGCAGCCAGTTTGAATATATTATGAAAACTCTGCGGGTCTAAACTTGCCCCGCCGACCAAAACTCCGTCTATATGGGGCTTACCCATAAGCTCTTTAATATTTGCTTCCGTCACGCTTCCACCGTATATAACCCTCAATTCGCCGATAGAAAAGTTAGAAATTATATAATCGGAGATAAACCCGTGCATAGCTTCGCCGTCATCCGCTTTTATCGGCATTCCCGTGCCTATCGCCCATACGGGTTCATAGGCGACGATTAAAAAAGGTACATTCCTGCCTTTAATACAATTTAGCCCGGCGGCAAGCTGATTTTCGACGAATTTTTCCTGACCGTTTTGTTTTCTTATTTCCAGATTTTCCCCGACGCATAATATAGGCGTTATACCGCCGCCGCTATAAACCGCTTCTATTTTTTTGCCTATTAGTTCATCGCTTTCCTTAAATATATTTCTCCTCTCGCTATGCCCTATTATTGAATAAACGCAACCGCAGGATTTAATCATATCTATAGAAATTTCGCCGGTATAGGCTCCGCTTTTTTCGGAACAAATATTCTGGGACGATAATTTAATAAAATCCATATAGGGTTCTATTATTTTATGAGTTTCGGAAAGCGACGTAAACGGGGGGGCAAATATCAGCTCGGCGTCAAAATCGTTAAAAGACGTTTTATTTCTTAATCCGTTAATACGGTCAAGAAAAACGGCAAAATATTTCTTTATATCTTCATCCGTCTTGTTCATCTTAAAATTTGCCGCTATTATTTTTTTTTTCATATTGACAAATAGTCGATTTGAGTTATTTTTATTTGATTTAAATCTGAGAAACAACGCTCCGGCATCTTTCGCAAATATCGGGATGGTCTTCGTGTTTTCCGACCGTAGTATCGTATTTCCAGCATCTTGCGCATTTCTCCCCGTCGGCTTTTTCGACTTCGGCTTCCGTTATGCCGGTTTCGGACGGTTCTTTCTTTCGCAAAACTACTCCTGATATGATAAATAAATCTTTTAATTCATCCGCATTTATTTTGCTTAATGAATCGTAATCTTCTTTATTTGCCTTTAAAATAACTTTTGCTTCAAGCGAGCTTCCTATAAATTTTCTATCTCTCGCCTTTTCTAATGCGGCTAAAGCTATATTTCTAATCTCTATTAGTTTATCGAATTTTTCTTCGATTTCAAAATTCTGATAGGCATCGTCCGGCTCGTCGAACTTTTCAAAAAAAATGCTTTCCGGCTTTGCAGGCTTTTTAAAGTATCCCCATGTTTCGGAAGCGCTGAACGGAATAACAGGCGAAAGAAATTTTATAAATACATTTAAGGCATAATTAAATACGGTCTGCACTGCCCGCCTTTTTACCGAATTTTTTCCATCCGCATAAAGCGTGTCTTTGACTATATCCAGATAAAAGGATGAAAATTCTATTAGAAATTTATAAATTCCCTGATAAACAAGGTGAAAATCGTAATTTTCGTAATGCCTTAAAATATCATGCGAAAGAAGGGTAATTCGATGTAATGCGTATTTGTCCAACTCGGATAAATTTTCATATTTTACCGAATCCTTAGCCTCATTAAAGTCGTATAAATTGCCAAGCATAAAACGCAGGGTATTTCTTATCTTCCTATATCCTTCAGAAAGCCTGAGTATTATTTCCTGCGATATCCTCATATCGTTTTTGTAGTCTTCGGACGCCGCCCATAACCTCAAAATATCCGCGCCGTATTTATTTATTATTTCATCGGGGCTGATGACGTTGCCTAAAGACTTGGACATTTTTTTGCCTGAGCTGTCAACGACAAATCCGTGGGTTAAAACTGTTTTATAAGGCGCTCCGTCGCCGGTTCCAACGCCTATAAGAAGGCTCGAATGAAACCATCCTCTGTGCTGGTCGGACCCTTCAAGATATAAGTCCGCCGGAAAACCTACGGACTTAATCTCTTCGTCGTTTTTAAGAACGCAGTAATAGCTGACCCCGCTGTCAAACCAAACGTCAAGTATATCCTCCTCTTTTTCAAACTCCTTATGGCCGCATTTTTCGCATTTTACCTCTTTTTTGCCCAAATTTATAAAATATTCTGCGGGCTTATCGAACCAGATATCGGCTCCATATTTTTCGAATTCGTCCGCAATTTTAAGCGCAAGATCATAATCTATATATGCTTCGCCGCAATTTTTACAGTAAAATGCCGTTATAGGAACGCCCCACGACCTCTGTCTCGAAACGCACCAGTCCGGTCTCGTTTCAAGCATGCCGGAAATCCTGTCTATTCCCCATTTGGGAATCCACTTTACCTTCTCCAGCTCATCAAGGGATTTATCTCTCAGGTTATTTATTTCCATAGAAATAAACCATTGCTTTGTTGACCTTAAAATTACGGGATGCTTACACCTCCAGCAATGAGGATAAGAATGTTCTATTTTTTCCTCCAGAACTAATGCCCCCACTTCTTTGAGTTTTTCTATAACGTGCGGATTAGATTCAAACACATGCATTCCAGCAAACGTATCGACATCCTTTAAAAATCTTCCTTCGTTATTTATCGGAGCATAAGCCGGAAGATTATATTTCAGTCCTACGGCATAGTCGTCGTCCCCATGTCCCGGCGCGGTATGCACAAGTCCGGTTCCTGCATCTTTTTTAACATGAGAGCCGAGTATAAGCAGAGAATCCCTGTCTATAAAAGGATGGCGCGCAACTTTATTTTCAAGGTTTTTCCCGTTTGTTTTGGCTATTACTTTAAACTCTCCGTATCCGAATTTTTTCATCAATTCTTCCGCAAGGCTTTCCTCGAGGATAAAAATTTCTTTTCCGTTATCTACAAAAGAATACTCAAAATCAGGGTGTAATGATATTGCAAGATTTGACGGAACGGTCCACGGCGTCGTTGTCCATATCACTGCAAAAATATCTTTGCCGCCTGTTTCGGAATAGCCGATAATATCTTCAAGACTTGATTTGATCCTAAATTTTACGAAAATCGAAGGGGACGTCCTCTCGGCATATTCCACTTCCGCTTCCGCAAGGGCAGTTTTGCACGATGAACACCAGTATATCGGTTTATTCGCCCGGTAAAGCCCTCCGTTTTTTATAAAATCGGCAAGTTTCCTGACGGTATTGGCTTCATAGGCATAATTCATGGTAAGATAAGGGACGTCATATCTGCCTATACTTCCGAGCCTTTTAAATTCCTGTTTCTGAATATCTACAAACTTGCCGGCATATTCTCGGCAAAGTTTTCTTTTTTCGCTTTTTGAAATCGAATCTTTAGACTTTAAAGTTTTATCTACGTTATGTTCGATGGGCAGTCCGTGGCAGTCCCATCCGGGAATAAAAGGCGCATAATATCCAGACATAAGCTTAAAACGGACTATTATATCTTTCAATATTTTATTTAATGCCGTTCCAAGATGGATATGCCCGTTGGCATAAGGCGGACCGTCGTGAAGTATAAAAGTTTTAGGCCTGTTTTTTGCCTTTTCTATTATGTCTTTATAAAGCCCGCTTTCTTCCCATTCTTTGAGAAATTTTTCCTCGGCGGCCTTTAAATTTGCCTTCATCGGAAAATCGGTTTTCGGAAGGTTCAAAGTATCTTTATATTCCATAATAGTCCCGTTTATATATAGCTTAATTATTGTTAATTTATTTATATTTTAGATTAAATCTTTATTTACGCAGTTCGTCAAATCTCCTTTGTCTATCCAGTCGTTTATATTTTTCGCGCATATACGGGAAATGTCGCCGATAGATTCATATGTAGCGCCTCCTATGTGCGGAGTTGCTATAACGTTGAAATGAAATATTTCGTCGCTTATATGAACAGGTTCTTCCCAAAACACGTCGAGACCCGCCCCCTTAATTTTGCCGTTTTTTAATCCTTTTATGAGGGAATCTTTGTTAATTAAACCGGCTCTGCCTACATTTATGACGTATGCGCCGGATTTCATCAAGCCGACGGTTGAGTCGTCGATTAAATCTTCGGTATTTTTTTCCAAAGGAACGGCAAGTATAATATAATCTGCTAACGGCAAAACTTTTTTAAAATCGTCGTCCACCGTTCCCGCAAACTTAATTCCAAGCTTCTCTGCATAGCCCTCCTCAACCTTGCTATGTTTCAAGCCGTAAATTTCGGGCTTAAAAGGTTTTAGCATTTTAATTAATTCTAATCCTATCCCGCCGAGTCCGACAATGGCGAATTTTTTTTCCGAAATGCTGTGTCCCATGGGCTGGTTGGCTATCCCATGGCTGATAGAATTTACGCATCCGTTATAATCCCTTGCAAGCGCAAGAATAAAAAACAAAGACAATTCCGCAACCGAAACGGCATTGTAAGTTCCGAGCGTAGGGGCGTTAAATACTAAAATGCTTTTCTTTGAGGCATAATCTATATCTACGTTTTCATAACCGATGCCGAACTGCTGAACTAATTTAATGTTTCCGCAAGATAAAATATCTTCGCCTATAGGAATTCCCGCATTTACTATTAAAGCCAAATCTTCGGATAAAAAAGATTGGCGGAAATCTTCTTTGCTTGTATAATGCGTAACATTATGACCGTCGAGAAAAGGCTTTAGAATACTAAACATTTCCCTTGATCTTAATATTACTGCTATATTCATTTTTTAATTGATTATTAACTTTTATTTAATGTTTTAGATTCAGCCGCTTTTACATTGTTAGCGTTATTTTTCGACGATTTCGCGGATTTTTTTAAAGCAATCACCGTCTTAACTGTAGGTTGGGCGGTACTGCCTTTCAAAGAGCCTTCCCCCTTGCATAACTGAATTTTTTTAGAGTATGCATATTTAGCCGGACAGATATATATGTGATTTTTTCCTTTAAACACGTTTATTTTAGTGGCGGGTAGCGCATTATATCCTTTTAAAGCGCCTTTGCCGACGCAGAGCTGTATTTTAGGGCTATAGGAATATCCAAGCGGACAATAAAATCTGGCAAAAGATGAACCGGCAAAAACAGGTACGATAAACGCAACGGCAAAAATTGACAATAAAGCCTGAACTGCTAAAGATTTAAAGCTTCTCATAGATTGAATCCCCCCTATTTTTAAATTAATTTTAATTATTATAACACCAAAGATTTAATTTGTGAATATTTTTAAACAAAAATAACTATAAGGAACCGCTATAACTTACGAGGCCTGTTACCGGATAGATATAAAAGTTTAGCTGGGGCGGCGAAGCGCCGAAGGATAGAAATATTGGAGCATAGGGGTTATTGCCGTATGGCTTAAAAACAGCGCCGCCTATGGACGGACAAGGATTTCCGTTGTTTTGAAACGTGCCGGGCTCACCCTGCGAATTAAAGGCGATATAGTTTGCCGTAAACCCCTGCCCCTGCACGCTGTAACTTATGCCGTAATTCATAGTTACGTAAAAATTATCGGCTGTCTGCGCTAACGGATTTACGAGCGGCTGAAGAGAAGGGTTGGGTGAATTTCCGTTGCAGGCGCACACCGCATAACCGGAATAAGCAGTGCCGCCGTTTCCCAAAGTGCATGAAGGACTTGAACCTGAAAACGAAAATATGACAGCGGTATAAACAAAGTGACTCATGGCATAATTTTGGGCATATCTTATTGCAGATTGAAGCTGTCTTTCATACATACCTCTATCGCTCGAAACGGCCGAATTCAGCCCGATAGTTCCGATAATCCCGAGAACCCCAAGAAGAATTATTACCATTACTATTTCAACTAAGGTAAAACCTCTTCTATTCATAATATCTTATATTTTACTGCATCAGTTAATTGCAATTATAGGCGTGTTTTTAAATTATATCATTATTTCTTATATTTTTGGGTATATGTTGGATATATTGAAATTATAAGATTAATGGCATATAATTTAAATAAAGATTAATATTAAACTTTATTTAAATTATTTTAAAATGAAATTAATACATTCCGCAATCAGGACAACCGATTTAAACAAGTCTATAAATTTTTACGTTAATGTTTTTGGGTTTACAATAAGAGAAAAACGTTATATAGAAGCGCATAAAACGACCCTAGTCTTTCTGAAAGACATAAGCACAAACTTCGAAATAGAACTTATAGCCGACGATAACCTAAAACACGTTGCCGAATGCGAAAATTCTTTTGCCCATCTGGCGTTTCAAACGGATAATATAGACGAAGATGCAAAAAAAATAAAAGAAGCCGGTATAGTTTTTTTAAGGGAGCCTTTCTATTCTATGGACAAAAGCATGAAAATCGCTTTCCTTAACGACCCTAACGGCATTATGATAGAAATAATAGAATATCTAAAAAAATAAGATAGTAGAAAATCCTTAAAATATATATTATTTTTTAAATGGCTGGGGGAGAAGGATTCGAACCTCCGTAATGGGAGTCAGAGTCCCAGGTCCTGCCGCTAGACGATCCCCCAATGAATGAAATGAATAACTTGATTTATGATTATATAATATTGCGGCACCTG
>JAJYYS010000029.1 GCA_021800745.1 bacterium
GGCAGCATTTTTTACCAATCTTATATAAAATTTTTCATTTAAAGGCGAATTGCCGGGAAATACTTTAAAAGGTCCGCCGTAATATCGTATATTAGATACGATAATCTCTTTTGCATTGTGTTTAACGTAAATCCCTCCCTGCTCTTTACCGTTTTCCGCCTGCACGCCGTCCACTGCTATCTCTAAAGATAAGTCGCAAAATTTATAATTTTTAGCCAGTTTAATTATATTGAATATGTAGCTGATATATTTTATAAAATTGTTATATATTCTTTTCTTATTTTTTCGTATTTTCTCTTCCATGCTTTTAACTATAAAAGCGTCTAACCCGATGCCCGTCATGGCGAAAAAAAACCTATCGTTAGCTTTTCCCAGATTTATTTTAACCGGTTTATATTTATGAATAATTTCATTAAGCGCTTTCCCAAGGAGATAAGGCGTTTTGTTTTCCAAAGCAAAAAGATTAACCGTTCCCATCGGCAAATGGGCAATCGGAATATCCGTAAAGACTAAATTGTTTATAACATAATTTAAACTTCCGTCGCCTCCCGCTACTAAAACCGTATCGTAAAAATTTACGATACTTTCCCTTACGATACAATTTTCGATTATATTTAACGTATCGGTTAAGATATTTCTATATTTGAAAAAATTTAAAATATAGGAAAGTTTTTTTTCGGAAAAACGTCCCGACTTAGGATTGTAAATAATTAATATTTTATTGAAATTCATCTTAATTAATTTTAATAAATATAAAAATTATTTGCAATGCTCTTAATTTGACTTTACCGCAACGCTTTATTATAATGTAATTGAATTATAATAATCATACAATAAGGAGTTTATATGCATCACACAAATACGGGCATAGCAGGCAAAAAGGTTTATATACCATATATGTCCGATGCCGCCTACGCTTTAAGCGCAGCGTTCAGAAGATGCGGAGTAGATTCCGCTGTTATGGACGAGCCGGATGAATCGACTCTTGATTTTGGACTTAAATTTACAAACGGGAACGAATGTATGCCCTGCTTCGTGACCACCGGAGATATTATTAAAGTTATAGAAAAACCTGATTTCGACGCCAAAAAATCCGCATTTTTTATGCCGACTTCTCCCGGTCCTTGCAAATTCGGCCAGTACAACAGGCTTCACGAAATGGTGTTGGATAATCTCGGTTATAACGAAGTTGAGTTTCTGGTTCCAAGCGCTAAAAAATCTTATACCGATTTTATAGGCGATAAAGCCACTCTTTTTAGAAGGGTTGCATGGCAGGGTTGCGTTGCGGTAGATACTTTGGAAAAGGCCCTTTACAGGATTAGGCCTTACGAAATCACTAAGGGAGACGCTGTTTCCGTTTATAGGGAATGCATAAATCTTGTGGTCGATGCAACCGAGAACGGTAAAGATATTTACGATACTATGGATATATGCGCCAAAAAGTTTGGGAAAATACATAGAAAAGACGAATTAAGACCACTTATAGGCGTGGTAGGCGAAATATTTTTAAGATTAAACAAGTTTACAAACAATTTTACGATAGAAAAGGTCGAAGCGCTTGGGGGCGAGGTTTCCGTCGTTCCTACATACAAGTGGATAACCTTTACTACTTATGAATATGCCGTAAACGCTTTCAGGAGCAGAAAAGTAAAAGATATATTTTTAAGTTTCCTCGTAAACTATTATCAAAGAAAAGATGAAACAAGCATGTTCAAGCCTTTTAAAAAATTGCTTAGAAACCATAGAGAAACAAGCATAAAAGAAATACTTTCTTATTCCAGAAAATATCTCGATTTATCTTTGGGCGGAGAGGCGATTCTTACCGTGGGCGAATCGGTAGATTTTGCAAAAAAAGGGTGTTCGGGAGTAATAAGCATCCATCCTTTTCACTGCATGCCGGGTTCAATCGTACAAATAGTTGCAAAAAAATTCAGGGAAGACCTTAATAATTTTCCATGGATAAATTTATGGTTTGACGGTCAGGAAAGTACTAATTTAATGCTAAGGCTGGAGGCTTTTATGCATCAAGCGAGGCAATGGAAGGGGGTTAAAAATGACTTTCCTGAAGCTGCGTAAAGATATATTTTTAATTTTGTTTTTTTGTTTTTTAACGGCGGCGGCCTGCGTTTTATTCATTAAACGGTCTTCAGCAGATAATTATAATTACAATGAAAGCGGAAGCGGGTCTATCGTAGAACGGCTTTTTAACGAACTTAAACCCGGTGTAGTCCACATAGAAGTTTTAGGATATGCGCGCCTTAAAAACGGCGCTATAATGCCTGAAGAAGATATAGGAACCGGATTTTTCATAAATAAAAACGGAGACATACTTACAAATTTTCACGTCATAGGAAATGCAGGCAAAATTTACGTAAGTTTTTTGAAATATAAAGATATAAAGGCAAGCATTATAGGAACCGACCCGATGTCCGATATAGCCGTTATTCATATAAACCCCGGCGGCAGAACGATAACTCCGTTAACTATGGGCGATTCCGCCGGTTTAAGGGTAGGCGAAAGGGTTGTAGCCGTCGGCAATCCTTATAACCTTTATCAAACTGTTACCACCGGAATTATAAGCGGTCTAAAAAGGTCGCTGTTTTTCCCTTCCGCAAGATTTTACGGGAACATAATACAGACGGATGCGGCTATCAACCCGGGAAACTCCGGCGGACCTCTTGTTGACTATAACGGGCATGTTATCGGCATAAATACGGCAAAACTTGCAAATAATGCCCAAAATATCGGATTTGCAATTCCTATTAATCTTGCAAAAAGAAACATACCCGAACTGATTAAATACGGAAGAGTGATAAGGCCGTGGCTCGGCATAGAAGCTATAAAGCTCACGGAAAGCCTTTCCACTCTTCTCGGAATCAAGTATGTCACAAAGGGACTTTTAATCGAAAAAGTTTTCCCCGACAGTCCTGCATATAAGGCGGGTCTTGTTGCGGGCAACAGATTGATAGCGATGAAAAATATTAATTATATAATAGGCGGAGATATTGTGACGAGATTTAACAATAAAAAGGTCAATTCGTTTTCCCGCCTTGAAGAGTTGATAAGTACATTTTTACCCGGTCAGATTATTATCCTTAAAGTTCATAGGGGCAGGACGGTAAAATTCGTTAAAGTCAGATTATCTAGAATGCCTTGATATAAATAAATTGCGTCAGAGGTTTTTGTTATGTTTTTAACGGAAAAAAAAGATATAAAGGAAATAGACGAGGCGTTAAGCAGATATAAGAAAATAGGGATTATAGGCTGCGCTTCCTGCGCTTCCGTCTGTTTGACCGGCGGCAGCAAAGAAGTCAGGGAAATGGAAAAGCATCTGGCGGCTTCCGGAAAAGAGGTTACGTTTACGATTTCGATAGACGAGCCCTGCGATAAAAGAGTGTTAAAGGAGGACATCCGTTTTGTCGAAGACGAAATGGAAAGTACGGAGGCGGTTGTAGTCTTGTCATGCGGTACCGGAGTACAAACTATAGGCGAATTTATAGGAAAAAAAGTCGTAGCCGGAACGGACAGCAAATATATCGCCCAGACCGAACATATAGGCGAATATAATGCTTTATGCGGCGGATGCGACGAATGCAGACTGAATTTTACCGGCGGGGTCTGCACTATAACATTGTGCCCCAAGGGTCTGCTGAACGGTCCGTGCGAAGGACATAACGGTATCAACTGCGAGGTTTATGAAGACAAAGAATGCGTGTTTATGAAATCTTACGATTTTATGATGAAATATTCGGAAGAAGAAAATTTAAGCAAAATTTTTAATCCCAGAGATTACGGTTTATCGGTAAAAAGAACAAAAATATAATCAATTTGGAAGTAAATACAATATGAGGATAATACCCCAAATCGAGACCCCCGTCAGTGAAAATTACATAAATTTTGAAGAAAATTTAATTAAGCTTTTAGGCGGAATAGAAAAATCAGGGCTTAATAATCAAAATACGGGGCAGGATTTACCCCGGATAATTCTCGAACAGAATTTTGGGGTCAACGGATTGCTGTTATGCAAAGATTTAAAGGATAAACAAGGTAGTCTAAATATAGCCTATGCTTTTAATATGAGGGATAAAAACAGGATATCTATTTTGTCCGATTTGATTACGCTCAAGCAGATAGGCGTTAAAGATATAATCGTATCCGAAGGCATCCATCCGCTAAAAACCGTTTTTAATGCGGCTAAGCCCGTGTACGACGTAGATATTTTAGGTATTGCTTTAATATTGAAAAGAGGCTTTATGAATTACCTCGAAGGTATAGTAGATAAAGATGAAGCGGATTTTTTTAACCTTGGCGCCGTCATTTCCGCCTCAACTGCGGTTGACGGTTTAAAGGTTAAAAAACTTATCAATATCGGGGCAGATAGATTTATTATAAATTATACCGGTAAAAACCCCGATGAAGATATAATAAAATATATAAAATCGGAAAAGAAAGAAGTTTTCCTATATGTCAAAGAATCATATATCGATAATTCACCGGAAGATTTTATTAAAGCAAACGAGAGGCTAAACTTAGACGGCATCATAATTAAAATTACAGACGAAAAGGCAAATGTTTTTACGCGGCAATAAAGGCAATAGAGTAATAATTAAAAATGGGAAAAAGCAATTTATTTATAAACGGAACTAAAGGCGACAAGGCTATAGTCCTCGGAAACGAAGCTATAGCGCGCGGAGCCTTAGAAGCCGGCATAGGCTATGCTTCTATGTATCCGGGAACGCCTGCCTCGGAAATCATTGCCGTCCTCGATAAAAATAAGAGAAATATCGAAAATTTATATACCGAATTTAGCCTAAACGAACACATATCCCTTCACGGCGCCATAGGCGCTTCATGGTCCGGCATAAGGTCGCTCTGCGCTATGAAAAACGTTGGGCTTAACGTTGCAAGCGAACCCGCCCAGTTTTTATCTTATACCGGAGTAAAAGCCGGTTTAGTGCTAGCCATAGGGTCGGATCCCGGCGCCCCAAGCAGTTCAAACGAGCAGGACGACAGATGGTACAGCCTGCATAACTATATGCCCATAATGGAACCTTCTAATATTCAAGAGGCGAAAGATTTTACAAAAGACGCCTTTGACGTCTCGGAAAAATTTTCTTTCGGCGTTGTTTTAATGGCTCCTTCCAGACTATGCCATAATGCGGGAGCGCTTTATTTCGGAGATTTAAGAGACAGAGCAGACATTAAAGGAAATTTTAAAAAAGATCCCGAAAATTATTTAAATCTTTTCAATATGGCTGTCAGAAACCATACTAAATATTTAGAAAGGAACGAACTCTTAAAAAAATACCTAATAGAATCAAAATTTAATAAAATTATCAACGGAAGTTCATCGAAAATCGGATTTATATCTTCAGGCATTATTTATGCCCATTTAATGGAATCGCTGGATATTCTCGGCATTTATGACCATAAAATATTAAAGCTGGGGTTTACCTTTCCACTGTCTAATGAACTTATCGGCAGGTTTTTTGAGGGGATCGATAAAGTCGTTATAGTCGAAGAGGCGGAAGGCTTTTTGGAATTTCAGATTAAAAAGATCGCTTACGAATTAGGGTTTAAGGGTGAAATTCACGGGAAAGATTTCTTTAAACAGACCGGAGAATTGACGATAGACGATGTTATCAGCGGGGTAAGTAGATTTCTCGAAAAACCCCTTCCGGTTTTTTTTGATTCCGCCGTCAAAACAAATAAAGAATTGCAGGATAAACTGCCGCAGAGGTCTGGAACTTTTTGTATAGGCTGTCCTCACCGCGCGACTTTTTATTCTATTCTTAAAGCGGTCGGTTTTTCGAATACCGAAGGGAAAGAAAGAGACGTAGTTATCGCGGGCGATATAGGATGTTATACCTTAGGTCTTCTCCCGCCGTATAACGCCATGGATTTTCTTACTTGTATGAACGCGGGTCTGGGTATAGGGCAGGCAATAAGTATTTTTGACAAGAATAAAAAAGTTATAGCCCTTGTCGGCGATTCTACTTTTTATCATTCGGGGATTCCCGTTCTGCTTAATGCGGTCCAAAACGGCGCCGATATCCTCTATATTATTCTCGACAACAGCTGGACTGCTATGACGGGACATCAAAGGACGCCTTCTACACAGAAAGACATAGACGGCAAGCCATCCCCAAATGCTTTAAATTTGAAAGATTTAATAAAATCCCTCGGCGTTTCTTACGTAAAAAGTCTTGACCCCAACAGCGTAAAAAGATTTGCGTCCCAGATTAAAAGCGCTTTGAAAGAACCGGGAGTGAAAGTATTGATTGCTAAAAGGGAGTGTATTCTGCAGGAAGCAAGAAGAAGTAAAATTTTAAATAAAAATGGGGCTGGATTTGGGGAAACGGGCGAATCTTTATACGAGATTCAAAAATCGCGATGCGTAAAATGCAACGAATGTTTCGTCGAACTTGCATGTCCCGCTATTATTTTAAAGAAAGACGAAGAAACGGATAACGATTATTACTATATAGATACTGCTTCCTGCGTAAAATGCGGCGTCTGCTATGAAATATGTCCGAACAGCGCTATACGCAAAGTTGAATTTGATTTAAAAACGGAATTTAAATTAAGCGGGAAAAATTTAATTTATGAAAAAATTTAATATTGCAATAGTAGGTCTCGGCGGACAGGGCATTATAACAATGGGAACTGTAATGAAAAATGCCGCATTAAGTTCGGATTTGCAGGACGTGTCCGGTTCCGAAAGAAGAGGCGGCGCCCAGAGGGAAGGTTATGTCGAAACTTTCGTAAAATATATATTTTACGAAAACGAATCCGAAATGAAAGACCCTAGAAAAAGTATGCATTCTCCGATGATAGAATCGGGAGGGGCAGATGCGCTTATATCGTTGGAGCCCTTAGAAACATTGAGGGGAGCCTGTTATCTAAATAAAAATTCAATAGTAATTTTCAATAAAACTCCATATATTCCGATAAGCGTCAGAATGGGGCAGACCTCATATCCGGAAATTTCTTTTATCGTTTCTGAGTTAAGGAGAATAACCGAAAATATATTTTTTTACGATTTTGATGCGATTTCGATAGAAAATTTTAATTCGCTTACCCAAAAAAATATAATCGCGTTAGGCGCCCTCTTTGCAAAGGCCGATATTCCTATAGATGTTACCGCTATAGAAAATATCCTGAGGACGGGGAAAGGCGCCGAGAATAATTTAAAAGCATTTAAATTAGGCTTAAAATTGTGAAAGAAATCGAATTAAAACAATTTCTTGAAGATATAAAATTTTTCATTATCGACAATCAAGAAAGTTTTACGGTAATGTCTGCCGCTTACGACGAAAAAACTTCAATAAAATTAAAAAATTATATGAACGATAAAACCGAATTTCAAGTTAAAGCCGATAACGAAGCCGAAACGGGTTCAGAGGCTTCGAAACCGGACAGGTTAAAATTTTTAAAGGACGTGAAAGTAAACGAGTGCGTAAAGTGCAGGTTAAGCATTGCGCGAAAGCAGATAGTTTTTGGAGAAGGCAGTCCTGAAAGCAGGCTAATGTTTATAGGAGAAGCTCCCGGCGCCGAAGAAGACAATACCGGAAGACCTTTTGTGGGCAGAGCGGGACAGCTCTTAACAAAAATAATCGAATCCATAAATCTAAAAAGAGAAGACGTTTATATCGCGAATATAATAAAATGCAGACCTCCCGAAAATAGAAACCCTATGGAAGATGAAATCGCCTTGTGCTCTCCATTTCTCGAAGAACAGATTTCAATAATCAAACCGGAGATAATTTGCACGCTGGGAAAATTTGCTACCGAATTTATTATTGGAAACGATAAAGGCGCAATATCTTCGGTAAGAGGGAAAGAGTTTAATTACAAAGGCGTAACCGTAATACCTACCTATCATCCTTCATATTTATTAAGAAATCCGAACGCAAAAAAAGAAACATGGGAAGATATGAAAAAAATAAGAGGATTATATTTTAAAAATTAATTTAAAAAATTAGTATATAATATTTATAGCAATTAAATTATATTTATAATTTACGGCAAAAAATAAAATATTCTTGTTTAAATTATCAAGGATTCTAATATGGCTTATCTGGCGGACTTCTTAATATTTTTTGCTTTTATATTGGTTGTTACGGATTTTTTTGCAATGAGCTACGGTGTTTTTACCGCCGCCGGCGCAATTTTTTTTGTAGTCGGAACCGTTATTCTTTTCTCTGTTATGCACGCCGTCCCCGCCTTTTTCATAAGGATTGTCCTGCCTACTTATATTACTTTAACGGTATTTGTTTCTGTTTTTGTTTATTTGGGATATAAAGCTTATAGGGCAAAAGTAAAAATAGGCGAATCCACTTTAATAAACGAAGTCGGAGAAGTCACCAAGGATATCAAGGATGGAGAAGAAGGTAAGATTCTTGTCAACGGCGAGTTATGGACGGCTTTTTCGGATAGCGAAATATTGAAAGGCTCAAAAGCGGTTATAATGGAAATAGATAATAAGCTCAGGCTCAAAGTTAAACCCGTAGAAAATACAAAATAAATTAATCGTTTAATTTGGAGGATATATGGATTCAGGAGGGATTTTTTTTGCGGTTATAATAATCGTAGCAGTTATTATAATTTTAAATGCGGTAAGAATTATAAACGAATATGATAGGGCTGTTATTTTCAGGTTGGGCAGGGTAATCAAGGTTAAAGGTCCCGGTTTGATACTTTTATGGCCGGTAATAGACAGAATGGTCAGGGTAACCTTAAGAATAATAACGCTTGACGTGCCGCCGCAGGATGTTATTACAAAGGACAACGTAACGCTAAAAATCAGCGCCGTAGTATATTATAAAGTCGTAGATCCCCTTAATGCCATAGTACAGGTCTATGATTATAATTATGCGGTATCGCAATTAGCCCAGACAACCTTAAGAAGCGTATGCGGCGAGGGAGAACTCGATAAGCTTTTATCGGAAAGAGAAAAAATAAATATGGAGATTCAGGATATACTCGATAAACATACCGGCCCTTGGGGCATTAAAGTTACGGTAGTGGAACTTAAGCAGATAGACCTGCCGCAGGATATGCAGAGGGCGATGGCAAGGCAGGCGGAGGCGGAAAGGGACAGGAGAGCGAAAATAATCAACGCCGACGGAGAATTTCAGGCGGCGCAACGCTTAAGCGATGCGGCTAAAATTATTTCGGAAAATCCTATGGCTCTTCAACTTCGATACTTGCAGACCTTGAATGAAATTTCATCGACCAACAATACTACTATGATTATGCCTATACCGCTTGATATTATAAGGGAAGTAGGAAAAAGTCTGAGTAATAGCGGTTCTAAATAATAATGGGTATTTTAAAACAGGGGATTGCAAAATGGAAATAGGTATGATAGGTCTTGGGAAGATGGGAATGAATATGGTGTTAAGACTTTTAGAAGGCGGACACAGGGTTGTGGTTTTCAATAGAACCGTTTCTAAAGAAGAGATGGTTATAAACAAAGGAGCAATCGGTTCAAACTCCGTTAAAGAATTTATAGGGAAACTGACTGCTCCTAGAATAGTATGGCTAATGGTTCCGAGCGGAGAACCCACGGACGTTATGCTAAAAGAGGTTCTGGAATATGTCGAGAAAGGCGATATAGTTATAGACGGCGGCAATTCATATTATAAAGATTCCGTTAGGAGAGCCGAACTCTGCGGCGAAAAAGAAATTAAATTTATGGACTGCGGTACAAGCGGAGGTATTTGGGGGTTAAAGAACGGATACTGTTCTATGATAGGCGGAGAAGACGAAATTTTTGAACACTGCGAGCCTATTTTTAAAACGCTTGCGCCGGAAAACGGCTATCTACATATCGGACCCCACGGCTCGGGACATTTCGTAAAAATGGTCCATAATGCTATAGAATACGGCATGATGGAGGCATATGCGGAAGGGTTCGAAATTATGAAAGCCAGCGATTTCGATATAAATCTCGAGAGAGTTTCCGATTTATGGAATCATGCGTCGGTAGTGCGCTCATGGTTGTTAGAACTTGCGCATAATGCTCTTAAAGAAGACCCCGAACTTAATAATCTTAAACCCGTAGTAGACGATTCGGGAGAAGGGAGATGGACGCTTCAAGAAGCGATAGATAAAGCCGTGCCGGCTCCTGTTTTGGCTGATTCGGTATTCATGAGGTTCAGGTCGAGGCAGGAAAATTCGTTTGCCGCAAGGATGCTGGCGGCGTTAAGGCATCAATTCGGCGGACATCCGATACATAAATAATAGAGGATATTTATTATGTTTATAGACGTCAGTATGGGCGTAGAAGACGGCATGCTCCACTGGCCGAGCGATCCGGAGGTAGAAATAGACGACTATTCCGATATAAAAAAAGGAGCCGCCTCAAATAACAGCAAAATTACCTGCGGAGTGCATACCGGAACCCATATGGATGCCCCGCGCCATTTTATAGACGACGGAGTCGGAGTGGATAAATTTAACCTTAATACATTAATAGGCCGGTGCAGGGTAATAGACGTGCCGGTCGATATTTCGCCTATATCTAAGGAATTTCTTGAGCCTATAAACATAAAAAATGGCGACAGGATTCTTTTTAAGACTAAAAATTCGGAATGGATTAATAGTGGCGCCCGGAATTTTCATACCGATTATGTATGCGTAAACCCTGAAGCAGCCAAATATATGGTCGAAAAGGGGGTCATACTGGTTGGAATAGATTATCTTTCCGTAGAGGGTTATCATGTCGGTCACGATACCCACAAAACTTTGCTGAGAGCAGGGGTTATCGTAATTGAAGGACTTAATCTTTTTAATGTGTCCGCGGGAGACTATAAACTTATCGCTCTTCCGGTTAAGATAAAAGATTCCAACGGCGCTCCTGCCAGAGTGATATTGGAAAAATAAATAAAAGTAAAGGCGGTGATAAATGGCTGAAATGAAACCTTCCATAATGGTAATTTTCGGGGCAAGCGGAGATTTAGCGCACATAAAAATATTTCCCGCATTATACAGCTTATGGGAAGACGGGTTTTTCCCAGATAATTTCTTTATCGTCGGTTTCGCAAGGACAAAACTGGACGACGATATTTTTAGAAAAACTATTTTTGATTCCTTAAACGTAAATTGCAGAAAAAAACCTATAGACGAAGACGAATTTTCAAGTTTCTCCAAGCATGTATTTTATTTAACTTCAAAATACGACGACGATTCAAGCTATCACGAATTAGGCGGTTTTATAGGATCCAAGGCAAAAGAATATAATATGCCTAAAAACGTGGTTTATTATCTTTCCACTCCGCCGAGCGTTTATATAAATGTAATAAACGGCATCGAAAATGCAAAACTTACATCAGACGAATATAAAGGAGAGGGCTTTTCGAGGATCGTTATAGAAAAACCTTTCGGTTACGATTATGAAAGCGCAAAAAAATTAAACGGTAAGATTCTTTCGGTATTTAAGGAAGAAGAGGTTTACAGGATAGACCATTACCTTGGAAAAGAGACCGTACAAAATATACTTGCGTTCAGATTTGCGAATGCTATTTTTGAGCCCATATGGAATAATAAGTTTATAGACCATATTCAAATATCCGCTTTAGAGTCCATAGGCGTGGGTTTCAGGGCGGGCTACTTCGATAAAGCCGGCATTATCAGAGATATGATGCAGAACCATATGATGCAGTTGTTGTCGCTCGTTGCAATAGAACCTCCTCCGCTTCCGGATGCGGACGATTTAAGAAACGAGAAAGTGAAACTTTTAAAAAGCGTCAGGCCGCTCAGTTTAAACGATATAAAAAATTATACGGTCAGGGGGCAGTACGACAGGGGAATAATAGGAAATAAACAGGTTTTAAGTTATAAAGAAGAAGAAGGGGTGCCTCCGGACACGTTTACCGAAACTTATGCCGCCATGAAGCTTTTTATAGATAATTATAGGTGGGCGGGAGTGCCGTTTTATTTAAGGTCGGGCAAACGGCTTAAAATACATAAAACCGAGATAGCTATTTTCTTTAAAAAATTGCCGTACAGTTTATTTGCTAAAATTGGAATAGAAAATATAAAACAAAATTCTATAATTATAACTATTCAGCCTAACGAAGGTATAGCGATAAATTTCGGCGCCAAAACCCCGGGGTTTAAACTCGATATTGAGCCCGTCAATATGGTGTTTAATTATAAATCGTCGTTTAAACTTTCCCCGCCCGATGCTTACGAAAGGCTTATATACGACGTAATAGTAGGCGATCAGACTCTTTTCGCAAGATACGACGATATGCTCATCGCATGGCAGTTAATTACATCTATAATTAACGGTTGGTCCAAAACCGGAAATCCCATCTTTCCGGACTATGAAGCCGGATCGTTTGGTCCTAAGGAGGCGGACAGCCTTATTAATTCCGACGGCAGAAGTTGGAATAATTAATATTTATATTATTTATTTAATTCTTTTTTTATAAATCCGTATAAATCCTCGGGAGACAAGCCTGCCAGTCTGTAAAGGTCTTCCGGTTTGCCGGAAGAACTGTAAAATCTCGCCCCCATTTTTCTGAATTTAACGGAGATGCCGTTTTCGGCAAGCAAAGAGCCTATTGCCGTTCCTACGCCGGTTTTGACGTTGTGGTCTTCGATAGTAACTATGAAACCGGTTTTTGCGGCAAGACGCAGGTCTTCCGCATCTATGTCGCTGGGGCAGGAAACATTTAGGAGCATCGGGTTTATGCCGTCTTTTTTCAGCATCTCGCATCCTTTTAACGCGTGCGGGAGCATATTGCCGGTAGATATTACCGCAACGTCTTTTCCGTTCCGTATTACGTCCATTTTGCCGTATTTGAATTTATAGTCTTCTCCGAAGAACGTATTTCCGTTTTCATCAAGTATAACGGGGATGATAGACCTGCCCATTATAAGTCCGAAATTTCCTTCATGGGATGCTATATAACGGGTTGCCCTGTCGGTCTGGTTGGGGTCGGCAGGCAATACAACCTTAAATCCGAAAGTAGAGTTAAGAAGTCCGAAGTAATCGATGCACTGGTGAGTTTTGCCGTCTTCCCCGACGTCTATGCCGCAATGCGTGCAGACTACTTTAAGATTTGAACCGTTTATATCATTTAATCTTTGCTGGTTATAAACCTCATCTACGCCGAAAACTCCGAAATCGGCAAAAAACGTTAGCATATTTTCAGTCGATAATGCGCCGGATATAACTGCAGTGTTATGTTCCTGAATGCCGGATTCAAAAAAGTTATCAGGAAAAGCTTTTCTGAAAGCGCCGGTTTTAACTGAGCCTTCGAGGTCGCAGTCGAACACCGCAAAAGGTATATTTTGAAGATTGTTTTTTTCTTTATAGTTTTTTGCCATATCGTGAAGAGCGTTTCCGAAGGCAGACCTGTTGTCGGTATTTTTTTCTCTGTTATATACTATATTCTTATTATCCGGGTCTAATACAAAGAATTTTTCCTTTCTTTCCGTTAAAGGCTTTAAAGGCTGTTTTAAATTTTTTTTATCAATAAGTTCATCTAAGTTATCGGGTTCTTTTAATTCCGCCAATCCTTTTTTACAGTCTTCAATATTTAAAGCGGCGCCGTGATATTTAGCTTGATTCTCCATAAAGGATA
>JAJYYS010000164.1 GCA_021800745.1 bacterium
TTATAAATTTATTTATATAAATCAAGACTTTGCCGGACATTTATCGCTGATAAGCTTGCCGGTATCATCTATTACGGATTTTATCGAAAAACCGGATTTAGTGGTTTCTTTAGTAGTTACATGGCTTTTAAAACTAGCGGCGGATATTTTCGTTAAACCTTTGGCGGAAAAAGTCATTGATGGATTTTTGCACTGCATATGCCAGTGGACGGCGCCGTCGGCGTCTATGCGCTCTTTAACGTTGGTGCAGTTAAAATTAGAAGGTTTCATCATATAAGGTTTGGTTTTTGAATCCGGCTTTATGCATTCGGTAACAGTGTTTGTCGATAAGCGTTTCACGGGAGGCCTGCCGGCGATTGAAGGCATTAAAGTAGTACTGGCAACCGTCATTTTCCACAATCCCGGCGATAGTTTATTGGCCGGTTTAGTCGATACCTTATTTAAAGAAGAGGGTTGGGAAGACGAAGACGAGCTTCCTCCTTTGCAACCGGATAAAATTGAAGTAGAAACTGAAACCGACAAAATTAGAAATGTAATTCCGATGATTTTTTTCATAAACTACCTCCTGATTTTTATAACGTTAAAATTATGTAATAATATATTATTATTTTTCTTTTATATAATACTCTTAATTTTAAGTCAATAAAAAGATTTATCGACGTCGTCAACTTTTAATTTGTCATAATATCCTTTTTATTTCGGTAAGGATATTTAAAAGCATGCTTTTTGCATAAAAATATGGTTATTTTATAATAGACATTTTAAAAGTTATTGACGGATGCGTCTTGAAACTTGAAATAAATTTAATAAAATTATATAATTATTAAATAATATCTATAAGGGGGACAAGTAAAAAATGCCTGCGAATTACGGTTATGATATTGCAAAAACGGGGGAGCGCGCTCAGGAAGGTCTTTCCGACTTCTTCAGGGGGGTCTTCACGTGGATGACTTTAGGGCTTACTATTACCGGCATCGTTTCATACCTTGTCGCCTCTGATAAGCCGGTTATGCTTTATCTTTACTCCCATATTTTAATATTTTACATTCTTATCGGTCTTCAGCTCGCCGCCGTCTTAGGACTTTCATTTGGAATAAACAGGCTTCCCGCAGGTATCAGCGAAATCATTTTTTTATTATATTCAGGATTAACGGGAATTACATTTTCGTTTATTTTTCTCGTTTACACGAACCAGTCTATAGGCGAGGTATTTTTCATTACCGCCGCTTCGTTCGGACTGCTTGCCTTTTTAGGCTATACGACAAAAAGGGATTTGACGGAAATGGGCAATTTTATGCTCGTCGGACTTTTTGCTATTATAATTGCAATGTTCGTAAATTTTTTCCTTCACAGTTCGACTTTAATGTATGTCGTTTCGGTACTCGGCGTCGTTATATTCCTAGGTTTAACCGCCTACGATATGCAAAAACTGAAACAGCTGTATTTAAGCGGCTCTTTTGACGAGAGAAAAGAAAAGGTTATGGGGGCGTTGACGCTCTATCTGGACTTTATTAACTTATTTCTTATGCTTTTAAATCTTTTCGGGCAGAGAAGAGATTAATATAAAACACAAAACGCATTGCCTTACCTTATTACGTCGTAATGTTCCGGCGGCTTAAAGAAATAGCCGCCCATCCATTCCATTGCGGTCTTAAGATAGCCGTTCATTTCAAACCTTCTCATAGACGTAACGGCGCTGATGCCGCCGATATATTTAAATTTTCCGAATTTATTTTTTAAGGCGATGTTTATAAATTTAAGGTCTTCTCCAGCCTGCATTTTTTCGTCGAAACCGCCGACCTTTTTATAAACGTCTTTATGGCAGAATATCAAAGCCATCGATGTTTTGGATATTATATGGGCTATATTGTTACAGAACATAAAAATCCGGGCCTTAACCGTATTAATATCGGGCAAAAGCTTTGACGTTCCGATAAAATACCGTTCGTCCTTGAAATCGTCGAGCCTCTTTATGAAACCGCCGTTCAAAAGAGTGTCGGCATCCAGAAACAAAAAAACATCCCCTCTCGAAACGGATGCGCCGATATTTCTTGCTTCAGATACCCCGCTGAAATTCCCCGATATAAGATTAACGCCCCGATATGCATATTTGGATACCGCTCCTTCCGTATCGTCTTTGCCTTGCGTAACGACTACCGTAAGTTCGCAAACGGTTTTTCCCGTATCCGCGACCCCGCCTAAATCTGCCGGATTTTCGTCTTTTTTTATAAAAACCACGCCGTTCTGACTCAAAAGCCTTTCGATTGAAGCTCCGATATACTTTTCTTCTTCGTGTGCCGGTATAATTATAGAAACCATATTGCCTGAAATATATATTATTTATTTAATTTAATTATTTAACGCCGATTACTTTAAGAAATCTTTCGACGCTTTCCGCCGTTTTCCACGGAGGTTTAAACCCCGTATATTTTAACGCTTCTTCGGTATCGGCGTCAAGTTTAAGCTTCCCTTGCTTTACCGAATGAAAATACCCCGCCTTTTCAAGATGTTTTGCAAGGTAAAGCTGCTCGGTCTGCCCGGGCGTAGGAATAAAAAACGCTTTTTTATCTATTTCGGCAACGTCCATAACGGTGGTATAACCCGACCTCGAAACGACCATTTTTGCCCTGTTCATAAGTTCATCCCGCCTTTTCTTTTCTAGAAAGGAATATACAACGGCGTTTCCAATCGTTTCTTCGGTAAACTTACCCGGCTTTCCGAGCGAAACGGCAATATTTCCTTTAAGCAAATGAATTTGGGAAAGAAGTTTTTTTTCAAGCGCCGTCCGGGTAGGCTCCGGTCCGGAAATCGAAAAAAGATAATCGACGTCTTCACCGGTTTCAATCTTTTCAAAATCGGACAAAATTCCTACGTATTCCACTTTTTCTTTTTTGAAATACCTTAAATTATGTGACAAATCCCCCGAAAGCGAACCTTCCGCATAATCCGGAACTATAATCTTTTCAAATTTATCCTGCAGATAATGGTTATAATACTC
>JAJYYS010000165.1 GCA_021800745.1 bacterium
TAAAATGCAGAGTTCTTTTATAGATATAAATAATTTCCTTCTTTTTTCTTTAAATAAAAAGATAACTTTAGACAGGATATTAATTCTCCTTCCGCATTGCTTACAGCTCCATAACTGCAAGGCAAAAATTACCGACGATATTCATAACTGCCTTAACTGCGGAAAGTGCAATATAAAAGAGCTTGCGATACTGTCGGATAAAAAGGGAATATTTATAGCCGTGGCAACCGGCGGCACTCTTGCGAGAAGGGTCCTCGAAGAAAAAAGGCCTAAAGCGGTTATAGCCGTGGCATGCGAAAGAGATTTAAGCTCGGGAGTCATAGACAGTTTCCCGCTCCCGGTTTACGGGCTTCCGAACATCAGGCCCAACGGTCCATGCAGGGATACTCTAGTGGACGTATCGGCTTTAAGCGAACTTATAGAAAAGATTACCGCCGGGTCCTAATAATAAATAGGGCTGGATTCCTGATTCCTGCCTGCGCAGGAATGACATAGGGCTGGATGACCGCTTCACTCTCGTGCCTGACGGCACTCGTGAAGTTTCTTCGAAACTTTCCTGCCCGCAACTAAATCTTTTTTCTGAGGTCGTTAATTCTTTTTGCCTTTCCCTGGCTTCTTTCCAAAGTTCTTGGAGGCACCGGGGTTATTTTGGCGCGTATTCCTATAAGCTCGTATATTTTATGCGATATTTCGTTTGTTATTTCGTTGATTTTACCGTCTCCCATTCTGAAAATTTCTTCTTTAGGTTCTATGACGATGTTTATTTTGTCGAGAAGGTTATCGGTATATAGCTCGATTAAATAAACCGGTTCCAAATATTCATACCTGAAAAGGACGGATTCAATCTGCGAAGGGAATATGTTTACGCCTTTTAAGATTATCATGTCGTCGGTTCTTCCTTTTATTTTATCCATTCTTACGAATGTCCTGCCGCAGGGGCATTTCTCTCGGGTAAGTTTCGTAATGTCTTTAGTCCTGAACCTTATAAGAGGCATAGCTTCCCTGTTGAGGCTAGTTATAACCAGCTCTCCGGTTTCGCCGTCCCTTAGGATTTCTCCCGTTTTCGGATTTATTATTTCAGGAAGAAAATTGTCTTCGTTTATATGCAGTCCGTTTTTATAGACGCATTCAAATGCCACGCCCGGTCCCATAATTTCGCTTAATCCGTAAATGTCGTAAGCGTCGATATTCAAAGATTTTTCTATTGTTTTTCTGAGTTCGTCAGACCATGGTTCCGCCCCGAATATACCCTTTTTTAATTTAAGATTAGACCTGTCCGGTATATTTTTATTTATTTCCTCAGATAAAAACAAGGCGTATGAGGGCGTGCAAAAAAGAACAGTCGCGCCTATATCCTGCATCATGGTCAACTGCCTTTCGGTAAAACCGGTTGACATTGGGATAATAGTCATACCCAGCTTTTCGGCTCCGTAATGGAATCCTAACCCGCCCGTAAAAAGCCCGTATCCGTATGCGTTCTGTCCTATATCGCTTCTGCCTATGCCCGCCGCGCAAAAAACCCTTGCCATAAGTTCCGACCAGATTTTTACGTCACGTTTAGTGTAGGCGGCTATAATAGGTTTTCCCGTAGTGCCAGACGATGCGTGAATTCGGATTATATCGCTTAACGGACTGGAAAGCAATCCGAAAGGATAGTTGTTTACGAGGTCGGCTTTAGAGGTAAAGGGTAAATTTCTAATATCTTTCGGGGTTTTAATTTTTTCTATATCTTTAGGATTTTTTACGCCGGCTTCGGACAGCTTATTTTTTAAAAAACCGTCAGCCGCAAAAATCCGTTTCAGCGTTTTTTTAAGCCTTTCGGTTTGAAGAGTTTTAAGCTCCGAAATGTCCATAGTTTCAAACTTTTTTTCAAAATATTTTATTTTCATGATTTTGATTTTCGTAATAGTTTCTACCGGTTAAGAATGCGTTAATATTTAAATCCGTCGTTTTTCGGGGAATATTTTTTTCTATAGCTTTTAGCCATATTTCTTTTTTAATATCGGAAAAACCCGACAATATTCCTATTAAAATTATATTTGAAACTTTTATATTTCCTAAATCTGCGGCTATCCGTTTATCGTCTATGAGATGCAGGGATTTAAAATTGGCCCGCAATAAGCCGGCAACGCCGTCCTCGTCTATGGCTCCGCTTCCGTTTTCGTTTACGGTTTCGGCCCCGTTTCCAATTTTATCATTTTTGTTCTTAGGCGTCCACTGAGGAATTTTACCATGATTCGACGATATGATTATCGTTTTTTCATTTGCAAAAGAACGTATATATCTTGCGGTCTCGTAAATATCGAAAGAAAGAATCGCCGTCGCTTCGTTTCCGGGTATAAGCGGAGAAAAGATTTTCTTTCCGTACCTGATGTGAGTCGATACCGAGCCGCCTCTCTGGGACATGCCGTGCACTTCCGACGTTTTAATATCCTTGCCGCTTTCGAACGCGGCAAGGCTGATAATTTTACCCGCCAGAACCACTCCTTGGCCTCCAATGCCGCATATTAAAATATTTTGAATTAAATCGTCCATATTGCCCGTTTTTATTTTTTTATTTCCCCGATAAAATTAAATATGCATATATCTTTGCATATCGAACAGCCTATACACGAAGCATTTATAAACGGAATCCTTTTATCGCCCGAAGGGCCGGAGGAGCGGGATGCTAAAATCGAAGGGCACCCGAGCTGCATGCATAAATCGCAACCGAGGCATCCTTCAAGAACTTCGAACTTTTTTCCGCAGTCTAATTTTTGGGGATATAGGACGCACGGCCTGTTTGTGATAACTATGTTTAAGTTTTCCGATTCGAGCGCTTTTTTTAAGACTTTAAATGTTTCGTTATAATCGTACGGGTCTATCGTATAAATTTCGCTTATACCCATGCCCTCGATAATTTTTTTTATATCTATTTTACTTGAAACGGATTGGTTAAGAGATAAATTTTTACCGGTTCCGGGGTGGTCCTGTCCGCCGGTCATCGCGG
>JAJYYS010000166.1 GCA_021800745.1 bacterium
TTATTCTTTTTTAAAAAATTTTTATATCCTGCTTTTTTAAAAAAGAAAAATACCGCGGGGGTAAAAAGAGCGGTCGAAACGGACACGGGGAAACCGTAGGAAAGGAAAAAATCCCAATATAAAAAATGCATGCCGTAGCAATAAAAAACAATCAGGAAAAGTGCGAGATAATAAACCAAAGAGGCTATAAATGCGGACAGTATCTCGGTAGCCGCATTGTCGTAAGGAATCTTGCGCCATAAAATATATGAAACAACATAGGACAGCGTTCCTATGAATCCGAAAACGGAAGGATTTAAAGGCGTCATAGAACCGTATATATAAAATAATATATAGGTCGTAAGCCATCCGGGATATAGGTCTAAATATGCCGATATATACACTAAACCGGCTATAGCGAGATTAGGAAAGATATAGAAACCGCCGGAACTGAAATTATCGTTAAAAATTAAGGACAATACCACTAAAAACAAGAATAAACATATTGTATAAATATATTTGTATAGATTATTTCTCGACGAGGACATATTTGCCGTTAAATAAATTTTTATATGGGACTATGGTTACGCGCTGAAATATATTATAGCTTTTTTTTCTTATAAGGACTACCCTGCCTACATATATGCCTGGAGTAAAAACGCCTCCCAGCCCTGACGTCAAAATTTTATCTCCTTTATCGACCTTTTTGGAATTGAATACAAATCTCATCTTAAGATAACCGTTGCCTATCCCTTGAGCTATGCCCATAGTTCCGGTATTAGCGTCTATTACCGAAAAAACGCATTTAGGATTGGTAATCGGAATGACTCTGGAACGGCGGCGTCCAGCATAAACGACCCGGCCTACCACTCCGCCGTATGAAATAACGCCGTCTCCGTTTTCGATTCCGTCTTTAGCGCCTTTATTTATATAGAGGCTGTAAAACCAGCCTTCTATCCCGTGAAGCAGAACGGCGGCGGGAACCGACTTTTTATTTATGGATCTTTTTAAAAACAGGACGGCTTTTAAGTTCTTATTTTCTATATCGTAGGCCTTATAAAGGTTCAGCTTAAATTTTATCTTCTTTAATTCCGACTTAAGCTCCTTATTTTGCTCTTTAACGGATACAAGGTCTATATAATTTTTATAAAGTTTTTCGGAAATTCCGACCGGATAATCTACGGCTTTATAAATTGAATATACTGAATCGCTTATAAAATCAGAAAATAAGCCTCCGAATTTAAATCCGTTAGCGGAAAGTATATAAATCGAGGCCGATATTGCTACGATTATAAGAAGAACTATTGCATCCTTGTGTTTTTTAAGCTTTAACTTTTTAATAAATTTTCCCACAAATATTAAATAATTACGATTACCTGTTACAGTATTCCAGAATTACGGGAATTAATTCTCGAGCATTATATCTTTCAAGACGTTGATTTCGCTCAATGCCTTGCCTGCTCCGCGAACGACGCAGGTCAGAGGATCGTCAGCTATGATGACCGGAAGTTCGGTATGCTCCCTAATGAGAACGTCTATATTTTTCAAAAGAGCTCCGCCGCCCGCAAGCACTATTCCTCTATCGACGATATCAGAGGAAAGCTCCGGCGGAATTTTTTCTAACGTAGTTTTTATTGCATCGACTATTTGCGCCGCAGGTTCCGATATAGCCTCCAAAACTTCGGAAGAAGTTATTTCGATAATTTTAGGTATCCCGCTTACAAGGTCTCTTCCCTTAATATTCATTTTTGATTCTTCTTCAACAGGATAAACGGTGCCTATAGTTATTTTGACAAGCTCCGCTGTCCTGTCGCCTATGAGAAGATTATACTTTTTCTTTATGTATTGAATTATGGCGTCGTCTATTTTATCTCCACCTACCCTGAGAGATTTGGCAAAAACTATGCCGGACATAGAAATCACCGCCACTTCGGTAGTTCCGCCTCCTATATCGACTATCATATTTCCGGCGGCTTCGGTAATGGGAAGTCCCGCGCCTATCGCAGCGGCTACAGGCTCTTCTATCAGGTAAACTACTCTAGCTCCCGCAGCTTCGGCCGATTCTCTTACCGCCCTTCTTTCCACGGCTGTAATGCCGGACGGAATCGCAACGATAATTCGCGGCCTTATCATAGTTTTTCTATTATGGATTTTTCTTATAAAATATTTCAGCATCGCCTCTACGACTTCGAAGTCCGCTATGACACCGTCTTTCATAGGTCTTATGGCGGATATATTGCCTGGGGTCCTACCCAGCATTTTCTTAGCGTCTTTTCCTACGGCAAGAATTTTTTTATCCCCGCGCAGGTCTATGTGGACGGCAACCACCGAAGGCTCGTTGGAAACGATACCTTTATCCTTAACGTAAATAAGGGTGTTTGCCGTCCCAAGATCTACGGCAAGGTCGTTGCTGAACAAACCGATTAAACTATCTACAAACATAATAAAATATCTCCTTATATATCAACCTAAAAAATAAAACATGCATTGAGTTAAATATAAATGTTATAATATATTGATTATTTTAGCAACTAAAACTTTAATCCTGCGATTTAAGCTTCTTCCTCGGCCGCTCCGGCGAAAAATATTCTGGGGTTAAGCATATATCTGTCTAACGGTTTTGAATATTGGCTCCACAGGGTATTATTATCCATAAAATCGGCAAACTGATTTTCTTTCGAATCCATATTGTCTATATAATGCAGGAGAAAAGCCTCGGGCGTTTTAGGCCTTTTAGGAGAACCGTATTCCAGTTCTCCGTGATGCGATATTATGGAATGAAGCAGGAGCAGTTTTAAATTTTCCGGAAAACCGGGAATTTCTGCTATTTTTTTATTTACGGCTTCCGCGCCGAGAACTATATGTCCTATAAGCCTTCCTTCATCGGAATATTCCGTAACGTTGTTCTTAATTCTCAGCTCTTCGGTTTTTCCTACATCGTGAAGAAAAATAGAGGATAAAAGAATATCCTTTATTACATACCGGCTGTAGTGCCC
>JAJYYS010000167.1 GCA_021800745.1 bacterium
TAAACTCATTCGTTTCCGCAGGTCTTAACGGCGCAAACTCGGTATCTACGAGCGGCGGAGCAGGGGTATTTCATACGCAGGGCGAAAATATTTACGCTTTAGGCTACAGCAATGTCAGATTCAATACCGCAGGTCAGAGCTTGCAGTTATTTACCATAACCCCGCCTAATTTCTCAATAGGATGTTCAGGTATAAGCGCCGAATGGGGAGCTTTTGCAATGCTCGGTTCTCATTTAATGCAGGTTTTAGAGTCTATAATCCAATCAGACGAAGTATTGGTATTTGCTTTCAACATGGTTTTAGGCGTTTTATGTAAGCAGTGCCAGACAATTATGAATCAGATAGAAGCTATTGCCAATAAACTTAACGGGCTTAATTTCAATTCATGTCAAACGGCAGAGGCGATGGGCAACCTTGCCGGAGCGGAATTAGGAAATATGATAGGTAAAACAGGCGTAGCGGGTGCTACAAACGCTTTCGCCGACCAAGTTAGTAATACTTTAGGCAATGTTTCTAACGCTGTTGGAAACTTTGTAAATACCGTCAACGGCACAATGAATTGCGCTTCTACTGAAGCCGGAGCGCAGGCGCTCGTAACGTCAGGATTTACAAGCTGCGGAGCGCAAGCGGTCGCAAGTCAATTCCAGGCAGGTTCTTTACTTAGGTATGCCTTATCGCAGGCGCATATCGGTTTAATAGCGGGTTCAAAACCAGGGTCCGGCGGCGCAAATAATTTAATAGGCGTTTTAAGGGGGCAGTTTATAGGGGATTTAGTCGGTTATCCATCGGCGAGCAAAGGCGGGGACTTCGTAGTTAGGTATATTGCGCCGGCGCAAGTTTTAACGCCAGGGACAAGCAGTCAGGTTCTGTCAAATGTTTTTACGATGATGATGGATGGCAGTCAAAATTTATCCTCAATGACAATAAATTATCCGGCAGCTGGCACGAATCCGGTAACTGGAGTCTCGTTGTCTCAAATAGAAAGTCTAACGCCAAAATGCTTTCCTGGTTTTATATTTTATTATAATTACTATTTGCAAGAAATCGAAAGCTCTTATTTTGGCACTCCAGCGCCGAGTTCAGCAGATACTACATGCCCAAGCGATCCGGCCGCGAGTTTATCTCAACAGCAAATGGACAACTTTGTAACTAATTCGTCAATGCCGGTAATACTCATATTAAAGTTAGCTTATGTTACTCAAGATCAGTCGTTAGTAAATTCAGCTGCGAACGCAATGGCCGCCGGTTACGCAAAAAACCTTTTTGGAGATATGATTCAAGCTGTCCAAAAAAACGTTATGTCAGCTAAAAACATCGACCATAAACACAAACTTCAACTATATGAAGAATATACTAGTCAAATTACGCCAATCCAGAGAGAGCTAAACACACAATACGAAGATGATATAACACTCTTAAATACCCAAACTAAAAACATAGAGGCTTACCAAAACGTAAACAAGCAAGTAACAAGCGCTTTAAGTCAATACGGGCTTGCTGGAGCTTATAATTTTAATCCGTAATTTATTTTAACGAATCATAATTTTAAGTCCCCGTTCGTAAGGGCGGGGTGGTTGACAATATATAGCGAAGTTAATTGGTGAACTACCGCCCTTACGAACGAGGACTTCTCGGAAGGAGAAAAAAGATGAAAAAATTATCGAAAAAGTATCTGTTTTTTATTATTCCAAATACTTTTTTCATTATTTATTCAATTTACCTTTTTATTATAACGCCTAAAATCAATAATTCAGAACAAAAGATAGGTTTTATTATAGGGATTATATTCTCTTTACTTATCGTTAATTCGGTTCTGGCTCTGTTTTATTTTATGCTTAAGGATTTGAAACTTCAAAAAAAAGAAAAAAAATAGGAAAAAAAAATCATGTACACTATTTACGCGTTCGGCAACGGCTATATTTTGTTTTACATTTTTCAATCGATAGCCTTATTTTTTAAAAATAACAATATCGGGGTTTTGTTTACCATACTGGCCTTAATAGCGGCGATTTATTACGCCGCAAAGGTTACTATTTATCATCAGCATTCGCTTGTTTCTACCGCTAAATATATCTTAGCATTCTCGATAATACTAACTGGGCTCGTTTATAACCAGACAACCGTTATCGTAAAAGACGTCGCTAACCCAGGAGCTCCTACAAACGCCCAACCCATAAGTAACGTTCCTTGGGGAATAGCGGTTATATGGTCGGATTTTACGACTATTCAATACGGACTGGCAAAAGATTTTACTAATGATTTTTCAGTTCCTGCCGGCGATAATATGTTATCGGAAGGCTTAGGCGTTTCCATAATTCAACAGGCGGACAGCGCTACTATTTCGACGTCTAATTCCTATCTCTATCAGGATTACAATCAGTATGTTTCAAATTGCGTAGCGCCCGGAGTAGAATCGGGTAATTTAAACGCTTCATCGTTATTAAGCGCTGGGGACGCAACAAATACGGCTTCAGCAACTTACCAGCCGAATAATGCAGCAAGTATCTGGCAAATAATGAGCTCATATACGTCGAATACAGGTGCGGGTGGGGGCGGTAATATGCTTACCGAATGGTATAGCGGGACGGGAGCTAACTCGACGACTTTTGAAGCTTCCGGAGCTACTTATCAAAACGGGACTTCAACTACATGCGCGCAAGAAACCACTTGGCTTCAAACCGCCGTTCAGGATTATATTAATCAAGTTGCAGGTCCGGCGATCGCAGGGGGCGAAGGCTTCGCGAATGCTGCAAGTTACGATAATAGTCTGGGAACAATGAATTCATTTTTACTTAATGTTCAACAAAGCGGTCAAAATCAGTTATTTCAGGCTATAGGCGTAAATATGTACGCCCCCGCTATTTTAAAAATGGCGCAGGTTGCAGGCGTGAACGCTAACGGACTGGCATATGCTACTGGCACGGCGGAAAACTCAACGAACTCAAGTATGTTTATTTCCGGCATACTTG
>JAJYYS010000168.1 GCA_021800745.1 bacterium
TATATCGTGGCGCCGTTTGCTTTTTTTCCGGCATTTCTTAGGGCTATAACTTCGGCATGGGGCTGTCCCGCTCTCTCATGCCAGCCTTCTCCTGCTATTACGCCGTCTTTGACTACTAAAGCTCCGACCATAGGATTAGGAGAAGTTGTTCCTATGCCCTTCTCTGCAAGTTTTAGAGTTTTAGATATAAAATATCTATCGGAATTATTTCCTTTTTTATCCATATAATATATAAATAATGGAGGATATTTTGCGGTTTTATATTTTAAGATTGTTTTTTAATAAGTTCCGACACGTTTTCGTAAAGCTCGTTTATATCTTTAAATGAAAGATAAACCGAAGCAAAGCGCACATAACTAATCGCGTCGGTATTTTTTAATTTATCGAGGACATGCTTTCCAATCTCTTCGCTTTTTATCTCTTTTAAATTTGTTTCTTCAATCCACTTTTCTATAGATTGGACTATTTCTTCGATATTGTTGTAGGGAACGGGTCTTTTTTCGCATGCTTTTATAAGACCGTTAAGGAGTTTTTGCCTGTCAAACGACTCTCTTCTTCCGTCTTTTTTAATTATAAGAGGCGAAGCCGAAACAATCGTTTCTATGGTCGTAAATCTTTTGCCGCAAAAGTTGCACTGCCTTTTTCTTTTAGTTGACCTGCCGTCCTTCGATATTCTGGAATCGACTACTTTATCGTCGTCGTTAAAGCAGAAAGGGCACTTCATAAAACTGATAAGACGTTAAATATTTTCATATAATGGAAATTTAGAGCACAAAAGTTTAACTTCTTTTTTTATGCTGTTTTTTATTGTTTCGTCGTCGGGATTTTGCAGGACTTCTACTATAAGTTCGCCTATTTTTATCATTTCGCCTTCTTTCATGCCTCTTGTAGTAACCGCCGGAGTCCCAATTCTTATCCCGCTTGTAACGAAAGGAGACCTTTCGTCGAAAGGAACCTTGTTCTTATTTACCGTTATACCTACTTCATCCAATAAAGCTTCAGCCTGTTTGCCCGTCATTTCGGATTTTCTGAAATCTACAAGCATAAGATGGTTATCCGTGCCTCCGGATATTAACGAAAAACCGTTATTTTTAAGGGTATTTGCAAGCGCGGAGGCGTTAAATACTACCTGCCTCTGATAATTTTTGAAATTTTCGCTTAGCGCCTCTTTAAAAGCGACTGCTTTTGCGGCAATTATATGTTCCAGCGGTCCGCCCTGAATTCCGGGGAATATTGCCGAATTCAATTCTTTTTCGTATTTGGCCTTTGCAAGAATAATTCCGCCTCTCGGACCCCTAAGCGTCTTGTGGGTAGTTGTCGTAACGAAATCGGCGTAAGGAACAGGGCTTGGATGAAGGTCCGCCGCTACGAGTCCGGCGATATGCGCCATATCTACCATAAGATAACATCCTGCTTCGTCTGCGATATCCCTGAATTTTTTAAAATCTATAATCCTCGGATATGCGCTTGCTCCCGCTATTATCATCTTAGGCTTATTCTGCAGCGCCGTTTTTCTCAACTCGTCATAATCGATGGTCTCCGTAGTTTTATTTACGCCGTAGGGAACTATATTAAAATATTTCCCCGAAAAATTTACCGGACTTCCATGGGTTAAATGACCGCCGTGAGATAAATCCATACCTAAAACCGTATCGCCCGGCTTTAAAAATGCATAAAATATAGCCATATTCGCCTGGGAACCGGAATGGGGCTGAACATTTGCGTATTCGGCTTTAAATATCTCCTTGACTCTGTCGATTGCCGTCTGCTCTATATCGTCTATAAAACCGCATCCCCCGTAATATCTTTTTTTAGGATACCCTTCGGCATATTTATTGGTCAAAACGGAACCCTGAGCCTGCATAACGGCTTTTGAAACAAAATTTTCCGAAGCTATAAGTTCTAAGGAATTTCTCTGTCTGTCTATCTCTTTTCCTATAAACTCGTAAACTTCCCTGTCCGTCTCTTTCAAATCTTCAAAATTCAATTTACTCACCCTTTTCTTATAATAAATTACTGTTATATATTTAATTTTTCGATAGAACTTATTTTGGAAATTCTATTTTCATGCCTGCCGTCCTCATATTGCGACGACATAAACTTGTCTATATACCTTGCCGCTTCGGTGGGGGTAGTCGTTCTCCCGCCCATAGTGATTATATTTGCGTTATTATGCGCCTTTGCGACCTCCGCGGTATATTCATCGTGGACTAAGGCGGCTCTGATACCGTCAACCTTATTTGCCGCTATATCCATGCCGATGCCTGTTCCGCAGACGAGTATTCCGAAAGAATTTTTATCTTCGTCCGATTTGACTTTTTCGGCGACTTTAAGAGCATAATCTGGATAATCCACGCTTTTTAAAGAATCGGTACCGAGGTCCAGATAATTTATGCCCTTCTTTGCAAGCTCTTCTTTTATGGATTCCTTTAATTCAAAACCGGCGTGGTCCGAACCTAAATATATCATTGAACTTTCAATCCTCCCATTTTTTAAAAACAAGTGTGGCATTAGTTCCGCCAAACCCGAAAGAATTGGATATGGCATATTTTATATCGCCTTTTTGCGCGGTATTTGGAACATAATCCAGATCGCACTCAGGATCCGGTTCTTCCAGATTGATAGTCGGGGGCATAATGCCCGTGTTAACGGTCAACACGGCCGCAACCGCTTCTATGCCGCCCGCGGCACCGAGCGCATGGCCGAGCATAGATTTGACGGAGCTTATCTTGAGCTTTTCCGCCTTCTCTTTGAAAAGCTGTTTTATTGCCTTGGTTTCATTCAGGTCGTTATAATATGTGGATGTACCGTGAGCATTAACGTAATCTATGTCGTCCGGCCTTAAACCGCCGTCTTCGATTGCGTTTTTCATGCTATAGTATGCCCCGGTAGCTTCAGGATCAGGCGTGGATAAATGATACGCATCCGAGGATACGCCGTATCCGACTATTTCGGCATATATTTTTG
>JAJYYS010000169.1 GCA_021800745.1 bacterium
TAAGATAGCCGTTTTTATCAATTTCCGCATTAGCCTGCGCTATTACATACTTTTCTTCTTCCATAGCCGTTAAAAAATCGACTTCGTCCGTCACTTCGGCGCCGTTTTCCGTTACATTTACTTTCCTATAAGGCGTTTCGATAAAACCGTATTCATTGACTCTCGCATAAGAAGAAAGAGAAGCTATAAGACCTATGTTAGGACCTTCCGGCGTTTCTATCGGGCATATTCTCCCGTAGTGCGTAGGATGAACATCTCTGACTTCAAATCCCGCCCTTTCTCTGGTAAGACCGCCGGGACCCAGGGCAGAAAGTCTCCTTTTGTGTGTAACTTCCGAAAGGGGATTGGTCTGATCCATAAACTGGGACAACTGGCTCCTTCCGAAAAATTCTTTCATTAACGAATTTACCGGCTTGGGATTGATTAAGTCGTTAGGCATCAGCGAATCAAGCTTTTGAGCAGTCATTCTTTCTTTTATCGCTCTTTCCATTCTTACAAGTCCTATCCTGAACTGATTTTCCAGAAGCTCGCCTACCGATTTTACTCTCCTGTTACCGAGATGGTCTATATCGTCGATTGAACCCCTGCCGTCCTTTAACTCCATTAAATATTTTAAAACATTCAAAATATCATCCGGGGATAAAACTCTGTCGGTTAGATTCTTATCGAGATTTAGCTTATTGTTAATCTTGAGCCTTCCTACTTCCGAAAGATCGTATCTTTCCGCATTAAAAAACATATTTTCAAAATAAGATGAAGCGGAAGAAATATTCGGAGGCTCTCCGGGTCTCATCCTTTTATAAATATCTATAATAGCCTCTTCTTTAGTATTAACCTTATCCGCCAGAATCGTATCGAGAACCGAAGAGGAAACATTTATATTATCTATAAAATAGACCTTAAATTCGTTAACCCCTATGCTGCTAAACGATTCTAAAAGCGCTTGGTTTACCGGATGCACCGACTTTGAAATAGTTTCTTTGCCATTGATTATATCGGCTGCAAGATATTTACCGATAATATCCGACTCGTCGCAGGGCAGGAATTCAATACCTGCTTCTTCAAGTTTATTTATGAGATGCTTCGTAATCCTTCTATTTTTTTTAATTAAAACTTCGCCTGTTTTTGGATTTACTATATCTTCGTATGCCCTTGTAAAAACAAGAAAATCTTTGGGCATTTTCCTGAAATATTTCCCGCCTTCGATTCTAAATGTTTCTACCTGGTAAAAACTTCCGAGAATATCTTCTTTAGAATATCCTACCGCTTTAAGCAATATTGTAGCGGGAAATTTTCTCTTCCTGTCTATCCTGACAAAAATCATGTCCCTCTGGTCAAATTCAAAATCCAGCCATGAACCTCTATACGGTATAATTCTTGCGGTATAAAAAGGCTTACCCTGGGCATGACTTCTTATTTTATCGCTGTCGTAAAAAACTCCGGGAGACCTTTGCAATTGACTCACGATTACCCTTTCAATTCCGTTTATAACAAAAGAACCGTTATGAGTCATTAAGGGAATTTCGCCGAAATATATCTCCTGCTCCTTAATATCTTTAATATCCCTTTGAGAATCGTTATCATTCGGATTGATATTAGGTTCAAACGTTACGAGATCAAAAAGGACCTTGAGGGAAGCGCTGTAGGTAAGCCCTTTCTGCTTGCATTCGAATATGCTGTATTTCGGCTCTCCGATAGTATAACCCTTAAATTCTAAAGAAAAATTTTTATTAAGCCCCTCTATAGGAAAGACTGATTTAAATACGCCCTCAAGCCCGTTATTAAGTCTTTTATTTTGGGATAAATCTTTTTGTAAAAATCTCTCGTACGATTTTCTCTGCACCTCAAGGAGGTTAGGATTATCTATTACCTTCTTGATTTTCGAGAAATTTTTTCTTATAATTATAGGGTTATTACTTTCTATATTTAATTCCGATTTTGCTTTTGACATTTAAATTTAAACTCCCGTTTTTCTAACTTAAATACAATTATATTTTAATTTATTTAACTTCAACGGTAGCGCCGACTTCCTCAAGTTTTACTTTCATTTTTTGCGCATCTTCTTTATTAACGCCTGTTTTTACAGGTTTAGGAGCTCCGTCAACTAGATCTTTAGCTTCTTTTAATCCCAAACTTGTAAGTTCTCTGACTACTTTAATAACCTGAATTTTATTGGCTCCTGCATTTGCAAGAACAACATCGAATTCCGTTTTTTCTTCTGCTTGAGCAGGTGCTGCGGCTGCGCCAGCACCGCCGCCGGCAGGCGCCGCCATCGCGAACTGATCTGCCTTGACGCCGAATTTTTCTTCAATTGCTTTTATTAATTCGTTTAATTCGATTATGGAAACATTTTCTATGTAACTTAAAACATCTTCTTTTGTTATAGCCATTATTTTTCCTCCGATAATTATTAAAATAAAAGTTTAAAAAATTATTTAATTAATTTAAAATTCATCTACATGGCAGATTTTGCGGCTTCTACTGCCTGAAGCGTTCTGATTAATTTTATTACAGGCGACCTCAAAGTGAAAACTAAGCGGATTTCGGGCGACTTAATAACAGACATAAATCTCGCAATTAAAACATCCTTGGAAGGCAATGTAGCAAGCGTAATGATTGCGACTTTATCAAGAACCGTTTGATAATAACCCGCTTTAATCTCAATGTTGTCCGGGTTTTCCTGCGCAAACTTAGACAGCACTTTTGAACCGGCAAGCGGATCGTTTGTAAATACTAAAAAATTAGGTCCGTCTAAAAATTCCGAAAGAGATTCGGCATAAGTCTGTTTAAAAGCAATTTTGCTCAACGTATTTTTAAACACTTTAAGCAATGCCCCAGTACCGCGCATCTGTCTTCTTAAAAGACTGAATTTTTCCACGGTTAATCCTTGATATCTGCTTATAAAAACAGCCTGATTGACTTCAAGGTTATGTTTCAAAGATTCAATCTCCT
>JAJYYS010000170.1 GCA_021800745.1 bacterium
AAAATCTGGAACTTAAAGTTTTAATACCTTTTCATGCTTATGAAGTTATGAACCTTTTCGAAGGAAAAACCGTTAACGTATCTTTAAAAAAGTCTTCGATTCACCTTATAAAAAAGAAAAAAACCGTTAAGAACCCAGTTTTCACTTAATTCTGCAATATAAAATATTTAAATGTTTCTTTTTTACCTATATTCTGGATTCCTGCTTTCGCAGGAATGACAATATCTTAATTTAAACTTTTAACCCAACTGGCGTCATTCAGGCGAAAGCCGGAATCTAGGAAAAAGATAACATATCAAAGATTACGGTTTATTTCCCTGTCCGGAGTTGGACATCCGGTTCGGCTTCCAGGACTTTTGCCGATAAGCCGCCGTCGTTTAAAACTATTCTGATAATTTCTTTTTCTTTAACCTGCATGACCGATAAAACAACCTTTTTTTCTTCGGAAAAAACTATGCCGTAACCCCTTTTAAGAACGTTATACGGGCTTAATGAATTCAATGCCTTGCATTCGGTTCCGACTCTGCTTTTATAATTAGCGATAGTTATTTCGGCCGCCCTTCTAAGCCTGCCGGACAGTCCGTTTATATATAATTTACGCTCTTTAAAGACGTTTAACGGGCTTTTCAGCAAAAGTCTTTTATAAAGATGGGAAACATTCAGCTTCAATAAATTTATCCGCCCTTCGGCTGAATTTTGAAGGCTTTCGGCGAGGTCGTAAACCCTGATTCTTTTATTTTGAATAATTCTTTTCGGAGAAACTTTTTCTATATTTTTAATTAAATTAGACAATTCGGCTTTTCTGTTTGAAATTAAATTAAGGGCGCCTATTTTCAACCTGTTTTTTAAGTTTTCCGAATGTTTTACTAATTCCGATTTTACCGGAACAACCATTTCGGCGGCATTTGACGGCGTAGAAGCCCTTTTGTCTGCAACAAAGTCGGCGATGGTAAAATCCGTTTCGTGGCCGACGGCGCTGATTACCGGAATAGACGAATTATAAATAGCCCTTGCGGTAATTTCTTCGTTAAAAGCCCATAAATCCTCTATACTGCCCCCGCCTCTCCCGACTATAATTACGTCTATTTTTTTCCGGGCCGCGGAGTATAAGTTTAAAAGTTCAACGGCATGCGCAATTTCGGACGCGCTGTTTTGCCCCTGAACGCTTGCATTTGCAAAAATTACAGATATATTTTCAAATCTTGTTTTTAATATCTTAACGATATCATGCAAAACCGCGCCGCTTTTAGAGGTAACTATGCCTATAGTTTCAGGCAGAAAAGGTATAGCCCTTTTGCGCGATTCGTCGAATAAGCCTTCCCGCCTGAGTTTTTCTTTCAGCCTCTCGAATAATATATAAAGTTCGCCGAAGCCCAGAGGTTCTATTTCCGATACTATAAAGCTGTATTCGCCCCTCGGCTCGTATAAATTTATTCTACCGTAAACGGTTACGGACAATCCGTCTTTTATATCGAATTTTACTTTACTTAAGTCGCCCTTAAATATTATGCATTTTAATTTTGAGGATTCGTCTTTAAGGTCAAAATAATATCCTGAAGAATAATTTGTTTTTAACCCGGATATTTCGCCTTTAACCCTTACGGAGTAAAAAGCATTTTCTATCGCCGCTTTTAGAATGCGCGAGAATTCCGAAACGGTCAAAATTACCTTATTCAAATCTTTTTCGCCCGTATCTTTATTCATAGTTAATTATAATAATATACCTTATTCTATCTGTTATGTCTTTTATTTTTAATAAAAAAGGCAACCGCCGCTCCGACAAGCGTTATATAACCGAGTATAGCGAAGGAATCGCCGTAAGAAGCTACTGAAGCCTGCATTTGCACGATTTCGTCAAAAAAACCTAAGGCAGGACTGGGGAAAATAGTTCCCGGCCTTAAATATGAGGCGGCTTTGCTCATCAAATCGCCGTTTATGAAATTTATTACGCCGTGATATGCGTAAGAATTATATTTAATATCTCTTGCATACTGGTTTAAGTGATAAACCTGCCTTACGACAAGTTCATTGCCTATAAAAGCTATCCCGAACGAAGCCCCTATCTGAAGCGATACCGGAATCAAACCGGAGGCTTCGGGAAGCATATCCCTTTTTACCGAATTCAGGGCGGCGCTCATTACCGGCGCATTAAGAAGCCCTATACCTATGCCTCTTATCAACTGATTTACTACTATATCGTAAACGCTTGTATTTAAAGAAAGATTATCGAACATGAACATAGACGCCGCGACTATTAGCAGTCCGGCAAAAAGGGGATATCTGGGTCCTATCCTGTCGGATATTTTTCCGGAAAAAGGCGATACCAGCGCCACCGCTACGGCGGTTGGAGCCATTAAAATTCCTGCGTTCATAGCATCGTAATTAAGGACGTTTTCTATGAAAAGAGGAAGAAGAAACATAGCTCCGAAAATTCCTACCGCCCTAACCATATTGACTATAAATGCTATAACGAAATTATAATTCTTAAAAATTTCCAGATTAAGAATAGGCGTTTCTACGAATAATTCTGCTACTAGAAAAAAAACAAACGAAAACCCGCTTATCACTTCGGACTGTATTATGACGGGCGCGTGCCAACCCAGTGTCTGCCCCTCGTTCAAAGCAAATAGCAACGAGGCCATAGACAACGCCATAAATAGAAACCCTAGCGCATCGAACTTTTTTGTATATTTTTCTATAGGTATATCATGCGTTAAAATTGCTATAGAGCCCAATATAGATATGATGCCGATAGGGACATTTACGTAAAATATCCATCTCCAGTCAACATAATCGACGAGATATCCGCCGAGAGTCGGCCCTACCGCCGGAGCCACCATCGCGCCTATAGACCATATACCCATAGCCTCGCCCCTTTCATCGGGAGGAAACACTTCCGCAAGCA
>JAJYYS010000171.1 GCA_021800745.1 bacterium
GACTGATATTTGCCCTTTTTGTCTTTATATGACGTTCTCGGCTCTTCTCCTTCAAAAAAAAGAACCTGGGCAATACCTTCATTGGCGTAAATTTTAGCCGGAAGAGGCGTAGTATTTGAAATTTCCAACGTTACGTATCCTTCCCATTCAGGCTCGAACGGTGTAACGTTAACTACTATTCCGCATCTTGCATAAGTAGATTTTCCAAGACAGATAGTTACGACGTTTCTCGGGATTTTAAAATATTCCACCGACCTGCCTAGAGCAAAAGAATTTGGAGGGACTATGCAGACATCGGAGACTAAATCCACAAACGATTTCGGGTCGAAATTTTTAGGGTCCACGACGGTGTTGTTTATATTGGTGAATATTTTAAACTCGTTCGAAATTCTTAAATCGTACCCGAAGGAAGATACGCCGTAAGATATAACGCCGTCCCTGACTTGAGAATTTTCGTAAGGCCTTATCATGCCGCCTTCGGCCATTTTTTCTATCCACCTATCGTTTTTAATCATATTTTATTGCAACCCTTGCTTAATTACCGCTGTTATAAATTGAAATTTAATATATAATTAATTATTTCGTCCGGGTCGTCCATTATCTTAATTATGTTGAAATCTTTTTCAGAGATGTAGGAATTGTGCAAGGTATTGCTTTTAATCCAATCTATTAAGCCCGTCCAATAGTCCGAACCGTATAATATCACGGGGAACGGCTTTGTTTTATTGGTTTGTATCAGTTCTACGGTTTCAAAAAGTTCGTCTAAAGTTCCAAAACCTCCTGGCATCATTATATATGCTGAAGCATACCTTACCAGCATAACTTTTCGGACGAAAAAATATCTGAACTCAAGCGTAACATCGGCAAACCTGTTCAGGGTCTGCTCATGCGGAAGCTTAATATTTAATCCGACGGAACTTACGTTTAAATTATGCTGTTCCTTAGCCTCCCTGCAACCTCTGTTTGCTGCTTCCATAACCCCGGGACCGCCTCCCGAAATTATAGAAAATCCTTTTAACGCAAGTTTATAAGCAATATCTTTAGTGTTTTGATATACGACGCCGTCTTCTTTAACTCTTGCGCTTCCGTATATAGTTACGGCAGGGCATATCGACGGCAGGATATCGAATCCGTCTACAAATTCTCCGATAATCTTGAAAAGCCGCCACGGTTCGGATTTATCAAAAGAGTTTAGTTCGTATCCTTTTATATTTTCTTTCTTAATGGACATATTTTATTCTAAAAATTTTTAACGGCATATTGATAGAAACAGGGACGCCGTGAAACGGCCGCCCTGTTTCTATCCGTGATTTAATAAAACGTAAAAATTATTAGAATTTCCAGTCCTTTTTATCCGGATGCGCCTTCATCGCCTTTGCCTTAAGTTCATCTTTCGATTCCTTGTGGTTTTCATCAGGGATACAGCAATCTACCGGGCAAACCGAAGCGCATTGTTGGGTATCGAAATATCCGTAACATTCGGTGCAAAGATTGGGATCTATAATATATATATCTCCCTCGGCAATCGCATTGTTCGGACATTCCGGAATACAAACTCCGCAAGCGATACATTCATCTGTAATAATAAAAGCCATAACAGCCTCCTTGTTTTAATTTTATTGTTATTTTTGTTTTAACTTAAACGGCTTCCCGCGCCCTTAAAGGCTTTAAGCCCTTTATATAAAGAATTAGAACCTAATTCTTCTTCTATCTGCAACAGCCTGTTATATTTCGCTACCCTTTCGGAACGGGCGGGCGCGCCGGTTTTAATTAAACCGGAATTTACGGCAACCGATAAATCGGAAATAAAAGTATCCTCCGTTTCTCCGGACCTGTGGGAAATAACGGCGCTCATATTATTTTTTTGGGTCAATTCTATGGCATCTAATGTTTGAGACAAAGAACCTATCTGGTTTAATTTTATCAAAACAGAGTTTATCGAATGGGAATCGACCGCCCTTGTTATGCGATTAGGATTTGTTACGGTCAGGTCGTCTCCTACTATTTGAACTTTATCCCCGAGCTCTTTAAGTAAAAGAGAAAATCCGTTGAAATCGTCCTGCGCCATACCGTCTTCTATGGATATGATAGGAAACTTTTCTACGTAGCCGGCATACATTGCGACCATCTCGTCTGCTTCGAGCACGGTTTTTTTGCCTGCTTCTTTAAGCGTATATTTGCCGTTGGCATAAAACTCGCTTGCCGCAGGGTCTAAAGCGATAAAAATATCTTTTCCGGGCTGGTATCTTGCTTTTTCTATGGCTTCCATTATTAATATTATCGCCTCCATATTATTTTGGAGCTGTGGCGCAAATCCTCCTTCATCGCCGACAGCCGTAGGCATATTTTTGTCGTCCAAAACTTTTTTAAGTTTTTGATAAACTTCCGCCCCCATTCTAAGGGCTTCTTCAAAGGATTTAGCTCCAGCGGGAACTATCATAAATTCTTGAAAATCAAGCATATTGTTTGCATGTTTTCCGCCGTTTAGAATATTCATCATAGGAACAGGCATAACATAAGTATTTATACCTCCTAAGTAACGATAAAGAGGTATTTCCAATTCATTTGCCGAAGCAACCGCCGCCGCCAGAGAAACGGCTAAAATTGCATTCGCACCCAAATTGGACTTATTCTGCGTGCCGTCGAGATTCATCATTATGTCGTCTATCAGTCTTTGGGAATAACTGTCTATACCGTTTAAAGATTTTGCTATGATATCGTTAATTCCTTCTATAGCGGAATGAACCGATTTTCCACCATAAACCGAACTGTCGTTGTCTCTTTTTTCATAGGCTTCGTATTCTCCGGTAGATGCCCCGGAAGGAACGCAGGCAAAGCCGCTCATACCGCTCTCTAAAGAAACCTTAACGCTAATAGTCGGATTTCCTCTCGAGTCTAAAATCT
>JAJYYS010000172.1 GCA_021800745.1 bacterium
TATTGAAATCCGATGAAAGCATTAAATCGCCTTAACGCTAATGAAGGGCTTTTGTTTCATTTAATAATCCGCCCTCTTTTATTATTTTAACCTGCCTGTCGGTTAAATTATATTTGAACTTATATTCAGCGTTCCCTTTAGTTTTGTTTATAAAAGTTATCGGCTTGCGTTCGTCTAATTCCTTTAAAATATTCGGGGCGTTAAGCTCGTCTCCCTGCTCTATTTTATCATAATCGGCAGCGTTTTCAAAAGTCAGCGGCAATATTCCGAAATTGATAAGATTCGCGAAATGGATTCTCGCGAAAGATTTAGCTATTACAGCTTTGACTCCGAGATACATAGGCGCAAGCGCAGCATGCTCCCTGCTCGAACCTTGTCCGTAATTTTCCCCGCCTATTACGAAACCGCCTTTCTCCTTTAAAGCTCTTTCGGAGAAAGAAGGGTCGACAGATTCAAAAACATATTTGGATATTGCCGGTATATTGGAGCGAAGCGGAAGAATTTTGGAACCCGCCGGCATTATGTGGTCGGTAGTTATATTGTCGCTTACTTTAAGGAGAACCTTCCCGCCCATCGATTCGGAAAGTTTTTGCTGTACTGGAAGCGGCTTAATATTAGGTCCTCTGTAAACTTCCACCTCTTCGGGTTTAGTCGAAGGCGAAAGTATCATGGAATCGTCTATATCGAATTTCTCCGGCATTTTAATTTCAGGAGCCTTTCCGAGAGTTCTCGGGTCGGTTATGTGTCCGGTAAGAGCTGAAGCCGCAGCGGTCTGAACCGAAACAAGATAAATTTTTGCGTCTTTTGTTCCGCTCCTTCCTTCAAAATTGCGGTTGAACGTCCTCAAGGAAACTGCGCCGGACCGCGGAGCCTGACCCATTCCTATGCACGGCCCGCAGGTAGATTCGAGAATTCTTGCGCCGGAAGCTATTAAATCCGCGAGCGCGCCGTTTTTTGCCAGCATTTCAAATACCTGCTTCGAACCTGGCGATATTACGAGGCTGACGTCCTGATGTACTTTTTTGCCTTTTAATATATTTGCTACGGTCATCAAATCTACGTAAGAAGAGTTCGTACAGCTTCCTATCGCAACCTGGTCGACTTTTATATCCTTTAATTCGCTTATCTTTGCAACCTGGTCGGGCATATGGGGTTTGGCGGCAAGAGGCTCAAGCGAACTTAAATCTATTTCCACGACTTCATCGTAAACGGCGTCGGCGTCGGCCGAAAGCGGCGTATAATCGGCCATTCTCCCTTCCGCCTTTAAAAACTCCATAGTTCTTTCGTCGCTCGGAAAAACCGAAGTAGTCGCTCCCAGTTCGGCGCCCATATTGGTAATAACGGCTCTTTCTGGAACGGTCAGCGTTTTTACGCCTTCTCCGCCGTATTCGAAAATCTTCCCTACGCCGCCCTTAACCGTAAGCCTTCTTAAAAGTTCGAGAATAACGTCTTTTGCGGAAACCCAATCGGAAAGTTTTCCTGAAAGTTTAACTAGAACTACTTTCGGAGCGGTCATATAAAACGCTCCGCCGCCCATCGCCACGGCGACGTCTAATCCTCCGGCGCCTATAGCTATCATTCCCACGCCCCCCGCCGTAGGCGTATGGCTGTCGGAACCTAAAAGCGTCTTTCCAGGAACGCCGAATCTTTCCAGATTAACCTGATGGCATATGCCGTTTCCGGCTTTAGAATAAAATATGCCGTATTTGGCGGCTACGGTCTGCAAAAACCTGTGGTCGTCGGCATTTTCAAAACCGGTCTGAAGGGTGTTGTGGTCGATAAAGCTGACCGATAAATCCGTTTTAACCTTAGGCACGCCGATAGCTTCAAACTGCAGATAAGCCATAGTTCCGGTAGCGTCCTGCGTAAGAGTCCTGTCGATTCTTACGGCTATTTCTTCCCCCGGCTTTAAATTGCCGCTTACAAGATGCGAGCTTAAAATTTTGTTCGTTAAACTTTGTCCCATAAATTAAATCCTCCCGATTTAATTATTAATATTAATATTAATGTAAAAAGTTATCAATAATTATTTTATATAATGAAAATTAAACAGGCGTTTGATTTTTTCGACAATCTTACGGCAATAGACGGATTATGCAAAAAAGGATGTTTCTTGCGGGCTATTCCGTTTTATTTAAAAAATTTTCAATTATTTTAATATATTTTTTTAAAAAAGTAAACGGTTTTTTAATTTACAGCGCCCCTTTTGCGAATAAAACGGCAGGGACGGTTTTTAAAAGGATTATCAGGTCTAATTTTAATGACCAGTCGTCTATATATTTCAAGTCCAGCTCGACTCTGTCGTCAAAACTCAGCATGCTTCTCCCGCTTATCTGCCAGAGACAGGTAATGCCGGGTTTCATAGAAATCCTGCGCCGCTGTTTCATTGAATATTTCTTTACTTCGTCCGGCATAGGCGGACGGGGGCCGACAAGGCTCATATCTCCTCTTAAAACGTTATAAAACTGCGGAATTTCATCGAGGCTAGTCTTTCTCAGGATTTTTCCTATTTTAGTAATCCTAGGGTCTTTTTTAAGTTTTATCTCGATGCCGTCACTGCTGAAATCCTTTATCAATTCTTCCCTTAATTCGTCGCTTCCGGAATACATCGTCCTGAACTTGTAAAAAGTAAAAAGCCTTCCGTTTTTGCCTATTCTTTTGCTCTTGTATAAAACACTCCCCTTGGAATCAAGTTTAATCAGGACTCCTATGATTAAAGCCGGCAACAAAAATATTATAATCGCAAAAACCGAACCGGCTATATCTATCATCCTTTTTGCAAAAAGCCTTATATCGTCTTCCGGAGACGTATAAAACGAGATAACCGGAAAATCTCCGACTTTTTCGAATGAAACTTTAGAATATTTAAACGGTATAAAATTTGTAGGTATTTTAACG
>JAJYYS010000173.1 GCA_021800745.1 bacterium
ATCTTGTTAAATATCTTAAAATTTTTGTAAAGAACCTGTTGTCGATAATAGGATTAATCAAAAAAACAAGGGTCACCGCCCCTACGAATATCGCCGCTATAAGCAGTAAATACCATATTTCCGTAGGGAGATAAAAATACCTGAACCCCAGTATCAGACCGAGATAAATAAAGAGCAAAAACATTGCGAACTCTATTACTTTTGCGGCAAGACCGGCGGAAAACCCTCTTTTAAATTCAAGTCCGCTTCTTTTTTTAAGAATCAAAGCCATTATGGCGTCGCCCCCGATAAAACCGGCGAATATGCCGGACGGGGCTATATAATTTGCGCTGTATCCGATTAATTTAATATTGGTAACGTGCTTTAAACCTATTTTTGCGTCATACACGTTTAAAGCGTTGTCGAAAGAAAGCGCCGAGAAAAAAAGCGCAAGATAAGAAAGAAAGAATAAAGCTATAAAATCCAAAAAACTCAGATGGCCTATCATCTGCAATATGTTTTTAGGACCTACTATAAAAACCAGAACTATAACAAATACTAAGCCTAAAAATGTCGATATTGCGAAGGTTTTATTCAATTTTATTGATCGTAAAATATTTTCTCAATTAAAATCATCGTTAAGATATTAAGACAGTTTGGAATACCACATAGGAACCGCGGCAAAGGCGCATCCGAAATTTTCCACCGTATGCTCCGAACTTTTCGATTTTATCTCTTTAATTGCGATATTCCTGTGCTTCATTGCATCTTCCGCCATTCTTCTCACGGTTTCTTCGGCTTTCTCCGCCGAAACCTCTCCCGAATATTCCATTATAACGCCGAACCCTTCTTCGACGGATATGGCTATGGCGACCGCAGCCGCTATAATTTTACCTTTCTTATCGCTTGAAATAGAACCGTATGCAATAGGAACAAGCACTCCCCGCGGATAAACTATTTTTTCCTTAAAAACCGCTCTGGGCGGCAATATGGAACTTAACTTTATTAAATTAGTATTGCCTACTCCGGCTTTTAAAATGGCATTATCGAATGCCCCCAATTTTGAAGTTCCCTCCGACGTTCCCGCAACCAGAGTATATATATCGGGCGTTTCAAACACTGTTATTCCCTCCGTTTTTCTTTGTTTTTTAAAATTAATTTATTGATTTATTTTTTGCCCATTCCTATAATTATTTCCCTTATAAGTTTTGCCGCAATCGCAGACGTCCTGTCCGAATTGTCCGTCGGCGGACACACCTCGACCACGTCTGCACCTACCACGTTGGCTTCCGACAAGAGCAAAGATACGGAATCGAAAAGCTCTTTGGATGATATTCCTCCAGCCTCTATATATCCCGTTCCCGGAGCAAAAGCAGGGTCGAGAACGTCGATATCTATGGTAAGATAAACGTCTTTACCGGCAAGCGACCCCATGACCTTTTTCAGCGGCTCGTAAACATCGTTTTTATAAATATGGCAGTTCTTTTTGGCAAAATCGAACTCCTCTTTGGAACCGGAGCGTATGCCGAATTGATACAGATTTCCTTTTTTTATGATGTCGTGAATGAGCTTTAAAACGGTGGCATGGGAATATTTTTCGTTATTCCACTCCTTCCTTAAATCCGTATGGGCATCGAACTGCAAAACAACCAGGTCTTTATATTTAGACGCATACTGCTTTACTATCGGATACGTAATTAAATGGTCGCCGCCTATACCGACTATCCTTTTGCCGCCGCCTAAAATAATTTTGGCCGTTTCGTCTATAAATTTGATGCTTTTGGCCGTATTGCCCCACGGCATAACTATATCGCCGATATCGTAAAACTTTTCGTCGATGTAATCGTCGAAAAACGGACTATAATTTTCGAGCGTATAAGACAATTCTCTTATCCTTTTTGGAGCAAACCTCGAACCCGGGATATTGCTTGCCGTGTAATCCATAGGAATCCCGAGAAGAATTAAATCGGATTCCCTGTAAGAATCGGATGAATTAAAAAACGACGACGTTTTGGATAAAATAGCCCGCAAATCGGCGCCGATGCTTTCATCTATAATTTTGCTTCCGCCGTTGTCGATATTCCGGCTTTTATTTACATTTTTGCCTTTAACGCCTTTGCGTCCGGCTTTTTCTTTTACTTTTACGTTTATCATAGGGTTATTATTTCAGTATCTCCTTTATAAAATTTGGCAGAATGAACGATGAAGAATGGATTTCAGGCGAATAATATTTTAAATCCCGCTCCAACCGAACAAAATCGAAATTTTTATAACTTTCGTTTATAACTTTCGTATCGTATTTTTTAGAGCCTGCCGTAAAACTCCATAAACCGCTGGGATAAACAGGAATTGACGCACAGTAAAGAGACGATTTTGCGTATATTTCTCTTATGATTTTACCTACGTCTTTTATCAAATTTTGGTTGAAGAACGGGGATTCCGTCTGGGCGGTAAATATTCCGTCGTCTTTCAAAGACCCTGCCGCCGCTTCGTAAAAATCGCGCCTGAACAAACCTTCCGCCGGGCCTACCGGGTCTGTTGAATCCACGAGTATTACGTCGTATTTTTCGTCTTCCCTGCCGCCGGCGTTAATTCTTTTGACGAATTCGATGCCGTCCTCGGCTAAAATCCGTACCCTCCTATCTTCAAGTTTGCAGGCTATTTCCGGAAAAAATTCTTTAGAAACGTCTATAACCTTTTTGTCTATCTCTACAAGGTCGATATGTTTGACGAACGGATTTTTCAGGCATTCCCTGACTACGCCGCCGTCGCCGCCGCCGATGATAAGAATTCTTTCGGGGTTTTTGTGGGAAAATAAAGGAACGAGACCAAGCATCTCGTGATAAACGAACTCGTTTTTCTCGGCAAACATAACGGCTTTGTCTAAAACAAGAACCTTTCCGAATTCT
>JAJYYS010000174.1 GCA_021800745.1 bacterium
ATAAGGAATAACGACCCTGACGTTCATGCCTGTTTTCAACAGCACTTTAGGAAGGCTTCCCATAACGTCGCCCAAGCCCCCCGCTTTGACTAACGGCGCCATTTCCGCCCCCACAAACCATATTTCGTTATTAAACTCGCTCATTTTTCCTGCCCGGTTTTACCTGAATTTATATTTGCATAATCTGCATAAAATGACTGCGGGATTGGTTAGCCTCGCTGGACTCCGTCCGCATCTTTGCCTGCATAAAAGCCGTTGGCTTTTATAAACGCAGTCAAAGATATGCTCGCAACGACTTCCGTTGCGTCATTGCGAGAAGCGTTAGCGACGAAGCAATCTCTTAGTCATTGCGGATAAAGCGGACGAAACCCATCAAATCTAACTAACCGCGCTTTATGAAACAAATCCCTTTTCTATATATTTTCTATATCTATAATTATTATACTACTAAAATCTTCTCCAGGCGTTAAATTAAAACTATATTTAAGTTCCACCCCCTGAAAAATCCTCTCGTATCCGTTTTCGGAAAGAGAAACGGTAGTAAGCGGTTTAAAAAACAAATCGTATTTTTCAAGAAATTTTGTTTCTGTCCGTTCTTTTATGATTATTTTGGCGCCCCAGAAAGAATCGCTTAAATATACCGGATTGTCCGCTCCCGTTTCTATTTCTTTTTCTATGCGGCTATTTACCCCTTTTATGTCCCCGCCGATATCGATATTTACCGCGGGGCCGGCCCCGCCGGGAAACGCAAACCTATAAATAACGTCCAGCCTTCCGGCCGTTCCAGACTTGGAATCTATAAAAAATTCAAGCGTCCTGCCTGCGGTTATATTTAAATTTACCATGATTTCACCACCGCCGCCGGTTTTTCCGGCGCATTTAACGCCGCCTTCGGAGTTTTCTTTTAAGAAGCCTGCCGCTTTAAGTTCGATACTGCCTTTATCTATATATTCCTCTATAGATTCGTCTTCAAAATAAATATTTTCGCCGTTGAATAAAATTTCGAAAGCCGGAAGGATGCCTTTACGCGTTATTAAGTCCTCATCGCATAAATCCGAAGGATATTTTGCCTCTTTGTGTATCGTTTCGGGAGGATTGCCGCCCCCGTTTCCGCCGTTTTCGGAACCGCCGTATATTTCTCCGTACTCCGTTTTTTTAAGGCTGTTTTCCTTCAGTTTTAGAATATCGTATTCGTCATGAAGGCAAAATACGTCTCCAAGCGAATGCATCAAACCTTTTTCTATGTAATCCAGCGCGATAAAAGAACCTGCGGAGGGCTTATATATTATGCACCAGAAATCGTTTGAAAAGAATATTTCGTTTTCTCCGTCGGAGTCGAAGTCGTAATATTCTTTTTCTATGCGTTCTTCAACGGCATCTTTATACATTCCGTACGACGATAAAAGGGCGGTATGTATCCCCCTTCTCAGGTGCGGAAGATAAATTCCGCCGAACACGCCGTGCCAGTAAGCATCGTTAGCCTGCGATTTCATAAGTTCGTTTAAGGCGTCTCCAAGGTGTTTGCGGCAGTTTTCGGGAGGATAATTTATTTTATTGCTTAAATGCATCATTCTTTTGTGATGCAGGTTTGCTTCGGGATACCTCGTCAAAAAATTATGCCAGATACCGCCGCTTAAAGGAGCGGACGGATATCGAGACTTTATCTCTTCGTATGTATTCCGTTGGGGAATCGAAAGCGTCCACTCGCCCATCTCCCTGTAGCTCGACACGGGAAGATATACCGGAATCCTGGACTGCCGTCCGCCCCCGCCGGAGCCCTCTTTTAAAATATCGGAAGGAAGTACAAATTTTATCTCCGAATAATTATTATTTGAATTTGCTTCTTTAACGAAATTATCCAACCATCCCTTATTTCCGTGTTTGCCGTAAACCCATTCGTAAGTATCCGGCCATCCTCCCATTTTCTCGCCGTCGTCGAACATAACGGAAAGCCCGGAGCATCTGCCGTTTAAATATAATATTTCGTTCAAAGATTCGTCCGGTTCGGCAAAAGGTATCTTATACCTTAATCTTTCGTGTATAGGAAAAACATCGAGATACTGCCCGCCGTATTCGGTCCTGAAAATATTATCTATTTCTTCGGGAGAAACGCCTGCTTGAAAAAATTGAAAATCGTCCAAAAAAGCATAGTTTAATCCGGCTTCTTTTAAGTCTTTTATAATATCGGGCTGCCATATTCTTTCGGTTATCCATGCTCCCGACGGATATTTGCCGAAAAGTCTTTTTAATGACGCGTTGAGCATTTCAAGCTGTCTTAACCTGTCCCTGCAGGGAATGGACGCGAGTATCGGCTCGTAATAGCCTCCCCCTAGAATCTCTATCGCGCCCTTTTCGACACCTTCCGAAATAATTTTAATTAATTCAGGGTCGTTCTTCTCCCACCATTCGAGAAGGATTCCCGAAGCATGAAGGCAGAATTTTACGTTAAGCGCAGAAAGAGTCCTTATAAGCGGACTGTAAGATTTCATATGCACTTCTTTAAAAACAAAATCGAAATTGCCTACAGGCTGATGGCAGTGAAAACCTAAAATAAATTTAACCGTCACTCCTCATGCCCCCTTTTCATCATTCCGCCCATTTCCGCTATGATATTTTTAGATGAAGACAGCGATTCGAATAATTTCTCCGGAACCGGTATCCCGGCGGACAGATAAATATTTTTTAAGAAATTCCTGAAAATTTTTTCCATGGAAGACTGGGAAAACAGCGGACTGTCGTAACCAAGCCACCAGAACCAGTCGGAGCCTTCCGCCGCCATAAGATTTTTCACGGCGGCTTTTATATTCTTTTCGTTAATAGTTCCTTTTTGGATGGAATCGGATAATGCGTTTTTAGCCT
>JAJYYS010000030.1 GCA_021800745.1 bacterium
CCTTTGCCGCCTTTTTCGCCTTCTTTACCGACTAAACGCTTTAATATGTCCCCGTTATAATCATCCCCCACTACTCCGGCAACGTAAACTTTAGCGCCGAGTTTTGCCGCATTGCTTACCACGTTTGCCGCTCCGCCCGGCATCAGCTTTTCGGACTTTACGTTGACAACCGGAACCGGGGCTTCCGGAGATATTCTGCTTACCGTTCCGTAAACGAAATGGTCCACCATAATATCCCCGACTACAAGTATCCTTGCCCTGTCGAATTTTTTTATTATATCAAGCAGATTTTTATACATATTTTGAAAACAAATCGAGCGTTTTATCCGCGCAATCCTGTATATTAAATTTTTCTATAATAGTTTTTCTGGCTTCCTTAGCTATTTCCTTTACGGCATCTCTGTTATTATACACGAAAACCAGCTTTTGATAAACAGCATTTATATCGCCGCTTTTGATTATAAAACCGTTTTTGCCGTCCGCCACGACTTCCGGCATACCTCCGACATCGGAAACTATTACGATATTTTCCATAGCCATCGATTCCAGCAGGGCAAGGGGAAGCCCCTCCTTTAAAGACGGAAAAACAACCGCGTCTAATTCTTTAAGAAAAGAAACAAGGTTGCTGCCGACAAATCCGACAAAATATACCGAATTATAAATATCTAAATCTTTAGCTTTTTTAATGAGTTCATCTTTCAGGAGCCCAGTTCCTGCAATAAAAAACTTAGCTTCCGGTATTTCAAGCAGAACAAATTTAGCGGCGTCTAAAAATAATTCTACACCTTTTTCACGGGAAAGTCTTGCGAGCATTCCGACGCTAAACGATTTGCCGCCGCCCGCCTCCGAGCCGGATGCCGAGGCGTCTCCTTTTTTAGGAAGTCCTTCCGCTTCCGGATTAAATTTTTCCGCATCTATTCCGTTATAAATAACGCCTAGCTTTCCGCCGTTCATTCCCTGCATAATAAGGTTCTCCCTTACTGCATTGGAAACGCATATTACATAATCGACGTATTTATATTGAGACTTTTTATTAAGTCCGTGGGCGGTCGAAACAGATTTTATTCCTGCGAGCTTAGCCGCCAATGCTCCGACAAAATTTGCCTTCGATAGATGCGTATGAATTATATCGAATTTGTTTTTTTTTATAAAATAGGCAATTCTTAATATTGTCAGAGGATTATATTTAAAACCGGTAGCCATTATTTTAAAAGGCACTCCGCTGTTTTGTAAAAATTTAAAAACGGATAATTCCGGATTTTTGCCGTTTTCGCCTGCCGATGATAAAATAAAAATTTCGTGCCCCTTCTCTGCAAATTTTTTAGATAAATTAACGACGTAATTTTCGGCGCCGCCTATATTTGAAGGAGTTATAAATTCTAAAATTTTCATTAACTGTGCTATATTATATTAATTATATTATATAAACGAGATTGCTTCGCTAACGCTCGCAATGACGGCAGACGGCAGATTGGTTATCCGCGCCGGACTTCGTCCGTCCGCTAACGCTCGTAATGACAAATGACACCGTTACGTCATTGCGAGCGTTAGCGAAGCAATCTCATGCGCTCGTAATGACAAATGTTAATAGTTATGTAAGTTAATTAATTTTTTTAAAAAAGCTTTTATTTTTTTTACCGCATTCGACGTTTCGTTTATTAAATCTTTTACTATCCTGTATATGAGCATTTTAAAAAACTGCGCCGCCCCTTTTTTTTCTTTCATAAAGGTCTTAAAATCGTCTATATCCCAATCCTGTTTTAAGGCAATCTCCCTGAAGGGAGCAGGGTGAAAATCGAGATTGTTTCTGTCAACCTTTTCAAGCCAGCTGAAATCTGAATATATATACTTATCAACCCGCGGATCGTAATTGGAAACCCAGTTTTTTAACCTGTTTATTATCTGAAAATTATAAAGCCTCTCCATTTCCTTATCTTTTTTATACATATCTGCGGGATTTTTTGCCCTGCCGTAATGAAACATATTTGCGTTAATAGGCACGGCATTTTTGTTTTCGATATTTATCTTGACCCCGTTAGTATCCTTAAAACCCATAGCGTCTCCCCATGAAAAAACGGTTCCGTCGTTTCTTATAATCCTGACTTCCTTGTCGTAAAAAAACTTTTTTTCCGACTTTTTCGCATAGGAAAAATATCCCCCGAAAAAATGTATATAATCGAAGACGAAACCTTTTATGTCTTTATTATTAAGATTTTCCTCAAGAACTCGGGTTATTTTCTCGTAATCTTTTTCATGAATACCCTCGTCGCACTGTACGTAAAGTCCGTAATCTCCGGTAATTTCTTTTATAGCGATATTAGTTTTTTCGGACAGGATACTGCCGCTCTTTTTCGTAATATTCCAATCGGAATCGATTAATTTAATTTTTGGATTTTCATCCCTCAATTTTTCAAGCTCTCTTTTAGTGCCGTCGGCGCTCTCGCATATCACGACTACAAACTCGTCAACTAAAGGAAGAGCCGACCTTATAGACTCCTTAAAAGGATACCCCATTAAATTGCCGTTTCTGATAAAAGTAAAACCTGAAATTTTCATTTTTATGATTTATTTATATAATTAAATCCGTTTATTAAATCTTCGAGCATAATATAGCCCATACAGTCGGGATAACCGTGCTTATAAAAACCGTCTTTCGGACAATCTCGTTCAAAACAGTGATAACAGCCTGTTTTTTTATCTATTATATAGACATTATCGGACGCCGGACCGCAGACGGCAGGGTCGGTAGAGCCGAAAAGAGCGATTACGGGAGTCTTTATCGCCGACGATAAATGCATTGTTCCGTTATCCACGCCGACTACCAGAGACGATTTTTTAATTAACCCGCCGAGAGTATAAATATCGGTTAAACCGGTTAAATCTGCATTTAAATGTTTGTTTTCTATTTTATCGTAAATTTTTTTAGAAGTCTCCTTGTCATTTCTGCTTCCCGTAATAACCGTATAAAAACCTTTTTTATTTAAATAGTCCGCAAAAAGAGAAAACAAATCCGGGTCCGCTTCTTTAGATTTTCTTGTAGAACCCGGAGAAAATAAAACAAATTTAAAATTTTCGGCATCTATGTTTATCCCATAACCGTTAAATGAATTCTTTAAAATATTTTCGGCATTTTTAATATCGGATTCTTCGACTTTGTAAACGCAATTTCTATCGAAATATTTTTCATCGGCGTTTATATAAAACGGTTCGATAAATTTTAACGATTTATCTACATTATTTAAATTCCGAGCGAATATTATACGGTTACGCAAAAAAAAATTATTTAAAAGCTTTTTCTGTCCGATCTGTTTTTTTGCGAGCAAAAATCCTAAAAGCGAAAATTTAAAAGATGTTAAAAAATTAATGCAGGCGTAAAATTTATGGCCGTTCTTTTTTTTAATGCCGTTAAGCGTTACTAATAGTTTAAAAACACCGATAACGCCCCTGATTCCGTTAATTTTATCCGTTTCTACAATCCTGCATATGTCGGGATTTCTTCTTAAAACATGCGAGGCGTTCTTAGACGCGACTACGGTAATCCTGCTTTCCGGAAACTTTAGCTTTAATGCCCTAATCGCAGGGGTCAGCGTCAAAACATCGCCTATATAGTTATGTCCGAATATTAAGAAATCTTTTATATTGCCTAAATTTTTCATATGGGAATCTTAATTTTATTTATTTCCAAATCCCGCTTTATTATTTCAAAAACGGTATCAGGCGTAATTCTTTTCATGCACAAAACACATTCCGTCAAATTATTATTCTCTATCTTATTAAGCGGACATTCTTTTTTAAAACAGGGGATGCATATAAGGTTGTCCCTTAAGACCGTAAAATTTTTTCCGACAGGACCCGTAAGTTCCGGGTCGGTAGGTCCGAACAGCGCTATGGTTTTAAGCCGGCTTATCGAAGATGCTATGTGCATAAGTCCCGAATCAGGCGTTACAAAATAATCCATTTCGGCAAGAAGTTCTTTTGCCTGTTTCAGCGTCGTTTTACCCACCGCGCTTACAACATTCGGACCATTAAAATGTTCGGAGATTTCATCGGCTAAATGATCTTCCCCTTTGCCTCCGAATATTACAATATTAGCGTTAAAAGAATTTATCATTTTTTTGGAAAGTTCTATGAAATACTTTACCGGCCATCTTTTCGTCTTCCATGCCCCGGTAGGATTTATTCCTATAAATATTTCTTTTTTTACCGATTTCGCAAAATTGTTCTCCAGAAAATCTAAGACGAATTTTTTATCTTCTTCGGACGTAACAAGCGTCAGGTTAGGCTCCTCTATTTTTTTGCCGCCGGCATTGGATGCTAAAAAAAGATAGAACTTAACGGCGTGTTCGAGCGGTCTTCCTTTCCTTGGAATCTTTTTATTGCCTAAAAAACCTAGATTAGCATATTCTTCTACGTATCTCACGGGCGCACCGCTCAAAAATGAAAAGATAGACGTTCTGTCAACCCCCTGCAAATCTATCGATAAATCATAACGGCGGCTCCTTAATTTCTTAATCAACGATAAATAGTTCTTGATTTTGAAATTTTTTTTATCGATAATTAATACCTCGTCCACATGGGGATTTAAAAGCGCAATATCTTTGGCTTTATCTTCTATGAGCCATGTAATAAAGCTGTCCGGATGCGCCTTTCTTATCGATTCTATCGCCGGAGTAGCAAGTAAGCAGTCGCCTATCGAACTTAATTTTATAATTAAGATATTCATATTTTTAATTGCGGGCAGGGCTAATAAAAGAGCCTGACCTTGCAAATTTTTCTTTTAAATTTTAAAAAATCGGTATTATGTCTTATCGCAACCCTTTTTAACGCAAAAAAGTCCGACCCTTTTTTTACTATGCCGGTTTTAGTAATACATGCGCCGTAAAAACCGGCTTTTTCGACCAGTTTTTTCGTTTCTTCGTTATAATCTCCATAAGGGTAAGCAAAAAAATTTACGTTTGCACCGAGTAAATCTTCAAGATTTTTTTTGGAAAGGGAAATTTCATTAAAGGCTTCTTCGGACGAAATAAGGGTAAGATGCGGGTGCGTCAGGGTGTGTGCGCCTATTTCTATGCCATATTCCGCCATCTCTTTAAGTTCCGACAGATTGAGCATTTCATCCATGTTTTCCCCGTTTTTTATATCCCACCCGTTAACTCCGCCTACAAGTCCGGAGACCATAAAAACCGTGGCCTTGACCCCGTTATTACGCATGACTTTTAATCCGCCGGAATAAACAGATTTTGAACCGTCGTCGAATGTAATTGCGGCATATTTTTTCTTTCCGCCGTCTAAGGTTGGATTAGTCAAATTTAACGAACCGGCATCATATACGGTTTTTAATTCCGAAAGCGTCAAAAAAGTATATCCTGCGTTTTTTAAATATTTGATCTGTCTGTCAAAATCCTCCTCGGCGACATAAAGTCCGGGAAATTTTGCGTTGTGAGGATATTTTCCTATTTTGTGATATAAAAGAATTGTGAATTTCGGATTTTTAGCCATATTAATTATATATTATACTATAAATATAAATTTTTTAAATTGTATATTGCTTCAAAACATTATAATATATTTATAAGGAATAAAAAAATATATGACTATCGCCAAAACTTCTTTATCGATAATAATTCCGGCTTATAACGAAGAAAAAAGAATTAAAGAAACTATAATTTCGTTAAGGTCGTATTTAAAATCTAAAAAATACATATACGAGATTATAGTCGTGGACGACGGAAGCACGGATGGAACGCTCAACGTGCTCAATGATACTCTTTCGACCGATTTAAGAGTCGTCACGATTACTAAAAGCGGTAAAGGCACGGCGGTTAAAGAAGGCGTTATGTCCGCAGATAAAGAAAACGAATACGTTTTTTTTATGGATGCGGATTTATCGACCGACGCCTCCGAAATCGGAACTTTTATAGGCATATTTAAAAACGAACCGGAGACCGACATTATAATCGGCTCGCGCTATCTGCCGGAAGGCGCCGTTATAGTCCAGCCTCCGTTCAGAAATCTTGTCGGCAGAACATTCAGCCTGATTAAATCAAAACTCCTAGGAATAAATTTTTTCGATTCGCAGTGCGGATTCAAAGCATTCAGAATGCAGACGGCAAAAAAGATTTTCGCAAAATCAGAAATAAAAGGTTTCTCGTTTGACGTCGAAATACTTTATATCGCGCTTCTCAACGGCATAAAAGTAAAAGAAGAGAGCGTCAACTGGCATCATAAACCGGGGGGGCACGTAAATTTAATTGCCGATTCCTTACCTATGCTGATAGAACTTATAGAAATATTTTTAAACAAAAACAAATACATTTTATTGTAGTCATTCAACCCTAATCCTGCAATAAAAGTTATATTTTCTGGATTCCCGCTTTCGCGGGAATGACACTTTTTAGGTTAAAACCTCAATCCTCGCATAGTCATTCCCGCGTAGGCGATATTTTTGTCCACGAGCTTATCAAAGTACGCCTTCAATGCGGACAAAAATGCCAGTATTTACATATAAAAGAAACATTTAAATATTTTCTATTGCAGGATTAGGGTAAAATTTTAAACGTTAAGCCGTTATGGAATACCAGAAACTCGATAAATCTTTCTACGCAAGGGAAGACACGGTAAAAATCGCAAAGGAACTGATAGGAAAGTATTTATTGACTGATATTGACGGGGAGGGGGTCACCGGAGGTAAAATAGTTGAGACGGAAGCCTACCTCGGGGCAATAGACAAGGCATCTCATGGGTACGGCAACCGCAAAACCGAAAGAAATAAAAATTTATATAAAGCCGGCGGATATGCTTACGTTTATTTTATATACGGTATGTATTATCTATTTAACGTAGTAACAGGCAAAGAAAATAACGCCGATGCCGTTTTAATCAGGGCAATAGAACCTGAAATAGGCTTAGATATAATGCTGAAGAGAAAAGAGAAAGCGGGAAGGAGGGGGAAAGGCGGGGCTAACGGCGGAGTTAACAGGATAACATCCGGCCCCGGTCTTTTAACTATTGCGCTTGGCATAAATTTAAGACATAACGGTATTCCGGTCTGCGAAGGTAAAGAACCTGAAAAACTCAATATATGGCTGGAAGACAGAAATGTAAATATAGCGGGTAAAGACGTTATCAAAACACCGAGAGTAGGAGTAGGCTACGCCGCAGAACATGCTTTACTGCCGTACAGGTTTAAAATAAAAGGAAATAAATGGGTGAGCAGATGAAACCCGGTTTGTCATTCCTGCATATCTTCTGCCTGCGTTTATCAAAGAAAGCATGCCTTTGATGCAGGTATAAGAGGGCAGGAAACGGCTCATCCATATCCGTATCCCGCTTTATATATATTTTAGGCTGCAGCCGTTAAACAGCAGCCTAAAATATTAAACGTTATTTCTTTTTTGTGGACGGTTTCTTTGTTTCTTTTTTAATCGGCTTATTTGCCATTGTCTTCACCTCCGGTTATTGAGTAGAAACCATTTATATGTTTCTTTAATTCCTTCGCTAAAATCGGTTTTCGGTATAAAGTTCATATCTTTTTTTATTTTCTCGTAATTTAAACAGCTTGTTTTCTGTTCGCCTAGTTTAGCAGGTCCGTGAACCTCTTTATATTTATTATCGAAATTTTTATTAATTTCTTTAAATAAATCGTTCACGCTTATTTCTATGGAAGTTCCGACATTGTAAATTCCGACTTTATCGATGTTTTCCAGAGCTAGAATATTAGCCTTTACGACGTCTTCGACATAAACGTAATCCCGTGTTTGATGTCCGTCGCCGTTAATAATCGGCTGTTCTCCTTTAAGCATCTTATTTAAAAATATCGCTACGACTCCGGCTTCGCCGTGAGGATTCTGCCTTGGACCGTAAACGTTTCCGTAGCGAAGGGATACATATTTAAGCCCGAATATTTCGTTATAATAATTTAAGAATTTATCAGTTGCAAGTTTTGCTATTCCGTAAGGAGACAGCGGCCATTCGGGATGATTTTCGGGAGTAGGCCTGACATCGGTATCGCCGTAAATAGCGCCGCCGGTCGAAGAAAAAATAAACTTTTTAATTTTAAAATCGGAGGAAAGTTTAATTAAATTTAACGTCCCCATTATGTTTGTTTCGGCATCGAATAAAGGGTCGGAAACGGATTTTCTGACGTCTATCTGTGCGGCAAAATGATAAATTATTTCGGGAGATTCTTCGACAAATACATTTTCTATTTTTTTAAAATCCGTAATATCTGTTTTTACAAATTTTGCCTTAGGATTAATATTATACTCAAAACCGGTCGAAAGATTGTCGATTATTACGACGTCGTTTCCTTTGGCGATAAGTTCGTCCGTAACATGGCTTCCGATAAATCCCGCGCCGCCGGTTAAAAGTATTTTCAAAATACTCTCCTTATGCTTCTTGTTTTCAACGAACGTAAGTCAGCCATTTTTCGTATTTTTTATTTCCGCCTTTTACTACATTAAAAAATATCTTCTGTAATTCGAGGGCAACTTTGCCTGCCTTTCCCATACCTATTTTTCTGTCGTCTATTTCCCTGACTGGAGTGACTTCGGCGGCGGTTCCGGTTAAAAAAACTTCGTCGGCGATATAAAGTTCATCCCGGGTAATCCTTTCTTCTTTAATTTTTAACCCCATTTCTTTTTCCATAACCTCAATAACGCTTTTTCTGGTAATACCCGGAAGAACGGAAGAAAGAGGCGGGGTTTTAATATATCCGTCGGAATAAACGAAGATATTTTCGCCGCTTGCCTCGCACACGAATCCTAGAGTATCGAGCATTATCGCCTCGTCGTAACCGGCATTAACGGCTTCTTTTTTTGCCAGAATAGAATTTATATATTGACCGGTGGATTTGGACATACCCATAAAAGTATTAACATGAAACCTTGCGTAAGAAGACACCTTTGCTCTGATGCCGTTTTTAAGGGCTTCTTCTCCAAGATATGCCCCCCAGTACCAAGCGGAAACAGCGATTCTGGTATCATAATTTTTTATGAATATGCCGAGTCCGCCCCCGTCGCCTATAAAGATAAGGGGTCTTATATAGCATTCTTTAAATCTATTTATTTTAACGGTTTCTATAATCGCCTTTTTAATCTCTTTCTTTTCGTAAGGAACCGGTATCTGAAGAATATGACAGGAGTTATAAAGCCTGTCTATATGCTCGTCGAGCCGGAAAACGGCCGAACCATCTTTTTTTGTTTCATAGCATCTTATGCCTTCGAATGCGCCGAGACCGTAATGCAAAGAATGGCTGTTGACGGAAACCTTGGCATCTTTATAATCGACAAATTTCCCGTCCATCCATACTTTTGAACCTTCAAAAGGACTGGCGTTGCTCTTACCGGCTGTTTTTTTGCCTTTCATAATTTTTCTCTCTTTTAAAATTTAAAAATTAAATTTATTTCTAAATTATATATAATCTTGTTTATCATTGCGAGCATATAGATTGTTTAGCGGTCTTCGACCACTCGCAATGACCGATTTTTATATATTTTATATTATCATTTACGGAAAATCTCCGCAATAGATTTTTTATAATCGGGATAAAGAATTCCTTTTTCGGTTATTATGGCAGACACGTATTTATTTGGAGTTACGTCGAAAGCGTAATTTAACGCCTTTGCGTTTTCAGGCGCAATCCTTTTGCCGAATACCGTGACAACCTCGTTTATGTCCCGTTCCTCAATAGGAATTTCATCGCCGGATTCAAGGTTTATATCTATCGTGGAAAGCGGGGCGGCTACGTAAAACGGAATATTATTTTCTTTTGCGAGAACGGCAACCTGATACGTACCTATTTTATTTGCGACGTCGCCGTTGGACGCTATTCTGTCGGCGCCGACTATAACCGCGTTAATTTTACCTTTTCTCATCAATAGCCCCGCTGAATTATCGGCAATAAGGGTAACCGGAATGTTGTCCTCCATAAGTTCCCACATAGTTAGTCTTGCCCCCTGAAGAAACGGTCTTGTTTCGTCAGATATTACCGATATTTTTTTATTTTCGGAAACCGCCGCCCTTATGACTCCCAGCGCGGTGCCGTAGCCGGCGGTAGCAAGCGCGCCGGCATTGCAGTGGGTAAGAACGTTAAAACCGTCTTTTAAAAGGGATGCCCCGTATCGTCCCATATTTCTGTTTATTTCTATATCCTCATCATAGATTTTGAGGGATTCGGCTCTTATGCCGCTTACTATTTTTTTTAGATCGGCATTGTTTTTATCTACGCTTTTCCCTTCGGTTTCTACAAGCTCTTTAATTCTGCTTATCGCCCAGCCGAGATTTACAGCGGTAGGTCTTGCCGAGAACATAAAACCAGCTATATCAAAAAACTTCTTTTTAAACGTTTCGTAACTGTTTACTTCCGGCAAATCAAGCACGGATTTAGCGCCGAGATACAAACCGAAAGCCGCAGAAACACCGATTGCCGGAGCGCCCCTGACAATCATATCTTTTATGGCATCATACACATCTTTGTAAGTTTTTAATTCGACGTAAATTATTTCAAGAGGAAGTTTTCTCTGGTCGAGCATTTCGACGACGTCGTCGTCCCTTAATTTTAAAGTATAAAAAGCCATTTTTTAAAGCCTCCGTATTAAAAAACCTAAAAATCTATACCGGCAGATTCAAGCACCTGTTTTACTATTTTAGGATGTAATATTTTATTTGAATGAAACGGAATTACGACTCTTATATTTTTCTTAATATATATCCTGTGACTACCCTTGCTTCTGACTAATTCGAAGCCTGCTTTTAGCAATAAGGATTCTGCTTCGCTAGGCGTTAATTTTGGAAGCTTAGGCAACATTCACCTCTATATAAGCAGTGAGAATCTCTTTATTCAAATATTTTTTTCTTTCCGCTTCGGATAATGTTTCCAAATATAATTCGATAGCTTCTTTAATATTGCCTATTACTTCCTCATAAGAATCTCCCTGCGTCTGGCATCCTTTAAGTTCCGGGCAATATGCGTAATAACCGTGTTCGTCTTTTTCGATAATGATAATAACTTTATAAGACATCATTAGTTCCTCTCGCTTTTATAATTTTCGATATATCTCTGCAATATCTCGTTCACTTTCTTAGGATTGGCTTTGCCTTTTGTTTTTTTCATCGCCTCTCCGACGAAAAAGCCGAATAATTTGTCTTTTCCGCCGATTAAATCGGCAAGTTCTTTTTGATTTTCATCAAGCACCTGTTTTACTATGTTTTCGATTCCTTTATCGTCGGAAACCTGGGCTAAATTATTTTCTTTTATGACTTCTCCCGCTTTTTTGCCTGATGAAAGCATTTCCGCCAGTACTATTTTGCCGGTGTTTCTGTTAATACTGCCGGATTCCACCGCCGTTATCAGCTCAAGGAAATCCTGAGCTTTAATAAGGCTTCTTCCTTCGCCTTCCCTTACTTTCAATTCCGAAAGAAGTTCGTTTATAACCCAGTTCGCTAATTTCTTAATTTCGACCCTGCCGTTATTTTCCTTTATTAAATCTTCAAAGTAACGGGCTATGTCTTTATCCTGAGTAAGCACTTCCGCGTCGTATTCCGTCAGCTTATATTCCGAAACGTATCTGCCTCTTTTTGCCTCAGGCAGTTCTATAATGGAATTTCTAATTTCAGATATAAACTCTTCCGATAAAATTAACGGCGGTAAATCCGGTTCTTCGAAATATCTATAGTCGTGGGCTTCTTCCTTGCCCCTCATCGACCTTGTCGTATTTTCTTTGGAGTCGTAGAGCCGTGTTTCTTGAATCACGCTCCCGCCGCTTAAAACAATATCTATCTGCCTTTCTATTTCGTATTCTATGGCCTTTTCCACAAATTTAAACGAATTTACGTTTTTAACTTCGGCTCTCGTTCCAAGTTTTGAATCGCCTTTCCGCCTGACGGAAACGTTAGCGTCGCACCTGAAACTGCCTTCCTCCATATTGCCGTCGGAAACGCCGAGATAGACGAGTATCTCTCTAAGCGCTTTTAAATAAGCCGCAGCTTCCGTGGCTGAGCTTATATCAGGTTCGGAAACTATTTCCACAAGGGGCGTGCCGGCTCTGTTTAAATCTACGTAAGACCGGTTTCCTATATGAATTAATTTCCCTGCATCTTCTTCGATATGAAGCCGGTTTATCCTTATTTTCTTTCCGCCGCCGTCGGTTTTGATGTTCAAATAGCCGTCTGAAGAAACAGGGTCTAAATACTGCGATATTTGATAACCTTTCGGCAAATCCGGATAAAAATAGTTCTTTCTTGCAAAAAGGCTTTTTTTGTTTATATTGATATTTAAAGCCAGCGCCGCCTTCACCGCAAGTTTTACCCCTTCGAAATTAATGACGGGCAATGCCCCCGGAAGCGCAAGGCAGACCGGACAAACGGCGGAATTAGGCTCTAAACCGAAAATGTTAGGACACGAGCAAAACATTTTTGTCTTCGTTAAAAGCTGGGAGTGAACCTCGAGCCCTATTACCGCCTCAAATAAATCGTTATTATTCATATTTTAATCCTCATTTAAATAATCCAATCTATTTTCGTATATATTTTCCTACTTCATCCTCTATAATTTTTGCAACCGAAAGCAGTCTGTCTTCCATAGCCCAAGGCGAGATAATCTGCAAACCTACCGGAAGAACGCCGTCGTCTTTAGTCGGGTTTTTTACTACGCCGACCGGCATACTTAACCCGGGCAGATAAGCAAGATTAACGGAAATAGTGTAAATATCGGACAGATACATACTTAAAGGATCTGCCGTCTTTTCGCCTATTAAAAACGCCGGCGTGGGTGAAGTCGGACCGATTATTACGTCGGCTTTGCCGAATGCGTCTTTATAATTTTTTATGATAAGCTTTCTGACTAAAGATGCTTTTTTATAATAAGCATCGTAATAACCTGCGGATAAAGCAAAAGTCCCTAAAATTATACGTCTTTTTACCTCGTTTCCGAATCCCGCTTCCCTCGATTTTCTGTAAAGGCCGTCCAAACTTTGTATCTCTTTTCCGTCTTCTTC
>JAJYYS010000175.1 GCA_021800745.1 bacterium
AAACCGGCTCAGGCCGATAAATTCGTCTTCCTGCCGGAGTTTATATGGACGAAAAACATCCTCGGCATCACTAATTTCTTCGAAGTCGTAACGCCGGTCGGAAGCGCATCGCAAAATATCACTAACGCCGACCAGCCGTCAAGCCAGCCGTCCAACTTTTCAAATTCGAGCGGCGGGCTCGGCGATATCCTGCTTTTTTACGGAATTTACAGCAAAAACTATTCTTACGGAAATTTTGGATTTAATTTTTTCCCCCAAATCAGTTTTACGGTTCCCACGGGTCAGTGGAGTTCCGATTCTTCGGTTAATATCGGCGGAGACGAATGGCAGATAATGCCGACGCTTGCGGGACAGTTTGCTTATAAATTGCCTGCAAAGCAGTCCATAGACTTGGATTACGCTTTAGGTTACAGCAAAAACGAGGGACATTCGACCGTTAACGTTTCCGAACCGGTAAGTTACACCGACCCGGGGAACAATATCTTTCTGGATGCCTATCTCAACTATTTTATCACTCCTAAACTCGACATCTATAATGAAACGGCATACGTCAAGCAGTTTGATAATTACGGTTATATAAACACTTCGTATGGAACGGTCAACGCTTACGGCCTTATCAACAACGGCTACAAAGACGTAATAAGCGGGTTCGGCGTCGATTACCATTTTACTCCGGCTTTTCAGCTTGACGGACGGGTGCTGAAAGACCTTCACGGCGACAACGGACCGGACGGATATTACGGAATGGTAGATATAATTATGGCATTTTAATAAAATATAATAAAATAAAGCCGCGTTTTTGAAAGCGGCATTTATTTAAAAACTAACCTAAAATCGTAAAGGATAAAAAATGAAAAAGAATATCGCAATTGATTACGCAATAATTTTTTTTATCGGCTTATTTTTGATTTTCGCCGGAATTCCTATGCTTGCCGAAAATATTTCTAATGCCGCAACATTAAGGATAATGGCAGCGGATGCCCTGCCTAAACCGATTATGGAGATAGGTAATATCTTTAAAAAAGAGCATCCGGGTGTAAAAATAGATTATAATTTTCTGGGCGCAGGGGTTCTTAAAGGCGATATCGAGGAAGGCGCGCCATGCGACGTCTTTCTTTCAGCCAACGGAAAATTCCAGAGACAGCTTAAACATAAAGGGTTTTTAAAATCCTATGAAGTCTTTGCATACGATTATTTAGCCGCTGCCACGCCTTATAATAATCCTGCGGGCGTAACCCCTTCTAACTTAATACAAAAGCTTATGGACCCGAACGTCGCTCTTACGACCTCCAGCCCTCATGCCGACCCCGCAGGCGACTATACATGGAAAATGTTCAGAATAATAAACAGGCGGTTCCCCGGAGCTTTTAAAAAAATAACCGGACACGTAAACCATCTGCTCGACGCCGCTTTGGTTATGCCCGTGCTTGAAAGCGGAAATACGGATTTAGGAATACTTTACGCTTCCCAGCTTCTCGAACTTAAAAGAAGCGGAGCTAAAATAAACATAATAACCATTCCCAAAAAGTATAACACTAAAGCAAAATTTACGGCTTCCGTTTTAAATCAATCAAAATATAAGTCCTTGGACGAAGATTTCATAAAACTTCTTTTTTCTAAAAAAGGAAAAAAGATATTAAAATATTGGGGATTTACACCACTTAATTCCTTAAAGTAAAACGTTCAGATTGCTTCGCTGACGCTCGCAATGACAGAGCTGACTCCTCGCAATGACATAAAGGCGTCATTACGGGGATTTTTATATTTTATATTTCAATAATATTTCCGATATTATAAAATGATTAATATATGCCTTTAAACAAAAATAAAATATTCGATATACTTGTTTATATTATTTCGTTCTTATTTTTTGCAATGCTGATACTTCTTCTTTCAGGCATATTTTTCCAAGCATCTATCTATCTTTTCATAAAAGAATTAAAAAACGCAGGGCTTTGGAACTCGATATTTTTAAGTTTTAAGCTTTCTTTCATCGTCATCCTTATAAATTTAATAATCGGAATTCCCATAGCCTACGTATTGTCGTTTAAAAAAAGCAAAATTTCATTTTTATTGGACCTAATTTCCACCCTGCCTCTTACGACATCCCCCTTAGTTATAGGTTTTGCGGTTCTAATTACTATGGGTTCTCTTAATCCGATAGGAAAATTTTTTATAGACCGTGGAATAAAATTTGTATTCACGCCTCAGGGCATCGTTTTAGTTCAGTTAATCATATCTTTTCCGTTTTTCGTAAATATAGTAAAAACATCGTTCGATTCCGTAAATAGAAAAATGTTGGACTTAAGCAAGACGCTGGGGGCATCCTCGTTCGACATACTATTCAGAATTATTATTCCGCTTTCTTACAACGGAATTATTGCCGGACTCGCAATGAGCTGGTCAAGGTCTATAGGCGAGTATGCCGCAACGCAGATGGTTTCCGGCGTTATCCCTAAAATAACGGAAACGGCGCCTATAGAGGTCTTCGTTAAAACAAGCTACGGCAACTACCCCGCCGCAATTACTATTGCCGGTATATTAATGATTATATCGCTGTTTTTCCTCGGTATTTTTAAATATTTCAACTATAAAATAAAAATTAATGCATAAAAAAATTAAACCGATATGAAATTGCTGGAAATTAAAAATATAAGTAAAAGTTTTTTGAATAAGAAAGTTTTGGACGGCATAAATTTAGAAATTGAAAGCGGAGACATTTCTTCTATTTTTGGCTATTCCGGCGAGGGCAAAAGCACCGTTTTAAAAATTATATGCGGCATATTAAAACAAGACTGCGGGGATATTATTCTTAGCGAAAAAAATATAAATAATCTTGAAC
>JAJYYS010000176.1 GCA_021800745.1 bacterium
ACGCCGTTAGGAACGTTTATTCTCGCTTCGTCGCCTATGCATTTTCCTATAAGAGCCTTGGCTATAGGAGAGCTTATGGAAATTTTTCCTTCTTTAACATCGGATTCCGTGTCTCCGACTATTTTATACGAAACTTCTTTATCGGTATTCAAATCAAGCAATTTTACTGTTGCTCCGAATACTACTTTTTCTTCGCAAATTTTAGATACGTCTATAATCTGGGCGCGAGCTATTTTGTCTTCAAGCTCCATAATTTTACCCGTCAAAAAACTCTGCTTTTCTTTAGCGGAATGATACTCCGCATTTTCTGATAAATCTCCGTGGGCTATAGCTTCTTCGATAGCTTTAATATTTGCCGGCCTTTCTACAGATTTTAACCTCTTCAATTCTTTAACTAAATTATCGTGTCCTTCTTTCGTGATATAAAAAGATTTTTCGTTTCCCGCCAATGAAACTACCTCCCGATAGATATTAAATTAAGCAATCTTTTAATATCTTCTATTTATTCTATTATCTGTTACCTAGAATGTTATTATATTATATACCTTTGTAATAATCCTGCAAAGCCTTAACAGATAAATTATTTTCTTTAAGCGCCTTAATTGCCATGCATGCGGCGGTAGCGCCCCTCATGGTAGTATAATACGGAAGAGAAAACTCTATGGCGCTCCTCCTTATTATATATGAATCCTCTAAGGATTTTTTACCCCTCGGCGTATTGAAAATCATAGAAATTTCTTTATTTTTAAGAGCATCTATTATATGCGGACGGCCTTCTTTCACTTTATTTATTCTTTTGTTTTTAATGCCGGCTCTATCGAGATATTCCGACGTTCCTTTTGTGGCAAGTATATTTAAGCCCGATTTAGTTAAAGATTCGCCGAGTTCTTTCAGATATCTTTTATCTTCGTCTTTAACGCTTATAAGAACGTTTCCCAACAGAGGCAAATTCTGTCCGGCCGCTATCTGCGATTTCGCGTAAGCCATTCCAAAGCTTGCATCTATTCCCATAACTTCGCCTGTTGACCTCATTTCCGGACCTAGCATAGGGTCGACGTTTGAAAATTTAGAAAACGGAAACACGGCTTCCTTAACGCAGTAATAGTTAATATTAAATGACCGCCCAAGACCAAAATCTTTAATTTTTTCCCCGAGAAGAACCTTGGTTGCTAATTTTGCGATGGGAACTCCGGTGGCTTTTCCTATAAACGGTACGGTTCTCGATGCCCTCGGATTAACCTCTATTATGTATATTTCATTATTTTTTACCGCATACTGAATATTTACGAGCCCTTTAACGTGAAATTCGCGGCATATTATTTCCGTAATATCTTTTATCTTTTCCACCGCATTCGCATCCAAAGAAAAAGCGGGCAGAGAACAGGCGCTGTCTCCCGAATGCACCCCCGCTTCTTCTATATGCTCCATTATTCCCGCAATATAAACGGATTCCGTATCGCTTAAAGCATCTACGTCAACCTCTATGGCATCTTCCAGAAATTTATCTATCAATATAGGAAAAGAAACGTCCTGCAGAAATATTTTCTTAATATATTCCGCAAGTCCGCTTTCGTTATATATTACTTCCATTGCCCTTCCGCCAAGAACGTAAGAAGGCCTTAATAAAACCGGAAATCCTATAGCCCCGGCCTTTTCGTATATCTCTTCGCCGTTGAACGCCATAGCGCTATCAGGCTGTTTAAGCTCCAATTTATTTATTATATTCTTAAACTTTTCCCTGTCCTCCGCTATATCTATATATTTAAAAGGCGTACCGAGTATTTTAATGCCTTTAGAGTCAAATTTTTTCGCTAACTTCAAAGGCGTCTGTCCGCCGAACTGCAGTATGACCGGAGGATTATTTTCGGCTTCGCAGATTGCCGCCGTATCTTCGAAAGTCAAAGGTTCGAAATAAAGGCGCGACGAAGTATCGTAATCGGTGGAAACTGTTTCGGGATTGCAGTTCAGCATAATAGACGAATAATTATTTTCTTTCAAAGCAAACGAACAATGAACGCAGCAATAATCAAATTCTATGCCCTGCCCTATTCTGTTGGGACCGCTTCCCAGTATGATAACTTTTTCGTTTTCAAGAGGCTTAATTTCGTTGAATTTATCGTAAGACGAATACATATAAGGGGTAGCCGCTTCAAACTCGGCCGCGCACGTATCGACTTTTTTAAATACTCTCGTTATATTATTCGTGCGGCATAATTCGTCTATAATTTTTTCCGTTTTTTCTATTAAATCAATCGCTTCTTCGGATTTTTTTAGATATTCCTCGGACGAAATATGGCTGCCGTCGGCTTTTCTTGCAATTAATTTTGCGATTATTCTGTTTGAAAAGCCCGTTTCTTTAGATTCTCTTATAAGCTCTATATCTTCTATCGGATTGCCCGAAAGAAACAGTTTTTTCTCCTGTTCTACTATCTGCTTAATCTGATTTAGAAACCATTTATCGACTTTAGAAAATTCGTTTATTTCTTCAACCGTAAAGTTTAACCTTAAGGCATCGGTTATTAAAAACAATCTTTTGAAATCGTTATTTTTTATCAAAGATTTCACTTCTTCTTTAATAGCTTCAAAATCCTGCTTTTTTTCCGCCGCATTGTAAGATAAATCAAGACCGTAAAGCGATTCTATCCCGTAATATCCGTTTTCTAAGGACCGGGCGGCTTTCTGGACCGATTCGCAGAACGTCCTGCCTATAGCCATTACTTCGCCGACCGATTTCATATGAGTCGTAAGAGTGCTGTCGGTTTGGGGAAATTTTTCAAAAGTAAAACGCGGTATTTTAGTTACTACGTAATCTATGGACGGTTCAAAACA
>JAJYYS010000031.1 GCA_021800745.1 bacterium
ACCCCGATGATTACGAGGGCAAATACGATCTTCCGTTCTACCGAAAGCTCGACGAAAAAAGTTTTTAACTGGGAACCGAAGTCCTTGAACGTAGCGGCCATTTATATGTTATGTTATGTTATGCGTTATTATACCTGCATACTCATAATCGAATTATATGCGGTTATAATTTTATTTCTGACCTGCATCATAAGTTCGAAAGAATCGTTTGCTTTTTCCATGTCTATCATCGCTTGATGTATATTTGAGGACTTTCCGTCGGCTATAGCTTGGGCGGAGCTGTTGGCGGTATTCTGAAGTTCGTTGACTTTATTTATGGAATTTAAAAGGGTATCGGCGAAAGAGCCGCCTCCGGAGCCTGCATTGGCCGCCGCGGAGTTAGAGCCGCCGCCATTAATAATGCCGTTAGGATTAAGTTCTTTTATATCGTTTAAATTTATTGCGTTTTCGACGCCTATAGGTATAGCCATAGTTAATTCCTCCGCTTTATTCTTTTAACTCTTAACCGGCGGACTCAAATCCGTCCCCTGTGACTTGTTTAAGCCCGCCTTAATTTTAATTATAACATAATTTCGGATAAAGGGGACGGATTTGAAATCCGCCGGTTTTATATCAATTTGTTGCTTTTATCCGTCAAATTTTTAACGACGACTGCGACATAGCTTTAGATTCCGATATAACCTGAGCGTCTGCCTGATAAGCCCTCGTTGCCGAAATCATATTTACGAGCTCCCTTATCGACGATATATTTGGAGTCTTGACGTACCCGGCTTTATCTGCCAGCGGACTGCTCGGGTCGTATTTTTCGGAAAACGGATTTTTGGCGTTTTCTATTTTTTCTACTTCGACGCCGAAATAATTTTTAAATTTAACGGTCTTAAAAAGCGGTTCTTTCTTTACGTAAGGCAGTCCGTTGCCCGCATCTTCGGTATTAATGTTCGCAAGATTGGACGAAATAACGTTCATCCTTATTCTTTCGGCGTTTAACCCTTCCGCCGCTATCTTTAAAGAATCGTTAAAACTCATAACCCGCCCTCATTATTGTCTATATGTTTTGTAATTAATTAGTATCTTTGCCTGTGTTTATCAAAGCAAGTCTTTTATATTACTGGGAGAGAATTGAATTCTGTCCCCGTCATCTTTATGTGTTTTGTCATTCCTTCGCATGCAGGAATGCAGTCTTTATTGTACGCCGTCTGCGCATTAAGGAGTAGCATTTGTTATGGCGTAAGTTAAAGTCGCGAATTTTTTCGACAGCAAACCGGCAACCGCCTGAAACCTTATAGCATTAGACGCCATATCGCTCATTTCCTTGCTGAGGTCAACGGTATTACCGTCTAGCGGAGGAACGGTTTCGTCTTTTTGATTATGGACGAAAGATTTTATATAATCCGACTGTCCTTCCGGATACGACCCCGCCGCGACCCCGCCGCCTAAATCTTTTTGCGACGTTGCTTCCATAGGCAGAGAATCCGCCGAAGGAACGAGGCCTTTCATAACCTGCTCGAAGTTAAGTTCTTTCGCCTTGTAACCCGGCGTATTCGCGTTTGCGACGTTAGAAGCTATGATGTTCTGCCTGTCGCTCAGGACGTTTAAGCTTTCCCCCAAGATTCCGTAAATATTGCTGAACATTTTATATTTACATCCTTGTATAATAAATTAAAAATTTCTAAGATGATTTAAAGTAATTTCTAAATTTTCTAAACTTATTATTTATATATGCAATAATTATGCCATATGCGGCAAAAACACGCTTATTTTTGCCCCTCCCAGTTCTTTTGAATTTTCGGCGCTGATGTATCCGCCGTGAACCATAACGTTGTTTAGGGCTATCGAGAGTCCTAAACCCGTACCGCCGCTTTTTTTAGTCGAAAAAAAAGGGTTAAAAATATTCTTTACGACGTCCTCCGAAAATCCCGGTCCGTTGTCTTCAAAATCTATGCGGATGTAACCGTTTCCGTCTTCTCCGCCGGAAACCGACGAAGTTCTTACGTTTATAATACCGTCAATATTTTGAACGGCGTGCGCCGCGTTAATAAGTATATTCACGAAAGTCTGCCCTATTAGATTTTCGTCTATTTCTAAGATTAGATTTTCGTCTATTTCGGTACTTACTTTCACGTTTTTTTCTTTTATTATATAGGAAGAGTATATAATAGATTTATTTACGATATCGGATAAACCGCATTTCGAAAGGGCAGGATTGACGGTTTTGGAAAATTCAAGGACGTTGTTTATGGTCGCATTCATATTTTTGACGGCTGAGATTATGTTGGAAATAATTTCCGCATGCTCGCCGCTATTAATCTCTTTTTGCAGTATCGAAGCGAACAGGTCTATGGAACCGAGAGGGTTCCGTATTTCGTGGGCTATTTTTGCCGACATTTCGCCAAGTTCCGCCAGCCGTTTGAACTTTTTTATCTCTTCTATGTTTTGAATTATAAATATCCGCCCGGCATTTTTTTTGTTGCTTCCGTGTATGTTTTTTATATATAGAAATACCGGAATGAATTTTTCGTCCTGTGCACCTGATTTCATCAGCTTTTCTACCGGATAAAAAACGGGTTTTATAAAATCTCCCAACGCCGAGCCGCTGAAAAAAAATTTTAAAAACTCGTCGATAGGGCGGTTTAAATAGCTGACGAGATTATATCCGCCCGCAAGGTCGGTTAACGACTTATTGATAAATTTAATCAGGTTATTATCGTCGGTAATTAAAATTCCTAAAGGCAGGCTTTCCAGTACTGTATTGAGGTTCTCCTTTAAATCTTTTATCTCTTCTTCCAGGTTTTTATAATACTCCGAAAGTTTTTGAGAAGCGGCTTCAAAAGATTCAAACGCCTTTTTGAGTTCGCCGCCGGATATTGCTTCTATTCTATCGTTATCGTTTTGAGCCATATCTAAAATTTTATCATAATTTTTCTTAAATTGCGATTACCCGGCCTTTATTTGACGTTATGATATATTGATGTTATAATATTACTAAATAATAAACCTAAATATATATATATATTTATAAATGTTTATAGGAGATAAAATGACTGCGGCTACTACTTTAAGACTTCCGGAAGAAAAGTTAAAATTAATCAGGGCTATAGCAGGCTATGAAAACAGGCATCTTTCCGATATATTTTTGGAACTTTCCGAAGAATATATAGAGAGGCACAGAGAAACTCTTGAATTCTTGAATATACCCGGTTTTGCTAAGGAATGTCAAGACGGATTGGAAGAAATAAAAAAAGGCGGGGGAAAGACATTAATTGAACTGGACGATTAAGTTTTCTTCGGTTGCCGAAAAGCATTTTATTAAATTTGATTCCGACATAAAGAAAAGAATAAAAACTAAATTATCGGAAATGGGGTCTATGGAAAATCCGCTTTATCACCCTTGCGTCAAACCTCTTACAGGAGAACTTAAGGGCTTTTACAGGTGTAGAATAGGGGATTACAGGATTATATTTTCACTGTTAAACGAAGAAAAAATTTTGGCAATAGTGAATATAAATTCAAGAGGAAATATTTATAAATAAAATTGTATAATTTTTTATGAACAAAAGAGAGTCGGACAGGATTCTGATAGTTGACGACGACCCGCATATGCGTTCCGCATTGAGCCTGAGCCTTAAAAAGACAGGCAGGGAAGGGGATATTTTTGCTTCGGCGGAAGAAGCGTTAAAATTTCTTGACGGGTTGGACGGAACTGAGGCCGAGGTGGGAAAAGGCGGAGGCTATTTTCTTATATTATCAGATTTAAACCTTCCCGGAATGGACGGAATTTCTTTTTTAAGCGAGATAAAAAAGCGCGCAGCGTTTAAGCCGATTCCTTTCGTTATCATTACCGCATACGGAACGGTGGAAAGCGCGGTTTCGGCAATGAAATCCGGCGCGGCGGATTACCTGCTTAAGCCTTTCGATATTTCCGATTTTGAAAAGATGCTGAAAAATGCGGAAAAAATTTCCGCATACGAAACTCTTAAAAAAAATGCCGCAGGCGATGAGTCCGACACAGACGATAAACTTGGTTTTATCTGCGAATCGGCGGCAATGAAAAAAATAAGCGAATATATTAAGGCGGTAGCCGGCGCAGACGCCACCGTCCTTATAACCGGCGAATCAGGAACGGGAAAGGAAGTTGCGGCAAAAAGAATACATAATTTGAGCAAAAGAAAAGGGAAGTTTATCGGCGTAAACTGTTCGGCTATAGTGTCAACGCTTCTGGAAAGCGAACTTTTCGGACACGAAAAAGGGGCTTTTACCGGCGCCGTTTCTTTGAAAAAAGGAAAGTTCGAGCAGGCGGACGGCGGAACTATTCTGCTGGACGAGATTGCCGAAATGGCCCAAAATCTTCAGGCGAAAATACTCAGGGTTCTTCAGGAAAAGACTATAGACAGGGTAGGAGGGGACGAACCAGTTCCGGTAAATGCAAGGGTCATCGCCGCTACCAATAAAGACATAGAAAAAGCCGTAGCCGAAGGAAGTTTCAGGGAAGACCTTTTTTACAGGCTTAACGTAATCCGTCTGCACCTGCCGCCGCTGAGGGAAAGAAAAGAAGATATAATTCCTCTCGCAAAATATTTTACTTCGGCGTATGCGAAGAAATATTTCAGGGAAATTTCGGGCATTACGGAAGAGGGGCAAAATTACCTGCTTTCGCTTAGTTTTCCGGGCAACATAAGGGAGCTCGAAAATATAATAGAAAGAGCCGTTATACTGGCGCAGAAAGATAATTATTTAGACGTGCGCCATTTCGGGAGTTTCGGCCGGATTGACGAAAACGGCGGCGCGGGAAACGAAAACGGAATTAATTCTGTCCCCATTTCCGATGCCGTTTCTACTTTTAACATTAAAGAAATGGAAGAAAAACTTATTATAGCCGCTCTCGAAGAAACCGGCGGAAACCGGACCAAAGCGGCGGAAAAGCTCGGTATTACCTCCCGAACCCTCAGAAACAAACTAAAAGAATTAAAAATAACGGCAGATTAGCAATATCCCCTCTTATATAATTTGGCACGATGTTTGCACAATTACATATCGAAGGCAAAAAGCCTTTAAAATAGGAAAAATTTTCCTGTTATGTTTTTTTAATATGTAAGTAACGGAGGGAATAAAAATGTCGGTGAATTCATTATTCGCGCCAACGACGGCTACCAACGCAAATACGGTTGCGTCTTCGGCGGCAAACGCCGCGGCTAATACCGCAAATTCGTCCAATCCTAACGGCAGTCTCGTAAGCGCGACGACTTTTATGCAGTTAATGGTTCAGCAGTTAGAAAACCAGGACCCGTTAAATCCACAGTCGAGTTCGGCTTCGCTTGCACAGCTTGCCCAGTTCGATTCGCTTAATCAGTTAAACTCGGTCAATTCAAACCTTCAGGCGCTCGTATCCGGCGAAAATCAGGCTGCTCTCGGAAGCGCGGTAAATATGGTAGGCAAGTCGGTTCAGGCAAGCGGAAACGCATTCGGCTATTCGAGCGGAAGCGCTTCAAATCTAAGTTATTCCTTGCCGGGCAATGCAAGTTCGGTAAGTATGGATATATACAATTCGTCGGGAAATCTCGTTTACAATACTAATCTCGGAGCGCAGAACGCAGGTTCTCAGTCTTTTACATGGGACGGCACTGAAAACAGCGGACAGGCGGCTCCTTCCGGCAATTATACTTTTTCGGTCGGCGCAACAGGTTCCGGCGGCGCGGCTATCACGCCCTCGACCTTTACGCAGGCGACGGTTACCGGTCTTTCGACTTCATCGACGGGGGCAGTCCAGCTCGAACTCAGCAACGGCTCGACCGTTCCATTGTCGAGCGTTACGAACGTTCAGTAGGTTATAACGGTATATATATTAGCTCCCATCCTTTAAAAAGGAGGGGTGTCGGCCGAAGGCCGACGGGGTGGTTTTGTAATAAAAGCGATAAGTTATAAAATCATAAAAATATGTCGATATAATAATATATAGGCAGTGAATTTTAACTTTTAATAAATTTTTACAAAATATTTAGATTTTTACATTATACGGAGGAATGAAAAATGGGTGCAAATGCTCTTTTTACGGCAGTGTCGGGATTGGATTCAAACCAGACTTATCTCGGCGTTATAGGCAACAATATAGCAAATTCGAATACGATAGGGTTTAAAAGCTCGAATCCGATATTCGAAAACTTAGTCAGCCAGACGCTGAGCGGAACGTCGAACTCGCAGGAAGGTCTGGGAACGGACGTTTTTTCCATTCAACAGCAGTTCTCTCAGGGCGCCTTGCAAAATACTTCCAATCCGCTTAATATGGCTGTTGACGGCAACGGATTTTTTATAGTCCAGGCGCCTAACGGTTCGACTTACTATACGAGAAACGGCACTTTCAGCGAAAATAGCAAAGGGCAGATAGTCGATTCGACCGGACAGAACGTAGTGCAGGGCTATGCGTTAAATACAGCAGGAATAGCTACCGCCGGTACGCCGAGCGCTATAACGTTAAATACCGGCGCAATTGCTCCGCAGGCTACGACTACGGCGGACCTGACGGCAAATCTTAATTCCAATGTATCGCCGCAGGTAACATCTACGGTTTCTTCTACTTCTTTTGCTAGCAGTTACATTACGGCTCCTTCGGCGGCAGGGTCGGATACTGTTACCGTTAACTCTGCCACCAGTTTTAGTTCAAGTTCTGCTAATCCAGCTAGTTCGATACTTATAGGCAACGGAGACGGAACGACTAACCTCTATCATATATCGAAAATAACCGGGAACGTGTTAACTTTAACACAGCCTTTGACTAGCGCCGTTTCGGCCAACACCGCCGTATCCCAAAATACTTTAGGAATTACAAGTTTATCTACTTCCGGTATTTTAGCGGGTTATGATATACAGGTAAATACAACGGGCACGCCCGTCAGCGGTACTCCGCCCTCCGACCCCTATCAGTTTTTGAATACCGTTGCCTCGGTAAATTCCGGCGGAACGATTAACCTGTCAAACGCTATGCCGCTTTCAGGTACTTTTAAAGCCGGCGGAAGTGTAATAGCCGGCCCCGCAAACGATTATTATTCCACGACTATCAACGTTTACGATTCTCTGGGAAATTCGCTTCCTTTAACGACAACTTTTGCTCCTTCGTCTTCGACGTCCGGAAACTGGAATATATATTATTCTATTAACGGAACGGCGGCTACCAGGCCAAATACTGCCCTTACTACGCCGGATATAGTTTTTAATACCGATGGAGGTATTACTTCTGGAGTATCGCAAACCATAACGGATGTGCCTTCTTATGTGACTACTACTCCTAACCCTGATACTCTTCCCGACGGAGCTGCAAATCCGTTGACCATCGCTTTAAACTTGAATAATCTAACCCAGTATGCCGCTCCGTCCGCCACTACGGCGTTTACCCAGAACGGCTATGCGACCGGAACGCTCACGAGCTTTACTGTTGACCAGAGCGGCAGAATTTCGGGACAGTATTCCAACGGACAGACGCAATATATCGCTCAGGTAGCTCTTGCTAACTTTATCGCTCCGACCGGGCTTACATCGGAGGGCAACAGTCTTTACGCTCAGACTTTTGCGTCCGGCCAGCCAGCCGTGGGTATTGCTAACTCGGGAAACTTCGGCTATATTACCGATTCGGCGCTTGAACAGTCGAATGTCGATATTTCGTCGGAATTTACAAATATGATAGTGGCGCAGAACGCTTACGTCGCCAACTCTAAAGTGCTGACTACGGAAAACTCGGTATTGACGGCTCTTGAAAGCTCGGTGCAGTAATTTTCATAACAATAAATAATAGAAGATAATAATACTATGTTTGGTAATCTTGCTTTAAATTTATCGGTGGATGCGGGGCTTTCGCTGGTAAACGACGTTATGAACGCCGTTTCTGGAAGTGCTTCGAGCCAGCCGCTTTCTTTGTCCGGCGGTGAGGGTGCCGGTTACGGCTCGCCTGCTTTCGGCGGACAGGGGTCGTTCGGCGAAATGCTTAATAACTCTATAGACAACTTGTCTAATGCGGCAGGCAATCAAAATAAAAGCGCGGCCGTCCAGCCGGTAAACAATTCTTTTAACGCATACGGCAGTCAGGAGAATAATGCTTCCGATACAGCCGCTCAGCCGCCTGTTTCGACGGTCGAACAACAGGCAAACGCAGGAGTAAATTCCTCCGGCAGTTCTTCCAATAATGTTTCTTCCTCCGGTCAGCCGGCAAATAATACCGTTAGCGCAGGAACAAATTCGGCCAATAATGCGGATAACGGAGGCAATTCCTCACCTGCAGGCAATAACGTCTCAAGCGGCGGCACTAAAGTTGCTGATTCATCGGCAAACCATCCTGCGGGCGGCGCAGGCTCTTCATCCAAACATTCCGTTAAACATGATGCAGGAAATAACGCCGGTTCGACAGGCAACGGAAGTTTAACCGATGCACAGGCCGTTTATTTTATAGGAAATACAGACGCTAATATCGGCGTTCAGACCCCTTCCTCAAAAAAAGGGGATAATGCCGCAAGCGGCAAAGGCGTAGGGACGGGGGCGGACGGAGCAAACGTAAAACCTGGAGCTAAAACTCCGTTATCCGTGGCGGATGCTTTATTGTCTAACAGTGCCGCCGCAGCCTTAAACAGCCTGCAATCTCAAACTCCGAACGGTCGGAACGAAGGAAGTTCCGCAGGCAATTCTTCGGGTAAAACTTTTTTGTCGGCTTTTGCGGATAACGCCGCAGGGCAAAATAACGGAGGTTCCGCCGCCGGACAAAGCGTGTCCGTCAAAACGGCCGCGACGGCCGATAAAAACGCCGGAAACGGTCCCGCGCAAAAAGCGGCATCGGTTTCCGTAAACGCCGCAGCCGGCAATAACCAAAATAATCAAAACATTTTAAGCAAAATAACTGAAAACAAAACAAACGCGGCGTCAAACGCAAGTATCGCGCCAAACGCCTCCGCATCCGTAAAATCGGCTGTTTCAAACGCAAATATCACAAATGCAAATAACGTAAATACGGCAAACGCTAAAACTCTTATTAAAGATGCCGCTGTTAATGCACTTAATTTAAGCGTTCTAAGCGGCGAAGCGAAACCGGTTCTTTCCGCCGCGGACGGAAAAAACATTGAAGCGTTATCCGCCGGAGCTTCTAAAGCCGGGGATTCGGGTTCCGTTTCTTCAAGCCTTTTCGGCGCGGCTGGTTCGGCGGTTTCCGCCTCCGCCGGTTCGGGTTCGGCCTCTGCTTCAGGGGGAAATTCGGGCGGATTAGGTTTAACCGGCGGCGGAGTCTCCGGTCTCGAAGACGGCGCTTCCGGAGAAACTTCAGGTTCTACGGCAATTAATTCCGTTATGTTTATGTTGAGAAAAAACGTCCAATCGGCTACTATAACGTTAAATCCGGCATCGCTAGGCACGGTTAAGATAAATATATCGTTAAGCGGCGCTAATTCGCCTTTAAATCCGTTAAACCAGTCTGCTGTTTCCAACGGCTCAATAACGGTCAATATGCTTGCCCAGAACGAAGCGGCTAAAAATATTCTTCAATCGTCTTCGGATTCTCTGCAGAACGCGCTTAAAAATCAAGGATTTTCGTCTATAAACTTGAATATAAGCACGGGTTCCGGTTATAATAACGGTAACGGAAACAACGGAAGCGATTCTTTTAAAAATCCGTTTGCCGGCGTTAATTATGGCGGCGGGTATTCAAACGGGGCGCCGGCGCAGGGGGCGGTTTCCGCGGGAATAAATAATTTTTCGCCCAGAAATCCGAACGCTTTGGTGGATTATTTCGTATAATATTAATATATAACCTATGGCATTTAAATTTCAGAACATATTAGGCCACCGGAAAACTATCCTCGATAAAAAATATCTGGAGCTTTCGGAAATTCAGCGTAAAGTGGCATCGCTTAATTTAAAAATCTTCGACGTACAGAATTCGATAGAATCTTATAAAACGGATTATACCGCAAATATCCTTAAAGTTTCCGATATATACGATTACAATATATTAGATTTGCAGTTTAAATCGCTCAAATCCAAACTGGCCGAACTGCTTAAAGAAAAAGAATCGGCGGAGCGGGAACTCGAAGCAAAAAAAACCGCCGTCATTAAAGCAAAAATGGAATTCGAGAAAATAGACAAGCTCCGCGAAAAATATCTTGCCGTAGATAAGATGAACGTCTTAAAACACGAAGAAGCCGTTGCCGCCGACTTTTCTTTCAACCGCTATGCGGTAAAGTAGATTGAATAAAATTCGCTCTTGACATCCGGCGTATTTACGTAAATAATATAAATATGCCTAATAAATCGTATAAAATTGTTTTTCTTATCGCAGTTTTAGTTTTTACCGCCTTATTTAATGGTTTTTCCTGCAGGGTTTCCTACGCCTCGCCTTCAAGCGCGGCGGCGGAAAGAGAAGAAGTTAAAGTCCTTAAAAACCAGATAAAGCTGGAAGTCGAAAAACTTAAGCAGATAGAAGCCAAAATCCATCACATAAAAGCCGCTCAAAAAGCAAAAGTTAAAAACCTTATATCACTGTATTCTTCTATGAGCCCCGGAAACGCCGCAAATATTCTTCCGCGGATAAATAAAGGCGTAGCGATATATATTCTGTCGCATATGACCCCGAGAACCGCATCCGCCATCATTGCAAGGATGCCCGTCAAGGATGCCGCATTTTTTACAGACAGCATCGCAGGAAAATAAATTTTAAATAAAATAATGTCAAAATAATGACAATATACCGTTAAACAAATATAAATTAAAATTAATAATATTGTAAGATAATGAATTTATTATCTATTTTTAATTTATATTTTGTTGGCATAAATATTGCTTTATATTTTTTGGTTATTTTTGCAAAAAAAATTATTATTTTAATTTTACCAAGGAGGATTGTTAATGGCGGACGATAAAAAAGAAGGAAAGTCGAATATGGAATTAGGCAATATCGACGAAGACGAAATGTCCACGATTTCCCAGATAGAATCGTCAAATAAAAAAGGCGGGAAAAAGAAACTCCTTTTCATATTGATACCCGCCGTTCTAATTCTCGGCGGAGGCGGTTTTGCCGCCTACCATTTTTTCTTTGCAAAAACTAAAGCCAAGGCTCCGTCTAAGCCTGTCGGCGTTTCGCAGATAAAGCCCGGTCCGATGATAAACCTTAAACCCTTTTTAACTAATCTTGCGGATAAGGACAAGACGGCTTATATAAAAGTTTCTATTTCCATAGAATTAAAGCAGGGTTCGAATCTCGGGACTTTCAAACAGCTGACGCCGCAGATAAGAAACAGGATAATTATGATTATGAGTTCTAAGACGTCGAGGGAAATAAATACGCCGCAGGGAATACTGTCGTTAAGGCACCAGATAGCGAGAAGCCTTAACCAGATTCTGGGAGACGGCACGGTAACCGGAGTTTATTTTAATAATTATTTAGTCCAATAACTATGGCGGAAATACTATCTCAGGACGAAGTCAACGCTCTGCTCAGGGGGATATCTTCCGGTTCAATCGAAACCGAGAAACAGGAAGATATGGGCGGCATAAGAGCATACGATCTGACCTCACAGGACAGAATCGTCAGGGGCAGAATGCCCACTCTCGAAATAATAAACGAAAGATTTGCCCGCCTTCTTAGAAACGATTTAACCTCGGCTCTGCGCAAGGTCGCCGAAATTACCGCCACGTCGGTAGATATGCAGAAGTTCGGCGAATTTTTGAAAAATATCCCCCTGCCTACGAGCCTTACGATATTTAAAATGCCGCCCCTCAGGGGTTTCGGTATTTTTGTTCTGGATGCCAGATTGGTATATAACCTTATAGACATATTTTTTGGCGGCACCACCGACCTGCACGTAAAGATAGAAGGAAGGGATTTTTCTCCCATAGAAAACAAGCTGATTAAAAAAATAACGGATATGGCTTTTAACGCGATGAAATCCGCATGGACGCCGGTTTCTCCCATAGATATCGAATTTCAGAGGAGCGAAATCAATCCGCAGTTTGCCACGATAGTGACGCCTACCGAGGTCGTTATAATAAGCAGGTTCGAGGTTGATATAGAAGGCGCGGTTTCGAAATTTATGATATGTATTCCGTATTCGATGATAGAGCCTATAAAGGAAAAACTTTACAGCGGATTCCAGAGCGAACAGCTCGAAATCGACCAGAGATGGATAGAAAGGTTTAAAGAAAGGCTTAAGGAATCGGAACTGGATATAAAAGTCAAAATAGGAACTACGAGCATATCTGCTCAGGATTTTTTAAAAATCAGGAAAGGCGACGTTATTGTGCTCGATAAAAGAATAGAAGAGCCTTTGGTGGTAGAAATAGAAGATATTCCGAAGTTTATCGGATATCCTGGAAAAATGAACAATCAGGTTGCAGTAAAATTAATATCTGAAATACCTATAGGAAAAGAGGGCTATTATGAGTGATACCGAAAAAGTTCTATCCGAAACAAAGCAGGAAACTCCTATCGGAGCGCAGGGCATAAAGGAGCAGGCCGTTCAGCCTGAGCCTGAATCTAAACCGCCCGCAGAACCGGAAGACGATAATATCAGCTGGGAGGACGCCTTTAAAGAAGAGGAAGCTGCTAACGCCGCAGGAAAACAGGAAACTTCGGGCGCGAATGCGGCTGGCAATTTAGACATAGACATAGACGCAATAAAAGAGGCCGGCGGCAACGAAGGAAAATCCGAAGGTGCAGGCATGGATGCAGAGGAGGCTCCCGCCGCAGTAAAAACGGTTAAAAAGCCGGTAAAAAAACTTGAATTCGCTTCTTTCGACGAATCGGACAAAACGGCGGAGCCGCCTAAAAATTTAGATTTTATTCTGGATATACCGCTTACCATTTCG
>JAJYYS010000177.1 GCA_021800745.1 bacterium
GACTGATATTTGCCCTTTTTGTCTTTATATGACGTTCTCGGCTCTTCTCCTTCAAAAAAAAGAACCTGGGCAATACCTTCATTGGCGTAAATTTTAGCCGGAAGAGGCGTAGTATTTGAAATTTCCAGCGTTACGTACCCTTCCCATTCAGGCTCGAACGGTGTAACGTTAACTACTATTCCGCATCTTGCATAAGTAGATTTTCCAAGACAGATAGTTACCACATTTCTCGGGATTTTAAAATATTCTACCGACCTGCCTAGAGCAAAAGAATTTGGAGGAACGATGCAGACATCTGACACTAAATCTACAAACGATTTCGGGTCGAAATTTTTAGGGTCTACGACGGTGTTGTTTATATTGGTGAATATTTTAAACTCGTTCGATATTCTTAAATCGTACCCGAAGGAAGATACGCCGTAAGATATAACGCCGTCCCTGACTTGAGAATTTTCGAAAGGCCTTATCATGCCGCCTTCCGCCATTTTTTCTATCCATATATCGTTTTTAATCATATTTTATTGCAGCCCTTGCTTAATTACCGCTGTTATAAATTGAAATTTAATATATAATTAATTATTTCGTCCGGGTCATCCATTATCTTAATTATGTTGAAATCTTTTTCGGAGATGTAGGAATTGTGCAAGGTATTGCTTTTAATCCAGTCTATTAAGCCCGTCCAATAGTCCGAACCGTATAATATTACGGGGAACGGCTTTGTTTTATTGGTTTGTATCAGTTCTACGGTTTCAAAAAGTTCGTCTAAAGTTCCAAAACCTCCGGGCATCATTATATATGCGGAAGCATACCTTACCAGCATAACTTTTCGGACGAAAAAATATTTGAACTCAAGCGTAACGTCGGCAAACCTGTTTAGGGTCTGCTCATGCGGAAGCTTAATATTTAATCCGACGGAACTTACGTTTAAATTATGCTGTTCCTTAGCTTCCCTGCAACCTCTGTTTGCTGCTTCCATAACCCCAGGACCGCCTCCCGAAATTATAGAAAATCCTTTTAACGCAAGTTTATAAGCAATATCTTTAGTGTTTTGATATACGACGCCGTCTTCTTTAACTCTTGCGCTTCCGTATATAGTTACGGCAGGACATATCGACGGCAGTATATCGAATCCGTCCACAAATTCTCCGATAATCCTGAAAAGCCGCCACGGTTCGGATTTATCTAAAGAGTTTAGTTCGTATCTTTTTATATTTTCTCTCTTAATGGACATATTTTATTCTAAAAATTTTTAACGGCATATAGGTAGAAGGATGGCAATGGCAAACATTGCCATCCTTCTACCCGTAATTTAATAAAGCGTAAAAATTTTAGAATTTCCAGTCCTTTTTATCCGGATGCGCCTTCATCGCCTTTGCCTTAAGTTCATCTTTCGATTCCTTGTGGTTTTCATCAGGGATACAGCAATCGACGGGGCAAACCGAAGCGCATTGCTGGGTATCGAAATATCCGTAACATTCGGTGCAAAGATTGGGATCTATAACATATATATCTCCCTCGGCAATCGCATTGTTCGGACATTCTGGAATGCAGACTCCGCAAGCAATACATTCATCAGTAATAATAAAAGCCATAACAGCCTCCTTGTTTTAATTTTATGGTTATTTTTGTTTTAACTTAAACGGCTTCCGGCGCCTTTAAAAGCTTTAAGCCCTTTATATAAAGAATTGGCACCTAATTCTTCTTCTATCTGCAACAGCCTGTTATATTTCGCTACCCTTTCGGAACGGGCAGGCGCGCCGGTTTTAATTAATCCGGAATTTACGGCAACCGATAAATCGGAAATAAAAGTATCCTCCGTTTCTCCGGACCTGTGGGAAATAACGGCGCTCATATTATTTTTTTGAGTCAATTCTATGGCATCTAATGTTTGAGACAAAGAACCTATCTGGTTTAATTTTATTAAGACAGAGTTTATCGAATGGGAATCGACTGCCCTTGTTATGCGATTAGGATTTGTTACGGTCAGGTCGTCTCCTACTATTTGAACTTTGTCTCCAAGCTCTTTAAGCAAAAGGGAAAATCCGTTGAAATCGTCCTGCGCCATACCGTCTTCTATAGATATGATAGGAAACTTTTCGACGTAACCTGCATACATTGCAACCATCTCGTCTGCTTCAAGCACGGTTTTTTTGCCTGCTTCTTTAAGCGTATATTTGCCGTTGGCATAAAACTCGCTTGCCGCAGGGTCTAAGGCGATAAAAATATCCTTTCCAGGCTGGTATCTTGCTTTTTCTATGGCTTCCATTATTAATATTATCGCTTCCATATTGTTCTGGAGCTGCGGCGCAAATCCTCCTTCATCGCCGACAGCCGTAGGCATATTTTTGTCGTCCAAAACTTTTTTAAGTTTTTGATAAACTTCCGCTCCCATTCTAAGGGCTTCTTCAAAGGATTTAGCTCCGGCGGGAACTATCATAAATTCTTGAAAATCAAGCATATTGTTTGCATGTTTTCCGCCGTTTAGAATATTCATCATAGGAACAGGCATAACATGAGTATTTATACCTCCTAAGTAACGATAAAGAGGTATTTCCAATTCATTTGCCGAAGCAACCGCAGCCGCCAGCGAAACGGCTAAAATTGCATTCGCGCCCAAATTAGACTTATTCTGGGTGCCGTCAAGATTCATCATTATGTCGTCTATCAGTCTTTGGGAATAACTGTCTATGCCGTTTAAAGATTTTGCTATAATGTCGTTAATTCCTTCTATCGCGGAATGAACCGATTTCCCGCCGTAAACCGAACTGTCGTTATCTCTTTTTTCATAGGCTTCGTATTCTCCGGTAGAT
>JAJYYS010000178.1 GCA_021800745.1 bacterium
CCTTGTTTAGCATATTTTTGCCTGAGCGGCAGATAAGCTTTTAGAATTTCTTTAAAAGGCGTTCCGAACGGGACTATTCTTTCTTTCGAACCTTTTCCTCTGACCCTGATAAAATTCATATCGAAGTTAAAATTCTCGAGTTTTATATCCGCAAGTTCCGAAATTCTTAAACCGCTGGAATACAGAAGCTCTATTACGGCTTTATTCCTGATATTTTCAAAATCCTGCCTCTGCTTCTGTTTTTTTCTGGCGCCTTCGTTTTTAAATTCCACGGATAAGATTCTGCCGACCTCTTCTTTCGTAAGAAAATTAGGCAGTTTCTTCGATATAAACGGATACTCTATATCTTTAAACGGAAATTCGGCTATTATTCCGCGTTTAAGTAAAAATTTGTAAAACCCTTTTATCGACGAATAGAATCTTGCCCTTGTTTTACCGTTTAAATTAAGTTCGGCAAGATAAGATAAAAAATTTTGAAAAAAAAGCGGGGAAAGCATTTTAAAGTCAATTTTCTCGCGTTTGACATAAGCATGAAATTTCGTTAAATCAAGATAATACGACGAAATAGTATTAAGGCTTAAACCTCTTTCTATTTTCAAAAAAGAAATATACTCGCCTATAAATCCTTCAAGCTCGTCTTTGACAATCCTTTCCGGTTTATCGCCGCAGTTTTCCGCTTTCATTTTCTTTCATTTTATTATTAGATGCCATTGCGAGCGCTTGAGATTGCTTCGCTGCGCTGGACTTCGTCCGCTAACGCTCGCAATGACACTATGCCGTCATTGCGAGCGTTAGCGAAGCAATCTGCTTTGTAATTGCGAGCGAAGCTGACGAAGTCCAGCGCAGCGAAGCAATCTCAAGCTCATAATTCGGTTATTATTTTTAAAAAATCGTATATTTCTCCGAAATCAAGTTTTCTAAATTCGTATCTTCCTATATCCTTTACTAAAACAAATTTAATCTGCCTTTCGCTCACTTTTTTATCTAATTTCATTGCATTTATATATTGTTCCGGAGTAAAGTCCGGAATATCGGCGGGCAGACCCGAATTCCTTATTAAATTTTCAATTCTTTTTACCGTTTCTTCGCTGCATAAGCCAATCTTCTTTGAAAGCGCTGCCGCGAAAACCATTCCTATCGCAATCGCTTCTCCGTGTTTTATGCTTTCATAGTTATATAAAGTTTCGATAGCATGCCCCAAGCTGTGTCCGAAATTAAGCGCCGAACGAAGTCCGGCCTCTTTTTCGTCTTCCTTTACCACCTCAGCCTTGATACTGCACGACCTTTGTATGATATGGGTCAAAGCGTCTTTGTCGTAAGAAAGAACTTTTTCGTAACCGTCTTCGAGATAGGCAAAAAAACCGGCGTCAAGTACCGCCCCGTATTTAATAACTTCCGCAAACCCGTTTATCAGTTCCCTTTTATCCAAACTTTTAAGCAAATCGACGTCTATTAAGACGGCTTTGGGCTGATAAAAAGCTCCTATAAGATTTTTACCTTCCGGGTGGTCTATGCCAGTTTTGCCTCCGACGCTCGAATCGACGTCGGCAAGCAGAGTGGTAGGTATCTGTATGAAGTTTATGCCCCGCAGATACGTCGCCGCCGCAAATCCTGAAATATCCCCTATGACCCCTCCGCCGAAAGCTACAATAAAATCGGACCTTTCAAACCTGTTTTCCACAAGCCTGTCGTGAATATCGGAAAGATATTTAAGGCTTTTCGTAGATTCGCCGTCCGGAAGAGCCATAAAGGCAAAGTTGTCCGTACCGTAATTTTTAAGGAAAGAAGAGACGGCGTTTCCGTATAAACCCTCTACGGTTTTAGAAGTTATAACTAAAACCCTGCTCTTTAAATTTAAGCCGGAGGAACTTAAGACGGCTGCTGTTTCTTTATTGTACCCCCCGCTTATGATACCCGAGTCTATTAATATATCATAACCGTTATCTTTAGCGGCCAAATTTAGGTCCACCCTTATTTTCATATTACTCCCTTTTTATACTTTTATACTATTATACTTTTTTTATTATCTATCCTGCCGTATGCATAAACTCCGGCAGTTAAAATAACGTTTGTAATTATAATCACGAGAAATGCGTATTCCGGGAAATCCTTAGTGCCGGGTATTCCGGCGTTTAACGGCATATAAGCCATTATAGCCGTGGCCAATGCCCTTCCTATCATAGACCACAAGAAAAATTTTTCTTTTTTAGGCAGTTTCTCTTCCTCCTTTTTTTTGAAATTTTCCATAAAAAATACAACCGACACGCTTAAATATCTGCCGGCTATCAGCATAACGATTACGATAAAAAGCCTGTCTATGAATCCCCAGCCGATATGGGACAATTCTACTACGACTCCCAAAAAGACGAAAAATAACGTCCGTATTAAAAACGAAAATTCAAAATTAAACTGTTTTATAAAAGATTCCTTTATGCTCATCTTGAAGAAATTAAGTTTAAGCCTGTTCAATAATTCTTCGTTTCCCATTATTATGCCGAAAACCAGTATCGCGATAGCGCCGTTTCCGTTGATTAAATGAATCAATAAATAAAGTATTAACATCCCCCCGAAAGTAATAGAATAAGCAAATTTCGTTTTGGATATAAACTTTAACAGTATAAACCACGTTACTCCGAACAAAACCGCAACGGCGGCGGATATTCCAAAAGAATAAAGCAGACCCGCCGATTTGGATAAATAATTTATATGAACGGACGAGTTTTTGGCAAAATTAATTAAAATTATTAAAACGACTATGGCGAGCGCATCGTTGAACGTGGATTCCATGGCTATTACGGTCTTATTT
>JAJYYS010000179.1 GCA_021800745.1 bacterium
GCGTTTGTTCTGAGCCAGAATCAAACTCTCTATAACAATAAATTATAAGAAATTAACTGATTTGTTTTAATGCTTTTTAATGCGTGCTGTTTAGTTCTCAAAGACCGATCTTCTATAGCAGGTTTTTTACTACCTTAACTCGAAGTGTTTAAACAGTATATAAAAATGCAAAACCAATGTCAAGCGTTTTTTTAATTATTTTTTAACTTTATTTTATATATTTTTTTCTTGCCTACTTTCAGTATGAATTCATTGGGATTTGAAGGAATTGAATAGGCCGTTTTACTATCCTCGTTGAGCTTAATTTCAATTTCTTTAAAATCGTTAGCAGCTCTATCGTATAATTTAAAATATAATTTGACGGCATCCTGTTTGATAAGCCTTTTTGCTTCGCCGTTGCTGGAAACCGCATTAATATGCGTCAGCAAAGATGCTCCGTTAATTCTGACCATATCTGAAGGCTCAAGGGATGTACCGCCGAAGTCGGACGACCCTTGCCCGATATTTTCTATAAATTTTCTCCATTGAATATCGTTAAACTCTATGGAGGTTATATCCTCAGGATTAGTCTTTTTCTGAAACTTATCCTCGAAATATTTAACCGCCCTTTCCGCCGCAGACTTATCCCAATATCTTTCGACAATTTCGGCTGCAAGCCTTTTCTTTGCCGTTATCGGATTTAAGCCTTTATCTAATTCTATTTTTAATTCCGTTAATTCTTCATTGGAAATATAACTCAACAACTCATAATATTTAATCATCATTTCATCGGATATCGACATTATTTTGCCGTACATTTCGTTAGGCTCGTCGGATACGCCTATATGGTTCCCTAGCGATTTGCTCATTTTGTTTTTACCGTCGAGCCCTTCCAATAAAGGCATTGTCATTATAACCTGAGGGATTGAGCCGAAACTTTTCATTAATTCCCTGCCGACGATAAGGTTAAATTTCTGGTCGTTTCCTCCTATTTCTATGTCTGCTTCGAGAAACAGGGAGTCGAAACCCTGCAGGAGCGGGTAAATAAACTCGTGCATAGCTATAGGCCTGTTGTCCTGAAATCTTTTTTCGAAATCGTCTTTTTCAAGCATTCTTCTAACCGTGTAATTGGAAGAAATTTTTATGAATTCGTCTAACTTTAAATTCGACAGCCACCAGCTGTTAAAAAGAATTTTTGTTTTTTCCGGCTTTAATATTTTAAATGCCTGTTCTTTGTAATCCTTGGAGTTCTTTAAAACATCTTCTTTAGACAGCGGTTTTCTCGTTTCAGACTTTCCCGTAGGGTCGCCTATCATTGCGGTAAAGTCCCCTATAATAAAATATACTATGTGTCCAAATTCCTGAAAGGTTCGCAGTTTATTCAATAAAACCGTATGCCCAAGATGTATATCGGGAGACGTAGGGTCGAAACCGGCTTTGATTTTCAGCGGTATATTATTAGATATGGAATATGATAATTTTTCGTAAAGCTCGTCTTCTTTTATGAGTTCGACGCTTCCTCTTTTAATGGCTTCTATCTGCCCTGCTACTTTGCTCTTTATCTCTTTGTTCATATTTAAATTTCTTTTTCTGGATTTATTTATGATTTAAAAATTTATTCCTTATCTTTATCAATGCGGATTTTTTGAATATTTTTACTTAATTTCGTTTTTTTGTCAACCGTTATAGAAACTGCATTTAAAACTACGTCGTTTTCTTCCGGAATAAATTTTTCCGGCATTCCAGTTAAATATCTTTTAATGGCAATATCTTTATTTGTCCCCAATACCGAATATTTTGAACCAACCATTCCCACATCGGTAATATAAGCGGTACCCTTAGGCAGTATCATATCGTCGTTAGTCTGTACATGGGTATGGGTGCCCAGAAAGGCGGAAATACTGCCGTCTAAATATAATGCTAACGCCTCTTTTTCAGACGTCGCTTCCGCGTGGAAATCTATAACGATGGCATCCGCTTCTCCGCAAACCGCTTTAATTATGTCTTTTGCAACCGTAAAAGGCGACTCGGAGAGCCCCTTCATAAAAACTCTTCCTTCCAAATTTATAACGGCTATCTTCCTGCCCGATTTTGAATCGAAAACGCCGTATCCTTTCCCCGGAACCAAAGAAGAGTAGTTAGCCGGACGCAAAAGCCTGTGCTGGGTATTAATATAAGGAATTATGGTTTTTTGATCCCATATGTGGTTTCCGGTAGTTATAACGTCTATGTCTAAATCAAACAAAAAACCTGCAATATCGGGGGTTATTCCCATCCCGTGAGCGGCATTTTCGCCGTTTGCAATAATTAATTCCGGCTTGTATTTTTCGGTTAATCCGCCGATAAGCGATTTAACCGCTAATCTGCCCGGTTTACCTATGATGTCGCCTATAAAAAGAATATTGATATCGTCATCTTGCAAATTCGGTTGCCCTCGTTTCCCTTATAACCGTTACCTTAATCTGTCCCGGGTACTGCATACTCGTTTCAATCTTTTTTGCTATATCTTTAGACAGCATAACGGAATCTTCATCGGTTATTTTCTGACTCTGGACTATAGCCCTTATTTCTCTTCCTGCTTGAATGACGTAGCTTTTAGCGACTCCGCTGAAAGAATTTGCGATAGACTCCAGATCTTCGAGCCGCTTCACATAGGTCTCAAACATTTCTTTCCTCGCGCCCGGTCTTGCCGCGCTTAGAGCATCTGCGGCGGAAACCAAAACGGCAAGAATGCTGTTGGGTTCCTCGTCGAAATGATGCGCCGCTATGGCATGTATTACCTTAGGAGATTCTCCGAATTTTTTTGCAAGGTC
>JAJYYS010000180.1 GCA_021800745.1 bacterium
GTTATAGCTATGTCTATTACGCTTGTAGCTGTTTTCCTGCCCATAGGTTTTATGGGCGGACTGACCGGAGCGTTGTTTACCGAATTTGCTTTCTCGTTGGCCGGGGCGGTGCTGATATCCGGCATTATAGCTTTAACGCTTTCCCCTATGATGTCTTCCAAGTTTCTTAAAGAAGATATAAGTAAAAAAGGCTTCACGCACTTTTTAGATACCTCGTTCGATAAAATCAAATCTGTTTACTCTAAAATATTGCATAGCGTCCTTGATTATAGGCCGGTCGTAGCTTTAGTCATAATAGTCGTCTTAGTCAGCGCGTATTTCCTTTTCGTAACGGCAAAGAGCGAACTGGCGCCCACCGAAGACCAGGGAGTCATATTCGTTATGGGGACGGCTTCGCCCACTTCCACGTTTAAAAATCTAAATATATACGCAAAACAAATGAGCGGCATATATTATTCGATTCCCGAAATGGACCGTTATTTTATGGCTCTTGGAGTTTCGGGAAATAACAGCCTCATATCCGGTTTAATACTTAAGCCTTGGAACGAGAGAAAAAAAACGCAGATGCAGCTTACGCCGGTTCTTCAGGGAAAATTAAATTCGGTGACGGGCATAAAATTAGTTGCGTTTGCCCTGCCGAGTCTGCCCGGTTCGCAGGGTCTGCCGGTGGAGTTTGTCGTAAATTCGACGTCGAGTTATGCCGAATTAATGAGCGTTACCGACAGCCTTATGGGAAAAGCTATGCAAAGCGGCTTGTTTTTATATATGGACAGCGACCTCAAATACGACGAGCCTCAGTTAAAAATTTCCATAGACAAGAACAAAGCTCAGAGCATAGGGGTGAATATGCAGGAAATAGGAGATACGCTTTCTACTATGCTGAGCGAAAATTATGTCAACTGGTTCGAAATGAACGGCTACAGCTATAAAGTCATACCGCAGGTTTTACAGAAATACAGATTTACTCCCAATATGCTGAAAAATTATTACGTTAAGGCTTCAAACGGAAATATGGTGCCGCTTTCAAGTTTTATAAAGATTAAAACCATAGTCGTGCCGGAATCCTTAAACCAGTTTAACCAGTTAAATTCGGTTACGGTGTCCGCAGTTACCAAGCCCGGCGTGACCGTCGGTCAGGCATTGAGTTATCTCGAGAATACTTCGAAGAACATATTTCCTAAAGGATTTTCATATAATTTTGCGGGACAGTCCCGCCAGTACGTGGAGGAAGGCTCTGCCATGATATTAACGTTTTTCTTCTCGCTGATAATTATATATCTTATTCTTGCCGCCCTATTCGACAGTTTCGTCGACCCGGTTATTATTCTCATAAGCGTTCCGATGTCTTTAACCGGAGCTTTGATATTTTTAAGCCTCGGCTTTGCCACTATCAATATTTATACGGAAGTAGGGCTTGTTACTCTTATCGGGCTTGTCAGCAAGCACGGGATACTTATTACGAAGTTTGCAAACGATTTACAGAAAGAAGGAATAGATAAGCGTTCGGCCATTGAGCAGGCTTCCGCAATTAGGCTCAGACCTATTTTAATGACGACAGCCGCAATGGTTTTCGGAGTCGTGCCTCTTTTAATCGCTACGGGCGCAGGAGCGGTCAGCAGATTCGATATAGGTCTCGTCATAGCCGCCGGACTTGGGATAGGCACGTTTCTAACCATATTTATAGTCCCTACCGTATATATGTTTATAGGCAAAGATTTAAATAAAGGCAGGGAAAACGCAAATTAGGCAGATTGCTTTTAGATTGGTTAGCTGCGCTGGACTTCGTCCGTCCGCTAACGCTCGCAATGACGATTAATTATTTTCTCAGCCTCGGGTCAACTAAGGCATAAGCTATATCGGCTAAAAGGTTGCCGATAAGCGTAAGCGCGGCCCCTATTACTAATATTCCCATAATAGTGGGATAGTCGCGGGCGAGGACGCTCTGATAAAAAAGCCTTCCCATTCCGTTTATGTCGAATATAGTTTCTATTATTACGCTTCCGCCTATCAACCCCGGAATGCTTAAGCCCAGTATCGTAATAAAAGGTATTAAAGCATTTTTCATTGCATGCTTATAAACGACCGTCCGTTCCTTTAATCCTTTTGCCCTTGCGGTAATAATATAATCCTGCCTGTAAACTTCCAGCATATTTCCCTTTAAATATCTAGAAAGACCGGCTATTCCGCCGAATCCTGCGACAAACACCGGCATTATAAGATGTTTAGCGATATCGGTTATTTTTTCGAGCGGCGAAAGAAAATTATAACCCATGGAAGTTATTCCGCCTATAGGTAAAATATGCAAGTCTATTCCAAAAAATATAATAAGCAGAAGGGCGACCCAGAAAGAAGGCGCCGCAAAGCCTATGAATACCAAGACGGTAGTGATTTTATCAAAAAGAGAATCGTGCTTTATCGCGGACAGCACTCCTAAAGGAATGGAGAATAAAAATATGAATATCAGAGCAAAAGAATTGATAAGAATCGTGATGCCTATAGTTCTTCTAATTTCCGTTATTACGGGCGCATGATTTGCCGTAAACGAAATACCGAAGTTTAGCGTGATTATTCTTTTAAGCCAGCCAAAATACTGAGTTAAAAGAGGTTTGTTTAAGCCGTACAACTTTGTAAGCATCAGTCTGGAAGATGCGGACACTTTCGGATTTAAACCGAGTTGTTCAGTCAAAGGGTTTCCCGGGGCAAGATGGATAACAAAAAAAGATATTAACGTGATGCCTATCAAAATAGGTATCATAAATAAAATTCTTTTGGCTATGTATATTCCCATAC
>JAJYYS010000032.1 GCA_021800745.1 bacterium
TTTCTGCGGGATTTACCTGTTTCGGGCATCTCTGCGAACATTTATAGCATCCCACGCATCTCCATGCGACGTCTATATATTTTTTCAGTTCCTTTAAGTTGCCCAACTGCATCATATAAATAAACGCTCTGGGATTAAACCTCCTGTATAAAGGCGTCACGGTACAGCTTGCCGTGCACATTCCGCACTGCCAGCACCTGTTTATCCTCGAACCGACGACGGTATCTTTAATTTCACTAAAAAAACTCCTGTCGAACTCGGAATCCACTCTCGAAAGAATAAAAGTATTCCATCTGCCCGAAACGTCCACTCCGTCTATTACTAAATTTTTTTCTTCTTTAATGCTGTCGTCTTCTATAAGATGCCTTGCTACGATATGCTCGCCTTTTTCGGCGGCAGGTCTTTGTTCCTGTTTTTCCAAAGCCATAAATCCTCCGCGTTTCAATAATCCCTTAAAGCACTTATTAAAATATTATTCTTATTACAAGTCTGTCATACCCGCATCTCTAATTTTTCTATCCCAAGTAGTTTTTTCATTAAGGTGAATCCTTCGGGAACGCCGACGGACAGAGATTTTGATTCCGCATATACCATTTTGTAAACGTAATCGGAATACATATAGCTTAAAAGAATATCCGCTCCGTAAGGGCGGTTTAAATTAAGCCCGTTTTTACCCGACAGTTCATACAGATAATCGATTTCATCTTTCATTTCCCTTATGCTGAAAGGCATAATATAAGGATTGCCGTCCCAGGTCCTTTTTAAAAAATCGGCCGTATAAGGCAGGCATCCGGTTCCGTTATCCTGCCTGTAAACCCACGAAGTCCACAAAACATTCTTCTGCGGTTCGTAAAAATGCAAAAGTTCTAAAGCTATATCCCTTTTGACTATAACGTCTTCATATGAAAATAATTCTAAAAACCGCCCAATTCTTATCTCGGCCGATTTTTTGGAATCCGCCAGTATGCCGAATGCTTTATTCAGATTTTCCGCGCTCTCGGCGTTTAAAATTTTTTCCCTATGTCTTCTTACAGAAAAAATCAAAGACAATATTTTGTCGAATACGTCTTTTTCTAATCTGCCGCCGGTTTTTATTATATCCGATAAAAATTCCTTTATAATTTCTGTTTTAATGCTCAAAAGACCGTTAAAAAGCTCTATTTTTTCATCCGGCAAATTTCCTCGTACTATTTCGAAAAATTTATCTTCGTATCTTTTATCGATTTTATTATTTTTTAGAATATACGGCATTTTACCTGTTTTTTACCGCATATGTATAAGCGTTCATCGCCGCGGCGGCGCCTTCGGTAATAGAATCCGAAATAGCCTTGGGTCCGGTGCATGCGCCCGCGAGAAAAATGCCCGCCTTATTCGACTTAAATGGCGACAGCGTAATGTTTTCAGGTTTTAAAAATCCGTGTTCGTCGAGTTCGATACCAAGTTTGCTTGATATTTCCGGCGACTGGGGTCCGCCTTCCATGCCGGAAGCCAGAACTACCATATCGAACGGGATTTCGAACGGTCCCCTTAAAAGCGTGTCTTCGCCTTTGCATATAACCGTGTTATCCGGTCCGGAGGTGATTTCGGCAACTCTGCCTTTAACTATCTGCACGTCATGCTCCTCCATAGCCTGCCAGTATAAATCCTCAAAAAAACCGTAAGTCCTAATGTCCATATAAAATATATATGCTTCGCAGTCCGGAAAATGCTCCCTCATTTCAATAGCCTGTTTTACGGAGACGGTACAGCAGACTCTGGAACAATACTGGTTCCCTACATGTCTGTCCCTTGAACCGACGCACAGAATAAAAGCTACTTTTTTAGGCGGCTTCCCGTTTGAAGGTCTTACGAAATTATTCTCGCCCATCATTCTTTCGAGGTCTTTTATATCTATGACGTCGTCGAACAGCTGATAAGAATATTTTGCGTCCCTTGCCGGGTCGAAATGCTCGAAACCAGTTGCCACTATAACCGAATCGAATGTTTTCTTTTCGCTTCCGTCCGCAGATTTTATAGTAACGTCGAATTTTTTGCCGTTTTCTTTAAAATCAGAAATTTCCGAAGAATAATAAACTTTGATGCCGCCGCCAGCTTCCGCCTTTTTAATCAGCTCTCCTATTACGTTATCGGCGGGCTGCATATCCGGGAACAAAAATTTATATTTGAATTTTTTAGGGTTGCCTCCGAGAAACGAATCTCTTTCCACTAAAGCTACGTTAACTCCCAATTCGGAAAGCATCACCGCCGCGTTTAAACCTGCCGGACCTCCGCCGACCACTAAAATATTTTCAGACATAAACATCCTCCATTAAATCGCCGTGTTATAAAATTAATTAATCTTTATATTTTTGTCATTCCTGCATATCTTTTTGCCTGCATAATTGTCAACGCACGCCGTTGACGCCGGCAAAGATGGCAGGAATCCAGTCCTTTTGTCATTCCTGCGTAGGCAGGAATCCAGTTTTAACTTTTCGGATACTCGTATAAATTAACGGTTTTACCGCCCGCTTTAAGCTCTTCGAGATAGGCGTTATATTCTTCTTCCGATTTCTTCCAGTCGATTCCCATTTTTTCGCATAGCGGTCTCCAATCCGTCGTATGCCATTGAAGCTGGACGATTTTAAAAACGTCCGCGCCGCAGGCTAATGCCGCAAACATAACGTCCGCCATAACGGGAACCTGTTCGGTATAGCCCATAGCTTTTCCTATCCACTGGTTCTTGTCTAACGTCGTAGTGCATCCCGTATCCTGCGTAATGCAAACGTCGGAATGGGCCTCCCTGACCATAGGCCTTATTTTTCTGTCCATTACGAAAGACCTCGACGCTTCCCTTTCCGTCAATATATGTCTGAAACCGAAACCGCAGCAGTCGTACCAAGTCGAATAATCGGCCACCTGCGCGCCGAGAGCAAGCGCGACGCCCGTAGAAACCGCCGTTCTTTTTCCCGCATATATATCTTTGTCGTAAATGCAGTCTTCCGGAATCATTTTATAGGTATGGCAGGCGGGATGAACGGTCGCTATAATATTGCTTAAGTCGTATTTTTTTAACTTTGCTATTTCAAAACGCATAACGTGGACCCATTCGCTGTAATGTACGATATATTCGGGGATGACCAGTTCCCTGCCTATCTTGTGCATAATCCTTCTGACCTCGTCCCTAAGCTCTTTATATTCTACGAGCATATTTCGCATTTCTTTATAATCGCCGAACGTAGTGGCGCAGTGAAACAGCGGAAATAAGCCTAATTCGTATGCCCTGTGCCAGTTTCTCACGGCTACCGCCGCAAGCCCTACCGGATTAGACGTGGCGGAACCGTGATAATTCCAGGCGGTGCAGGAGGTCTGATTTCTCTCGTCCACGTATTCCAAGCCTAACTGATTCATAAACCACAGAAGCGAAACGGGATAGCCCGGAATATTGCCGCACTGCCCGCAGGATTTATGATGCCATATTTTATTTGTAGGAATTTTTTTCTTCCAGCCGAATAAAGTATCAGCCTCTATAGCCTTATTCTCGTCTTTAATATGTATGACCTTGACCTCGCCTTTTGCCTCAAGCTCGAGAAGCTGTTCGTGAATATCTTCGAGTTTTCTACCCGCGGCGTGTATATAATCGGATTTTACGTTTGCAAGACCTAGCCTGTTGCTGATTTCCATAGCCATATTTATGTCTCCTTATAAAAATTAAGGCATATTACCGCCTATCGTCAAGAACTCCTGACGTCGTCCACTATATCCTGTATTATTTCGTAAAGCGAAGGGTCGACGGCTTCTATTATTTTAAAAACTCCGGCTTCGTCGAATATGTCGTACAGCTCTTTCATCGCTTCCGGGGCGACGTCCCACGATAAATTCGTCACCTGCAGAGTCGGCATAGGAATCGCTTTTCTTTTTGCGGCAAGGTCGGTAGAAGCATATCCTATATGAGGACCCCAGTCGGGAAAGAAATCCGGCTGTATCATATCCGGCGACAGCTGATTTCCGTATGCGGTAAGTTTTAAAAGCACCCTCGAGTAAGGCTTAAGGACTTTTCTAGCCGATTCGAAGCCTCTCCTGACGGCAATCTCCCTTAATATAGCTATAATGCCTCCGGGACTGTTCAAAAACGGACAAATCATAGCGCAGGTAAAACACTGAAAACATGCCCATATATATTCGTCCATCATCGTCCAGATAAGTTCGGGGTCTTTAGACTTCATATTTTGAAGGACTATGCGCGGGGAAAAATCGAAAAATCTGTGGGGCGGACATCCGCCTGTACATACGCCGCAGTTTAAACATCCTCTGACATATTCTTCGTATCTGAAATCTTTTCTGGCTTCTTCGAAGATTTCTTTTTTAAATTCGGAAGGAACTATACTTACTCCATTTTCGTCATATTCCATAAAGCTCTCCTGCTTTACCGTTTTCGTTTATGTAATATATAATATAAAGATTATCATAATAAACTAATAAGTCAACCGGAGGATAAAATATTTTTAATTTTATTCTTCAAATAGTATCTTCTATATTTTCGACGTTTTCCATTTCGGAGGTTTTTGTCCTGCCACCTCCGCCCATCATATCGAGTTCGTATGAAGAAGACGAAAAATGTTCGTCGGGAGCGGGGGACGCCGCATGTAAAATCTGTAGATACTGGAGAATAGTAACGAAAAATAAGCCGCCTATCATATTGCCTATGATAGTCAAAGGAACGTAGCGGTAAAGCCATGGAAGATATGAAATATGGGAACCGGTATTGATTGCTATTAAAATTTCAGACGACGCCACGACTATGTGGCTGAAAGAATTTAGATATATCATAAAGCCGACGACCCATATAATAAAAATTCTTGCCAGAGTTCCGCTCGAAGCTATCAAAAGCCACGTCATAAGCGTTATCAGCCAGCCGGCAAAAATAGCGCTTAAAACCATTACGAAAGGCGTTCTGCTCATATAGTTGTCGGCAATACCGTGTATATGCCCGACTACAAACTGAGGAACAATCTGATTTAACGAACCGGCTATTACGAGGGCAAAAATAAAAATTCCCGCCATATTTCCTATCAGCGTCAGCGACCATAATTTTAAAAGGTCGGAGATTTTACCTCTTTTAGCAATGACGGCGGTTACCGGGACTAAAAAATTTTCCGTAAAAAGTTCGCTCTTGCCTATCATTAAAAACATAAAACCTATAGGAAAAAACAGCGCCCCGAATATTTTGGAGATGTTTGCCCCGACGAAAGGAGCCGTCGCTCCGGCGACATAAGAAGACGCTATTATGCCGAATGTAACGTTCATGCCGGCTATAAGCCCGGACATAGACATTTCGAGCCAGCTTCTCTGAAGTCTTGCCTGTCCTACCTCGACGGATGCCTTAAAAATTTCGGAAGCCTCTTTGCCGCCCGGTTTTTCTATGCCCCTAATGGCTCCGATACGGGCTTTTGTGGATTCTAAAATTTCGTTTATCCTTTTTGACAAATATAAAGAATGATGTATTTCTTCGGCAAGATTATTTTCTAAAAGCGCCCTCACGCCGGGGTCTTCGATGACCTCCAATCCGGCGGTATAATCGTTAATTGCGTTTTCTTCTATTTTTAAATCTATTCTGAGCATATCGAGAGGGGCGGAAACCTGATGGGAAGCCTCGCTGACCCCTTTCTGCGCTTCCCTTATCTCTTGAAGGTGCTTAGGCGTTCCTCCAAGTTCCGTTATTTTTTCCCTGATGTTTATAATATGCCCGCTTTCGGTAGAGGCAAAAGATTTTAACGCCTGAACCAAAATTGGGTCATTAAGGGTTTTTGTCTGCTCGATATATAAATCCCTTCCAGCCACTTCGGCCGCAAGATATTTTTGGAGCCAGGCTATCGTATCTTGAACGGCTTTGGTATTTTTTAAATTCCCCGAACCGCTTTCGTTTTCATCGTTTTTTAAATATAAATCCGTCATAATATTTAAATTATATATCAATTTATCTTATTTAACAACTCCCGTAAAAGATTAATAGGCAGGGCGGCAATTGACTAAAAAGTCATTATCGTGTAAAATAAAAACTTATGACGTTAAATAACAACGGCAATAACAGCGGCAGCGGCGGCGAAACGGAAACGGACGGGATTGCCGAAACTGAGCCAGCGCCTGCGCCCCCTTCCACTAAAAGGCTTTTAATCGCAATTCTTTCGACAATCGCCCTTGCGGATTTCGGACTTGGATTAAATACCGTCGTTCTTCCGCTTTACGCGAAAAGCCTCGGCGCAAGCATAATTACCATAGGCTTAATCATAGCTTCTTTCGGTTTAGCCCGCATATTTATTAATATCCCGATAAGCATAATAAGCAAAAGACTAAATTCCCAATATATCCATATCGGCATACTTTTTATTTTTTTAGGCGCCGTAGGATACCTGCTTTCCACTGCATATTACCAGCTTTTTATCTTCAGATTTCTGGAAGGGTTTGGCTCCGGCATAATTAACACGTCGTCGATGATAATCCTGACGAAACGGCTTTATAAAGACGAAAAAAGGGCTAAAGTTTTAAGCAGGTATATGATAGCGAGAAGGCTTTCTATGGGTTCCGCTCCGTTTCTCGGCGCTATAGCCGCATACGAATTTTCCGATAAAGCGGCTTTTTTGCTTTATGCGGTAATAATGACCGCAGGTCTTATTATAGCTTTTTATAATAAGGAGTTCCTGAACGGCGTCAATAACGCTGCCGTTACCGGAAACGGCGCAAAAGATAACGGCCATAACAATGGCGATAATATTAAAAATTTAAAAAATATAAACGACGAAGATACCAATATTCCGAACGCAAATATCGGCGGCGGCAGGCTGAAACCACTTGCAGATTCACAGCCGGGCCATATGAAGAAATATTTTTCCCTTTTGTATAATTTTAATTTTATCGCGTTATGTTTTTTAACGTTTTCCTTTTTCTTTTCGAGAATAGGTTCTAGAAGGGAGCTTGTGCCGCTTGTCGGCTACAGCGTAATGAACCTTAATAAAGCGGATATAGGACTGCTCGTTTCAATATCGGCGGTAATCGGCGTAATTCTTACATATTATTCCGACAGGGTGATAAACGCCATGGGGGTCAAAAAATCCATAATTACGTCTTTTGTTATAACGGCGGCGGGCGTTTTAAGCTTCATAGTATTTCAAAACATAACGGCTTTCGGTTTATCCATAATATTATTAAGTGCGGGAGGGGGGTTTTCGGGTCCCGCAAGAAATCTTTACTTGATGGACAGCGTGGACAAAAACCGGTACGATGAGGCTATAGGCATATATAGAACGCTGAGCGATTTAGGTTTTGTTTTGGGGCCGTTTGCGGTAGGAGCAGTATTTGAATATTACAATTATATTTCCGCATATAGCTTAGTTGCGTTTATAATAATTCTGGCAGCCGTTTTATTCGGTTTTTTCGCAAAATCCTACGGCAATGCCGCCGTCGTTGCGGATTAATCAGAAGATAGGCAAGTTTTGTCGTCTTGTCATTCCCGCGCAGGCGTTAATCCAGTCTATTTAACTATAAGTATCGAACATGGAAGCGCGCTTATTATCCTTTCGGCGGTGCTTCCGAAAATAATTTCCTTTAGGCCTTCCCTGTCTCTTCCCTTAAAACCCAGAATTAACAGTTTCTTTCCGGTTTCTTCCATAAAATCGGATATTTCTTTGCAAGGCGCGCCCTTTCTGACCTCTATTTCCAAGTTTGATTTTTCTTTTGCGAACCTGTAGTTAAGGCCGCGCATTACCGACTCGAATTTTTCGGACAGGCTTTTCTCGTAATTTTCTATTTCGCCGATTCTTGAATCTTTCAGCCCCTTAATTAATTTTTCGTCGATAATATGCAAAATAGTAAATATCTTGATTACGTCTTCCGGAACTTTTAATATTAAGGGCAGGGCTTTAAGCGAAAACTCCGAAAAATCGGTCGCAAAAACGACATCGTCGAAAATGTTTCTGCAGCTTGTTTTCCTGTCGTTTTTAAAGTCGCTGGAAGAATGAAACAAAACCCGCCTCATAACGAGAACGGGTTTTTCTATTTTTATTATAATATCGTAAAGAGGAGAACCGTAAAACGAAAAATAACCCTTGGGCTTTCCGCCAGCTTTTTTATCGAGGACTACGAAATCAATATTTTCCGCCTTCGCTTCTTCCGCGATTTCTTCGGCAATATTGCCTATCCTGATAACGTATCTGACGCCGAAACCTGATTTTTCTAAGTATTTTTTAATATCTTCAAGTTTAATCTCCGCAAACCTTCTTATCTTTTCTTCGTCTTCTTTTTTATAGACGGAATAAAGGCTGTGCTGAAAAATTGCGGGGTCTATAACGTGTATCAGGACTATTTCTTTTAAGCCGAGCTTCGAATAGTTCGCAAAACAGTCGAGATTTTCGTAATAAAAATCACCGAAATTTATTGCGTAAAGTACGGTATTCAGCATAAATGCCCCTCAAATTTTATAAAGTTTTGCCATGTTTATTTTTCCCATAATTTTAGCCGTTAGGGAGTTCGGTTTCGACGTAAATGCCGGTACCTCCGCCTCCGACAGGGCAAGAACTACTACCGCCGCCTTTTATTACAACCTCCGCCGTAACTTCCCTTTCCGTTCCGCCCGCAAAGCCGTTGGAAGTAATGACGTAGTAAGCGCAGTTCCCGCCTCCGCCTCCGCCTCCGCTTAATTGCCCCTCTACCGCGCAAAACGTCGGCGTATAATTAGCACCTGGAGCAACCGTTTTCAAATTGCCCTGCAAATTGCCGGAAAGATATTGAATAGCAGTTAGGGTCCCGCTCACTCTCGGCGGCAGTACAGGACTTGACGGACAGCCCGGTAGCGGTAGCCCTGTAGAAAAAGTGCCGCCATTTACCGGTTCCAGTTCCCAAAGCGTTATCTCCACCCCCGACTTTGCGGCATACTTCGCCGCCGCGCTCGTCAGGTTAGACCTCGAAGTTATATCCCCGCTTGACGTCAGATAAGCGAAAATAGACCCCGCCAGCCCCAGCACTATAATAATTATAATCGCCAGAATTATCGAAATACCCTTATCCGAACCTATAATCGTCTTTTTAAAATATCTTACCGCCGATAAAAACATATTAATATTATTATATAATTAAGTGCGCCTAATATTCTTTTAAATCTTCGACGACTGATGTAATTTCGGGATAACCCTTACCGTCGCGCGGTAAAAATAAATTATTTTATTATTGGTTTATTTCAAATTTTGTATAGTTCTAATCCCGAAATTAATTCAAAATGTTTATCTAAGGTAAAAACGGAAAAGTTGTTTTCTATAGCCAATGCTCCGATTAAAATATCGGAAAATGGAACGGTAAAGCCTTTCTTTTTTATGTCTGAAGAAATTTCCGCGGATTTTTGCCATATAATTTTATTTACCTCTACATACGGTAAATTTGATAAAATCTCTTTAATCTTTAATTTTTCCGGCTCGGATTTAATTCCCTGCAATAATTCAAATAAAACGACGCCGCAAACCTCAGCCAAATCTGCGATAAGAAGCAGTTCTAGATTATTGCTTACCGAAGAATTTGCCCTGAAAAATTCAATCCAGACGCTTGTATCGACCAAGACGCGCTTATGTTTATTTTTCAATAAACTTTCCTCTCTCGGATTGAGAATCTATTTCCGACTTTTCTTCCGCTTCCCAATCATAATCTATATTAACTTTTCCTTTTAGGGCAAGAAGCTCCGTTATTTTTTTTTGCCTTATATATTCCTTCATTGTTTTAACAATAGCTTTCGTTTTTGATTTTTCACCTGAAATTTTTTGGACTTCGCTAATCAAATCTTCAGGTATGTTTAACGTGGTGCGCATATTATATTTCTCCTTTATATGCTATAATTATATGCGTTTAAAAACATATTGTCAAATTTAGGAAAACGCAGGGGGAGTTAAGTGCCCCCTAATATTCTTTTAAACCTTCGACGACCGATGCAATTTCGGTATAATCCTTATCGTCGTGCAGTAAAAATAAATTATTTTCTATCGCCGTTTCTGCAATCAGCAAATCAATAGTGCTTCTCGGCGTAATTCCTTTTTTTCTGCACAGATAATACATCTTTGCCGCATTCTCGTACGACCTAGTTCCGTAAAGCAATTCATAAAACTTTTGACTGCTCAGATATCCGTTTAACAGATTAAATTCTTTCTCGGCAGACGCGCCCTGCAATACTTCCTGATATATAAAATTATTTATCCCGAAAGGCGTTCCAGTTTCTAATATTCCTTCAAATTTTTTGGTTTTCGGATTATTTACGCCCTTAAAATAATTTATCAGAACCGAAGTATCTATCAAAATCAATTTATTTTACCCGCCTGCCTTCCCTCATAGACTTATAATCGTATCCTTCCGCAAATTTAATCTTTCCTTTTAATTCGGTAAGATTCTTCCTCTTGTAATTTTCTACAAATTCTTTTAAAGCTAAATTGACTAACTCTTTTTTGGTCTTTACATTTGCCAGCTTCATAGCTTCTTCGACAAGCAAATCGTTGAGTACGATATTAGTTCTCATTTTTACACCCCATGATACACATTATATCGTGTATCTATGTTCTTTTCAACTCTTTTTCGGTTTTATTAATTATGCGTTTATTTATCTGTCCCGCTTACGGCATTATTTTCTTCCGCTTTGGCCCGCATACGCGCCTGCAGGATTTCGTTATTTTTCCTCTTTATTTCCATTTCGGTTAAAACGCTTTCCGAATTTAAAATCAAAACCCTGCCGAATAATTCTTCCATTTCTTTTCTTTGGTTCAGAACGCCGTTTATCCCGTCTATAAACTCCTGAAAGCTGATTTTACTCTTACCCTGTTTTAATTTAGTTTTCCTTTTCCTGCGCAGTTTTCTCCCGTCCATAAAAACCCTGCCTCCTTTAATTTAATTTTTTATAATTTATTAATCAATAATTATAATTTACATTAAAGTGCGAGTTTTTATTTATATCATAAATTTCGTTGCAGGATTATGAAATTTATGTTTCAATTATGTTAAATTTTTGTTACGTTTTTGTTAAAATTTAGGAAAACGCAGGGAGGGACAGGGAATAAGAGATATAATAAGACGAAAAAATTTTAGTTTTAGCAGTAAGGCTGGCAGCAGAAAGGAATAAATCAAGAACTTATAAGTTCGTGTGTCAGCATTTTTCGCTGCCGGTTATATATTAAATAAATCTCGAACAGTTGCCTGGGCTTATAAGCCCGAATCATTGCAAGAATGAGTTTATTTAAAATTAACGGAGGTATTTATGGAAGAATCTTTTTTTGGAATCGACGTATCGAAAGCTGACACCTTTATTTCAAAGCTCTTCCGTTTTTAATTTTATTGCGTTTGCAATCATAATACTGCGTCAGCAGGATTAGAATGCAAAGAATATGCCTGTCTGAAATTGGTCAAATTCCGACACATTAGTTAAATCGTAACCGGCATACAAGTGCGCATTATAGGATAGATTATATTCAGCCATAAGCGTTAAATCATTTTTTATTCCTTCAACGCAAGTTGGCCAACCTGAGGTACCGCCATATAAATTTTGATTAGAACATGTTGATGGAGTGGAATTAAATGCATCCTGCGAATTCTTATGCGTGTATGAATACGTAGCATAATCTGCAACAAGCATCAATCCATTTCCAACATTAGGCATTAAGTAACGGCCGTATGCTTCAAACGTGCTGTAGCCATTGCTTGTATCAGTAACACCAGTAGGTAACGCTGCACCATCATTGGCATAAGGATTACTGTCGCTCTGAACCATATAGGTTAAGCCAAGTTCGTAAATATCGTTGGCAAGGTCAACATCGACGCCGTTAACTAAAACACGGTTAGTCCAAGTATTACCGCTTGCGGTAATTGGCTCTGCAATCGTTGCGCCGTAGTATCCAAGTTCAAACTGGCCCATAGGTGTAGGTGCATATTCTTTTAACTGATAAGAATATTCCATAGCATTTGATACACTATTATTATATAAGGCTCGACTAAATAATTTCGGGGAACAGTAAAATTGCATGGTTCGAGTATCTAATTTCGGGGAACAGTAATATTGTATAGCATTTAATACACCATTATTATTAGGATTGACGGTTCTCACTCCAGAACCCGTATCGTTCGTAACCGTTACTTTATACCACAAATGATAACCCGGCGTTCCGTAGAGAGCGAAACCAGGGTTCTGACTATGAATTAATACTCCTGCTTCGCCGTCATAGCCTACCGAGAGTCCTTGTATAGCCCCTACCGGTCCATTCGTCGGGAATATAACGTTCTGTCTGTAAAAATAAGGGCTTGCGGTTGTAAGCTGACCAACCTTTAAATTTAATAAATGAGCAGGCAAACCAAATTCAGAACCTACTCCGTTAAGAGACGCCCAAACCTGGTCTTTTCCAAAACCTCCCCCTGCCATTATATGCATATGCATATAAAAAGACAGCGAATTCGCCAACGGGGTGTATATAGGGCTTGCACCGCCTACAACAAAATTAACTTTTGCATTAAACTGATCGGTATGTGCACTCACATTTTCATTAGTGGTATGTTTATACCAGATATTCGAACTCATCATGATCGGTATCGGCCATGGATTCGGAAGGCTTAAACCTTCGGTAATCTGCGTTGCGTCCGCAGGAGTTCCTTCAGTGCCCGGAAGCCTGAAGCCGTTTCTCCAGAATGCCCTTCCGAACGGGTTAAGG
>JAJYYS010000033.1 GCA_021800745.1 bacterium
AACAGCATTGGAATAAAGGATGATATAACCGCAAGAGTAGCAAAAAAATTAGGATTGCCTATTTCGTTTACGGCGTCCACCGCATAAGCGGGAAGTATATTTCTTTCTTTTGAAAAAACCCTTTCTATGTTGTCGATGACTACTATGGCGTTATCGACTAAAAGCCCCAGGGAAAGAATTAATGCGAACAGGGTAATCCTGTTTAATGTCTGATGGAAAATATAAGCTATGCCTAGGGTAAGAAACAGCATCAGCGGAATGGTAAAAGCAACTATGAATGCTTCTCGCCAGCCTAATATTATTAAAAGAAGTACTATTACTATAGCTATGCTTATTATAAGATGAAACAGCAATTTGTTTACGGCATTGTTTGCTTTTTTTCCGTCGTTTCTGGTTATAGTATAATGAACGCCGGAGGGAAGGCTTGTTTGGGCTATTTTATGAAATTTCGCAAGAACGCTGTTTACGACCGCAACCGCGTTCTTCCCTCTTCTTTTTGCGACTGCTATGGTTACGGCAGGATAAATACCCTTGGAATCTGTAATAACCCTGTCGTTTGCATTAATTTTTCCGTAGTTATTTCCGAATCCTATTTCCGATAAAAAATTTAACGGCTTATATGAATATTTAATTTTTGCTACATCCTTAAGATAAACCGGTTTTCCGTTATAAACGGATATTATAAAGTTCTCAACCGAACTTACACGGTGAAAATATCCGCCTGCCGTCAAAAACATTTTTTTATTATTTTTCTGAAGAAAACCTGCAGGAATGTTTATATTGGTTCCCTTAAGCTCCTGCGCTATCATTAATGGAGTGACGTTATATCCCGCCATTTTCAAGGGGTTCAGATAAACATTGAGCTGTTTGTATCTTGCGCCGTTTAAAAAAGTGACCCCTGTTCCTTTAACGGAATCGAGCCTGTCTAATATCCTGCCGGCGATAGTAGTGAGATAACCCGCGTTGTATTTTTTGCTCCATAACGTGATATTTAAAATAGGCACGTGGTTTACGTCTATGGGCTTAATGAGCGGCCTCATTGCGCCCTTAGGAATTTCGTCGAGGTTGGAAAATACTTTATTATATATATCTACAAGGCTCTTATCGCGGCTTGCGTTGACATGAAACTCTACGGTAACTATAGATTCGGAGTTCATGGATATCGAGTAAACGTGCTTAACCCCCGGGATCTGCCACATTTTTCTTTCTAATGGCTTTGTAACAAGGTTTTTAACCTGCTCGCCGCTAGCTCCAGGAAATCTGACTATTACGTTTGCCGCCGGAACTATAATCTGCGGATTATACTGCCTCGGGGTAAGAAGAACCGCTATTATTCCGAAACCTATGCTAAAAAGGATTAATAAAAGAGTTATTTTGTTTTCTATAAAATATTCGGTAATTTTAGCGCTAAAATTTTTATTCATTTATCTAAAAAACTCCTTATCTTGTATTAGAACTTCGGGTTCACATAGCTTCCTGCGCTTATTTTGTCTAAATCGCTTGTTATTATAATCATTCCAGGATTTAGTCCGTTTATGATTATGACAAAATTCTTTTTATACGTTCTGCCCCTTTTTACCGGCTGAAACACGACTTCGCCGGCGCCGTTAACGGTGTAAACTCCGGTTATGCCGAGCCGCCTTACGACTGCGGATTTTGGAACGGTTACGGCTTTTCTTTTTCCTATTTTAAATCTCGCCGTTCCATACATTCCCGGCATCAGCCCCGATTTTTCAGCCCCTTTTATGGCAATTCTAACTAAGACGGAATGGGAATAAGGATTGGCAGACCTTACTACGGATATAACTTTTCCTTCTACAGTTTTATCTATCGACGAAAAATTCAATTTAACCGCTTCGGCGTTTTTTATTTTGCTAAAATATTTAACGTTGACGGATGTCTTAAATTCCAATCTCTTAAGGCTTTGAATTATTAAAAGCATCTGCCCCGGCGCGACAAGGTCGCCCATAGAAACGTTTTTTTTAGTTATAACTCCGTCGATAGGGGAATAAATATTTTTGTAATCCAAATAGTTCCCGGCTTCGTTCAACCCGGCCTTAGCAACTTTATACTGCATTAAGGTATTGTCGTAAGTCTGTCTCGAAACCGAATTTTCTTTATATAACCTTTTAATCCTGTCGTATGTTTTTTTTGCGTTAATAAAACCGGCTTTCGCGGCATAATATTTTGACCCGATTTCTGGAGCGCTTAGTTTCAATAAAATCTGCCCTTTTGAAACCGCCTGACCCTGATGAACGTTTTCCATGACAACGTATCCCATAATGTGCGCCGATATAGCGGTATTATTTAATGAATCCGTATTTCCGGGAGATTTAAGATAATCCGGGATATTATTGTATTGGGTTTTAAATGCGCCGACGCTGAGCCTGGATTCCGCCCCTCCGGTAAAAGCCTGCTTTTTTGCACACCCGCTTAATGATAATGATAATACTGCAAACGATACCGCTAAAACGGCGTAAAATATACCGTTGTTTTTTTTCATCTCCAGCTCCCTTTATATATCTTAAAATAGCTTAAAAATATCAATTACTTACAGCTGTTTTTATGACGGATTATTTTATATATATAACTATCTATATATAACAATATTACCATTTTCATATGTTTTAAGTCAAATTTTTTTATCAGCCTTTTTTTGCAAAATTTATCACATCGATGATAGGAAGATATATAGCCAGCGCAAGAAAGAGAACCATGCCGAAAATTATAGTTAAAAGCACCGGTTCTATGCTTGCCTGAAGCATGCTCAGCTGATGGTCTAAATCCTCGTCAAAATAATCTGCGACCTTGCCGAGCATTTCGTCTATATGTCCTGTTTCTTCGCCTACGCTGACCATCTGTATAATAATACCGGAAAAAATTTTAGAATTCTTAAAACTGTTCGTGATAGACTCCCCTCTGGTAACGTCGGACTGTATTTCGTCTATTTTATTGGTAAAAAATTTATTGTTTACGGCGTTTCTGATAAGCTCGAACGCCCTGTTGACCGGAAGCCCGCTTTGGAATAAAAGCCCGAAAATCCTTGTAAACTGGCTCATCATAGATTTATAAAAAATACTTCCGAATATGGGTATTTTAAGTTTATGTTCGTCCCACCACAGTCTTCCGCCGGATGAATTTATATAAAGTTTTACGCCGGCTATCAAAGCAACTGCGGCCATTAAAACTATATACCAGTAACTTACGAAAAAATTGGAAATAGCCACTAATATCCTTGTTTCTAATGGAAGAGGAACGTTGAAACTTTTATAAAGCATAGCAAATTTAGGTATAACGAATCCTACTAAAATTACTACGGCGATTATTATTGCGGAAACGACGATTTTTGGATAAAAGGTTGCGCTCTTTACCTTTGCCTTAACCGCCATATCTTTTTCCATTAATAGAGCAAGCCTGACGAGTATATCGTATAAAAGACCGCTGGTTTCGCCTACTTCCACCATATTTACGTATATTTCGGAAAAAACTTTGGGGTGTCTTGCAAAGCTCTTGGAGAGAGTCTGACCGCTCTCTACGTCCTGCTTTACTTCCGACAGAACCTCCTTAAATTTTTTATTTCTTGAGAATTCCATTAAAGAATCAAGGCTTTTGGTAAGCGGCACGCCCGATTGATATAGTGTAGCAAGCTGTCTCGAAAAAACTATTACGTCTTTTTTGGAGATGTTCTGAAATGCGGGAAGAAGGTCCCCCCATGAAAAACTTGAGGCTTCTTCTACCGAAATAGGAATAAGCCTCAATTCTTCTATCTGTTTTTCTGCGGAAATAGAGGAAACAGACTCTATTCTTCCGGCTATGAGTTTCCCCTGCCTGTCTCTTGCCTTATAATTATATATAGCCATAAATGAAATTCGTCCGGTTAAAATTTATTTTTATATATAATATAATATTACATTAAATCACCTTTAAAAACTATTGTTTTATTTTTTCTATATGCTATATGTCCTGAGTAGCCTGCAAAACTTCCTCCAGCGTCGTAACGCCTTCTATGACTTTTTTCAGTCCCGCCATTCTCAGGGGAACGAAACCGTCCTTTATGGCGGCGTTTCTTATCTGCGCCGCATCCGCTTTTTCGATAATTAATTTTTGGACGTTTCTCGAAGGCGTTAAAATTTCCTGTATGCCTATTCTTCCGTGAAAACCCGTTCCTCTGCATAAATCGCAGCCCGTTTCTTTATAAAATTTAAAATTAACGCCTGCCGGAAGACCGAGTTCTTTAAGCAGTTCCGGCTCCGGCGCATACGCCTCCTTACAGTTGTCGCAAAGGCGCTTTACCAGTCTCTGTCCGACTATTCCGGCAATCGAAGAAGAAATCAAAAAAGGTTCTATGCCCATATCGGCAAGCCTTGAAATTGCGCTGGAGGAATCCTGCGTATGAAGCGTAGAAATGACGAAATGTCCGGTTAACGACGCTTGAATCGCTATTCTTGCCGTTTCTTCGTCTCTTATTTCACCAACAAGAATGATATCCGGGTCCTGCCTAAGAACGGCTCTTAAAGCGTCCGGAAAACCCATTCCTCCTTTTTGATTGGCTTCTATCTGATTTATATATCTTATTTTATATTCTACCGGGTCTTCTACTGTGATGATATTTTTATTTATGCTGTTAAGTTCCGCAATCATCGAATATGCCGTTGTAGTTTTGCCGGAACCGGTGGGGCCGGTTATCAAAAAGAGACCGTATTTCTTATATATTATCTTTAAAATTTTTTCTTTATCGTTTTTATCGAGCGGAAGCTCGGAAACCTTATTGACCTTTGAAGTTTTATCTAAGAGCCTGAAAACCGCTTTTTCCCCGTTTATGGTCGGAACTACGGAAACCCTTACGTCTAAATTTTTTTCTCCGGCGTTTATGTCGAACCTTGAATCCTGCGGGTTCCTTTTTTCCGCGATATCCATATTCGCCATTATCTTTATTCTTGCTATAACCGGGTTTAAAAACTGAAAAGGAATTCTTCTTGCCTCTATAAGCTCGCCGTCTATTCTTTCCCTTACTATAATTTCGTCGGAAAGAGGCTCTATGTGTATATCGGAGGCCCTGCTTTTAGAAGCGGAAAATATTATATCGTTTACGAGCTTGATTATATTTACGTCTTCGGACTGCAGGACTTCCTTGACCGCTGCTGAAGCCGAAGGTGAAGGAGAAAAATCTGCCGCCCCGGCCTGCCGCGCCGCTAAACCGGTAAAATTTTTATTATCCGCCGGAACGACGTTTTGATATGAAGCCGCTTTAGATATGTCTTTAGCTGTCCAGACGAAATCTATAGCTTTAGATATATCGTGTTCTTTTGCCAGAACTATATCTATATTATAATTAATATGCCTTTTTAAGGCATCGGTAGCAAAAACGTTAAGCGGGTCGGAAAGCGCCACGGTAAGAATGCCGTCGGCAAGGCTTATTCCGACCATTTTAAACTGCCTCGAAAGCCCTTCCGATATCAGCCTTCCGACAGCCGGGTCTATTATAAGCTTTGAAAGGTCTATTTTTTTCAAGCCTATCTGGGAGGAAAGCGCATCTAGTATATTGTCTTCCGAAAGTATTCCGAGGGCAGTCAACGCCGAACCTAATCTCAGATTGCGCTTTTTTCCCTCCGTAAGAGCGGTTTCCAGCTGGGTAGGGTTCAAAAGTCCGGCGTCTATAAGTATCTCGCCTAGCTTTTTAGTTTTCGATAAGTTATTTATTATTACGCCCATATTCGCCTGCTAAAAATGTTCCGATATATAAGTTTCCGATAATCATACGGAAGCCTCTAAAAAATCGACCATTTTATAAAATTCGTCCGGCGTCGTCTGCCCAGGCGCGGTAATTCCGTAAGGCGAAGAGCAGTATGCAAGATAAGAGCCGTAAATTACCGACGAAGATCTGGTTATCCTCCCTTTTCCTCCCATACCGAAAATTATAAATTCTGGAAACGCCGTTTCATCCGTCATTTTTATAGAACGCATCTTTATATTTTTTTCGGATACGCTTTCAGCATCTTCTTCGGAAATGACGGTATCCGCCAGCTTAAAATAATCGGCGCCGAAATAGCTTGAATCTAAGTACAATCTTACGGTATCGAGCAGGCCTATCCGCCCCTTAAAATCGTGAACTGAAAGAATTACCCGCGATTTTTTTGAATGGGCAAATTCTATAAAATTTTTTATAACGTTCCTCTCTAAAATATCTAGTTCTATATCGCAAATATCTATGCCTAGTTCTATAACAGCCCTTAAAAATTTTATTCTTTCGGGTTCTAAGTCTGTCCTGCCGCTTTTTTCGGCAATTTCTAAACCGGACGGTTTTGCTAATCTTTGTTTGTCCAAAAAGGAAATACATCCGTTCGCGCTGTAAGAAACGTCCCTGTTTGTTCCTATCGTTTTAATTCCTTTATTTTTTGCGTAAGAAATTATTTTTTTAATTTCAGGCAAAACGGCGTCTTTATTAAAATCTCCTTCCGGATTGTTTCGGCTTCTATCCGGCACACTGCTTAAAGGCGCGGTTTCGGGAATCATATCGAACCTAAGTTCTATGAATTCGGCATCTTTGCTTTTTGCGTAATCTATGGCGTCATAAACAGCGCTTAATCCGGCATTCCCGATTGACAGGCAGGTTCTCGGCTTCATTTGCCTGCTTCCTTTTTTGCTTTTATCTTATCGGAGGCGAGTTCGCCGCCAAGTCCCCATTCGTCGGAAGGAAACTCTTCGACTACCACCCATACGTTATTTTCGTTGATGCTTAAACTTTCGGACACGCTTTTAGTAATAGATTTAATAAGGTTTTTTTTCTGCTCTTTTGTTCTTCCTTCTAGCATTTTAACCGATACGAAAGGCATTTTTTCCTCCTTAACATGGATTTTTATTTAAAATTATAACAGATATAATATTTTTAGGCAACGGTTTTGCCGGCCGACCAAACGACGGATTTAATTAAAAATAACTATAGATTTTTTACATAATGCCGATATATAATAAAAAAACAATAATTTTACGAAAAAAAGCAGACAGATTGTGTATTTTTTTATATATAATTAAATGGGGGGAAAATGTATATGCTTAAAACTTTAAAATCAAAGCTTTATTTTATTATAGCGGGAGGTTTTATTTTTATCCTGCTGGTCAATCTTTTGCTGATTATTTATTCTAACGGCTTAAAAAACGAAACGATAAACTCCGACGTTATTTCCAGCACCTCGACGGGAATTAAAACCTTAAAGGGCAATCTCTTGCAGATTATCCTTTTATCCCACATAAAAATGCTTAAAATGAACGCGGTAAAATCTAAAAAAGCGAAAGCGAAAATAGAAAAATACTACGACGCGAAAATATTAAAATTAGCCGGCGATTCAAAACAGGTTTTCTCAAACGTAAATAATGCCCTTATAGGATACACTATGGGTTTCGGCAAGGTTAAAGCGGCTTCCGTCTTCGGAACCGACAAATCGAAACTGCAAAGATTTTCGTCCAAAAAAACCGGCGTTCTTTTAAAAAGTCTCAAAAGTAAATTTTATATATTTCGCCCCATTGTCGGCAGGCTTTTAAAATATCCTCTTCTTCTGGGCGGAGCGATGAGCACGAAATATTTCGACAACCAGCTAAGTCCGATGGTTGCCCAGATAACTCAGGTTAACGGCATTATAAAAAACTCGTATTATAAAAAGATAAAGTTGCTCGATTATATATTTATAGCATTCCCGATAGCTTTTTTAATAGGCGCGGTTATAATCATGCTTTATTTTAAAAAATCGGTCATAAGAGTCTTGAACTTAGTCGATGTAAAAATCAAGCAGATCGCCGGCGGCGATCTTACCTCTAAAATCAAAATATCCGGCGTCCATAAAGAAAGCGAAATAGGTATCCTTATTGAACAGGTAAACAGCTTAGTAGATTCTTTATCCGGCAATGTAAGGGGCATAGTCAGCACTTCCAACTCATTAAGCTCCCAGTCGGAACAGCTGAATTCATCTTCCAAGGAGTTCGAAAAAACCATAGAGCAGATGAGGGAAAAAGCCTCCAGAATAATAGAATCCATTAAACAGATGTCCATAGCCATCATAGAAGTAGCCAAGAACTCTTCCTCTTCCGCCCAGAAGGCTCAGGAAACCGAAAAAGTCGTCGATTACGGCACTAAGTCCGTTCAGGACGTGGCGCGCGAGATGAAAAACATAGAAAAGACCGTATCCGCCGTATCCGCCACCATTACCGAACTCGGCTCTTCTTCGGAAAAAATCGGCGAAATCATAGGCGTAATAAACGACATAGCCGACCAGACAAACCTTCTCGCCTTAAACGCCGCAATAGAAGCCGCCAGAGCCGGAGAACAGGGAAGGGGCTTTGCCGTAGTAGCGGACGAGGTAAGAAAGTTAGCCGAAAGAACTACCAAAGCTACCAAAGAGATAGAATCGATGATACTGAGCATCCAGAGAAACACCCAGGATGCCGTTATCTCTATGCAGAAAGGAAAAGAGGAGGTCTCCAAAGGAGCAGAGATTGCCGGAAAGTCCGCCGAGGCGATATCCAACATAAACTCTTTAATGCTTAAACTGAAAGAGATGATAACGCAGATTGCCACGGCCTCCGAAGAGCAGTCCCAGGTGAGCGAAGAGATATCCCTTTCCTCCGAAGAAATTATTAAAGCGCAGGACAGCGCACAGGCTGGTTCGAGACAGGTCATAGCTTCTTCGGAAGAGCTTGCGAGAATGGCTTTGGATTTGTCCAATATGGTAAGGATGTTTAAGACGGCGTAAAATTAAAAAAAAAATTGATTTTTTAAATTTTATGTTTTATAATTTAAATATTAGAGGTTTTATGTTTTCATCTTAACTCCTCAATGTAATGTCCTCCTAACCTGCCGGTTATCAACTACTTCCGGCAGGTTTTTTTTGTAATAAAAATATTGACATTAAGGCGATTTTTATTTATACTATCTATCGATTGTTACGTTAATATTTTTCATCTCTATTCCCCGATAGCTCAGCCGGCAGAGCAAGTGACTGTTAATCACTGGGTCGATGGTTCGAATCCGTCTCGGGGAGCCATTACAATGTACCGTTAATTTCACAATCTAAGATAATCAATAAATTCAAATATACGATTATTTTACTGCTCAAAATACCGCAAGACAATTATTGCAAATATTAAAACGGCCGCTGAAAGCATTATGAAATATATAACATTGTAAACGGCTATGCCTATAATTAAATAAAAAATTAAAATTAACCGCTTTATTTTTTTTAACTCTTCGCCTCTCAATAAATAACCGGCAATAAACGCGACTATTATGTAAATCGCCGATTCTAGAATAACGGCACTAATATTCATATTTGGATTATTATCGTATATTTTTATTATTGTTATTCTATTAATTTTTTAAAATATTCCACCGTATTTTTAATACCGCTTTCTATATCTACCTTAGGGTTATATCCCAGTTTAGTTTTTGCAAGCGTTAAATCCGGATTTCTCTGAATCGGGTCGTCTTTAGGCAGTCCTACGAATTTTATTTTAGATTTCGAGCCGGTAAGGCGTATAACCAGCTTTGCAAAATCGGCTATGGTAAATTCGTAATTATTTCCCATATTAACCGGTCCGGTAAATCCGCTTCTATCTTCGATAAACAGCATAATCCCGTCTATTAAATCCGATACGTAGCAGAAAGAGCGGGTCTGTTTTCCGTCTCCATAAACCGTTAAATCTTCGCCCTTTATCGCCTGAACTATAAAATTGGAAACTACCCTGCCGTCGTTTTCCAGCATTTTAGGTCCGTATGTATTGAAAACTCTTATTACTTTTATATCCGTTCCGTATCGCCTGTGATAATCGAACATAATCGTTTCCGCAGCCCTTTTTCCTTCGTCATAGCAAGACCTTATAGAAACGGGATTAACATTGCCGTTATAATTTTCTGGCTGGGGATGAACGGACGGCGAACCGTAAACTTCCGAAGTAGAAGTGTGTAGAACCGGTATATTAAGGCGCGCTGCGTTTTCCATAACGTTAAATATGCCGTAAACGTTGTCTTTCATAGTTTTCAAAGGGTCTCTTTGATAATGAGGAACCGACGCCGGACAGGCGAGGTTAACTATAAAATCGGCCTCTATGCTAAACGGCCGGCTTATATCTCCTCTGATGACTTCAAAAGCAGGATTGCCCGTAAATTCTTTTATATTATTCTTAGACCCCGTATAAAAATTATCCATGCATAAAACTTCATGTCCTATTTTTAAAAGCCTTTCGCATAAGTTAGAACCGATAAAACCCGCTCCGCCAGTTACAAGCACTCTCATAATCTAATTTTCCTCCGCTATATTTTTCTCGATATTATTTTTGCTTAAATCGTATTTATTTCCGTATCCCCTTCTGGTTATCATATACAAATCGTTCACGTATGTGTTGCCGTTTCCGATTATTATCGTGGTATTCATACTTACGATATCGAATTTATCTATATTTTCGAGCGTCGTTATAATTATCTCTTCGTCGGGTCTAGTCGCCGCCTTTGCGATAACGGCAGGCCTGTCTTTACCGATATTTTCCAGAAGGATATTTTTTGCGATAGTCAGTTCTTCTTTTCTCTTCATGCTCTTGGGATTATAGATTATTATCACGAAATCTCCAGCCGCCGCCGCCCTTAATCTTTTTTCTATGTCTTTCCACGGAGTTAAAAGATTAGACAAAGATATAACGCAAAAATCGTTGGTTATCGGCGCTCCAGCCGCCGCCGAAACTGCGCAGAAAGCCGGAATGCCGGGTATTATTTCCACGGGAATTTTTCCGGTGAGTGATTCTTTGTCTATAATTTCGAGCAGAAGACCGCTCATTCCGTAAATGCCGGCGTCGCCTCCCGAAACAAGCGCTACGGATTTGCCTTCCAAAGATTTTTTAACCGCCGCTTCGCATCTTTTAATTTCGTCTTTCATATTGAACGGAAGTCTTTCCTGTTTTTCGCTTAATATATCTCCTATATGCCTCAAATATGAAGAATAACCTATTATTACTTCCGCCTCTTTTATGGCTTCGAGAGCTTTTTTGCTTAAATGTTCTGTGTCTCCAGGACCGGTTCCTATAACCGTTATATTTCCGTATGATTCTGACCGTCCGCCGTTTAATTCCATTAAACACCCTCCTTTTCTATTATAATAAGCTAATCCCGATTCTGAAATCTATTATACGCCTAACGGCGGTTCAGGAAAACACGTCGATTAAGTTAAGAAACGATTGCCGCCGCTACCGTAACATTTCTTTTTTTTTCTTTAGGTATCAGCAGTTTCCCGCCGTTTTTTGCAGACATCGCCGCGCAAGGTTCGCAGACGGAATATGCGCCGGTGTGTTTAAAACTTGCCGACCGTTCTATATTTAGAACTGCCTCTTTTTCTTTTTTATTGTTTTTTTTATTTTTATTAGAATCCATAAAGGCGTTTATTTCGTCTTTATCATAAAAGTCTATAAAATTCCCGTATTTATATCCGAATTCCAGCAGCCCGGCCTCGTTTCTTTTTAAGTCTATCGTAGCAACGTTCCTTATTGACTTAAGCGATAAATTATTTTCCTTAAAAACCGAAGATATAAAATCTTCTATCTCTTTAAATTTAGTATTCTTATTGCAGCCTATGCCTACGGTTAATCGTCTCGGCCTTAAAAGCGCAATATTTTCGGCTTCCGCAATATTTTTCAGGCTTTCTTTTAAAGAAATGACCGCCGTCTTTTCAGCTCCCGGATTTGCGGTATTTAAACCTTCCGACAAAATTATTCTCTTTGCGTTTTTAAACCCGCTTATATAAGACTTTATTTCCCGCATGTTAAAAATATTATCTTCGTCTATGTATATCCTTATCTCTTCTCCGCAAATAGAAGCTTTATTGAATATTTTTATTTTGCTTTCCCCGTCTTCTATAAACAGGCCGAACCTATCCGCGAACATATCCAAAGAAAAATTTCCGGTTGCATCCGTCGCGGTGGTAATTACCGGAATTGCTCCGTTTCCTATGTACCCTGCGGTTTCCTCGGCAAATTTATTAGCGCCTCCCGTATGCCCGGAAAGCAGGCTGACTACGAATTTGCCGGCTTCGTCTATCGCTATAACACCGGGGTCGCTGAATTTATCTTTAAGAAAAGGCGCGATAATTCTGACCGCCGCCCCCGCCGCCAGAAAAAAGACGATGAAATCGTATCCGCGGAACAGCTTTTTAATAAAATAATCTTCTGATAATTTTTTATATCTTTCGATGCCGGTCTTCAGAAGTTTTATCCCATTGGCAGAAAGCTCTTCTAAAGCCGATATTTCCTTCTGCAAACCCAAGGCGTGCGGCGTTAATCCGGTTTTTTCTTCTCCGATAAAAAAATGCAGATTTATAATTTCGGAAATGTCAGGAATATCGGCTTCGATGCGCGCTTTGAGCTTTTTTGCCATGCCGCCGTATATTTTAACCGCTTTCTTTAAAGAATTTTCCGAGGTTATTATAAGGGCGATATTCTTAATTTTAAATACGGCGTCAGACGGTATTTCCACCGTTTCTGAATCCGTGCGAAAAGCTCTTATCATAAAGTTTCGACCTGTTTTCTTTGAAATATTTTCCCCTTAAAGCCTCTCCGACTATTAAAACCGCCATATTTTTGACGGAAAATTCC
>JAJYYS010000181.1 GCA_021800745.1 bacterium
GATATTCTTATGTTTAACGTAGAATCCCTGCCGGAAGTTTTTCTCATAGATAAAGTCGCGGGCAGGCTTAACGCGAAGGCAAGAATATCTTTCAGGATAAATCCCAACGTTGACCCTAAAACGCATCCTTATATTTCTACCGGGCTTAAGAAAAACAAATTCGGAATAAATATAAAACATGCCCTTTCGGCTTACGAAACCGCGGGGGAACTGCCCAACATAGACGTCGTAGGGCTTGACTGCCATATAGGCTCTCAGTTAACAGAAATAACGCCATTTAACGATGCGGTAGAAATAATAAAAGAACTTTTAGATAAAATTACATCTAAAGGATTTAATATAAAATATTTAGATTTAGGGGGAGGGCTCGGCATTACGTATGAAAATGAAATGCCGCCTCACCCCTCGACCTATATGAATTCTATAAAGAAAATATTGAAGGGCTATGAAGGGATGATAATTTTTGAACCTGGAAGGCTTATTGTCGGAAACGCCGGAATATTTATTACAAAAGTAATCTACAACAAAGATACCGGCAGTAAAAATTTTATCATAGTGGACGGCGGCATGAACGATTTAATAAGACCGGCTTTATACGAAGCCTATCACGAAATCGTTCCCGTAATTAAAAGAGACGGTCCGCGCGCGAAAGCCGACGTCGTCGGCCCTATATGCGAATCGGCGGATTTTTTGGGTAAAGACAGGGTTATGAATTCCGTTCAGGAAGGCGATTTGCTTGCGGTATTCAGCGCCGGAGCTTACGGTTTCTCGATGTCGTCGAATTATAACTCAAGGCCGAGAGCAACAGAGGTGCTTGTCGATAAAGATAAATTTTATATTATAAGAAAGCGCGAAACCTACGACGATTTAATAGCAAAAGAAACTATACCGGATTATAATATAATATAATATATAATGTAATAGTGCCGGAATTCAATTCGGGCACTATCGCAAATTTGTAAAGGAGTTAATATGTTTAAAGGAGTGTTTACCGCAATAGTTACGCCTTTTAAAAACGGTGAAATAGACGAAAAAGCGCTTCGCAAATTAATAGAATTTCAGATAGAAAACGGCGTAGCCGGAATAGTTGCCTGCGGCAGTACGGGCGAATCCGCGACTCTGTCTTTCGAGGAGCATATAGAAGTTATTAGAATTGCGGCCGAAGCCGCAGGCGGCAGAATTAAAGTAATAGCCGGCACCGGCTCCAATAACACCGTGGAAGCCGTCCATCTCGCGAAATCCGCGGAGAAGTTTAAAATCGACGGACATCTGCAGATTACGCCATATTACAACAAGCCTACGCAGGAAGGGCTTTTTATGCACTTTAAAACCGTCGCCGAAAATTGTTCTATGCCGGTAATTCTATACAACGTTCCTGGCAGAACGGCTGTAAATATTCTTCCTGAAACGGTGCTGAGGCTTGCCGAAATAGATAACATCGTCGGAATAAAAGAAGCAAGCGGCTCCTTAGACCAGGTTACGGCTATTTTAAGGAAAGCTCCCGAAAAATTCCGCGTTCTTTCCGGAGACGACTCTCTCACTCTTCCGGTTATAGCCGTCGGCGGACACGGGGTTATCTCTACCGTTTCCAACGTTGCGCCGAAGGATATGGCGCTTATGGCGGATTATGCGCTTAAGGGAGATTTGAAATCGGCAAGGAAGATTAATTTTAAACTGCTTCCTTTAATACACGCAATGTTTATAGAAACAAATCCGATTCCGGTAAAAAAAGCTCTTAACATAATGGGATTTATAGAAAATGAAATAAGACTGCCTTTATCGGAAGCGTCGGGCATAAATATCGAAAAAATAAAGAGCGCTTTAAAAGAATACGGTATATTGCAATAAAAAATTAAAATAAATAAATTATATTTATCTCAGGGTTAGGGGACGCAGAAATCATTATGGAAAAAACGGGCATAATAGTATGCGGAAGCAAAGGCAGGATGGGCGGAGCAATAATATCCGTTATTCCCGATTACGGCGGCCTCTTCTTTATAGGCGGCGTGGATTCAAACTATACTCCGGATGAAATATCCGGAATAGAATCGGGAAAAGCCTCGCCGGGCAAATTTTTGACTTTAAAAGAGGCTCTTCATTCGACCGCCGGCATTAAAAATAAAGCCGTTATAGATTTTACCTCGAAAGGCGCTTCTTTAATAAACGCCGAGGAAGCGGCTCTTTATAACGTTCCTATAGTGATAGGCTCTACCGGATTTTCCGAAAGCGAATTGAAAACCGTGGAAGGTTACGGAAAGCATATCCCCATAGTGTTGTCCGGCAATATGAGCCTCGGAATTAACGTTTTGTTAAATATAGTCTATGACGCCTCCAAATATTTAGGGGCGAATTACGACTGCGAAATAATCGAAACTCACCATAAGAAGAAAAAAGACGCTCCGAGCGGAACGGCTAAAATGCTTGCCGGAGCGGTCGCGAAACAGAGGCATATAGACCTTGCCGAAAAAGCGGTTTACGGCAGGTGCGGAGACGTCGGGGAAAGGGAAAAAGACGAGATAGGCATTTTTTCCGTAAGGGCGGGAGATGTAATAGGCGAACACAAGGTAATATTTGCAGGAAACGAAGAAGTAATCGAAATTTCGCATAAAGCTATATCAAGAAACAATTTTGCGAGGGGAGCGGTAAAAGCCGCCCTATGGCTGAGCGGAAAAAATAAAGGATTTTACGATATGAGGGATGTTTTGGGGTTAAATAAATATGAATAAGACAAAGTATATATTTATA
>JAJYYS010000182.1 GCA_021800745.1 bacterium
AGATGAGGTCGGCGAGCAGTGAAGTTCTTGTTGCCACAAACGATGGAAGTTACGGCACAAAAGGAATAGTTACCGATGTTTTGAGAGAGCTTATTTACGATAAGAAAATACAAATAGACAGGGTTATTGCAATAGGACCGGTGATTATGATGAAAGCGGTCAGCGACCTTACAAGAGAAAAATCTATTAAAACGACGGTAAGTTTAAATCCTATTATGATAGACGGAACGGGAATGTGCGGCGCATGCAGAGTTCTTGTCGATAAGAAAACGAAATTCGCCTGCGTGGACGGTCCCGATTTTGACGGACATCTCGTAGATTTCGATAATCTTATGAACAGGCTTAAATTTTATAAAGAAGAAGAGAAAGCTTCTTACGAATGCCATATGAAACAACATCATAACGTATAACCCTTAATAATTTTATATAATACCGATAAGGAAACGAAAGAGATAAAGATATGGATAAAACAGCAAATACAAATAAACAGAATTCTTTGGAAACGAAAGAAAGGCTTAAAATTAAAAAACATGAGATGCAGTGTCAGCCTCCCGGGGAAAGAAGGAGTAATTTTAAAGAAGTGCCTTACGGGTATTCTCCCGAGGATGCTATTGAGGAGGCCAAAAGATGTATCCAATGCAAAAGACCTTACTGCATCGAGGGATGTCCCGTCAATATCGATATCCCCGCTTTCGTTAAGCTTATCGAGGAAGGAGATTTTCTGGGAGCGGCTAAAAAAATTAAAGAAACTAATTCTTTGCCGGCTATCTGCGGCAGAGTCTGCCCTCAGGAAGACCAGTGCGAAAAGGTTTGCACTATAGGCAAAAGGAAAGATACCCCTTCCGTCGCTATCGGAAATTTGGAAAGATTTGCGGCGGATTACGAATCGAAATACGGCGATATTCATATTGAAGTCAATAAAAGAAAAGACAAAAAAATAGCCGTCGTAGGAGGCGGACCCGGCGGTTTAACCGTTGCGGGAGATTTATGCAAAATGGGTTATTCCGTTGCTATTTTTGAGGCTCTTCACGAAATAGGCGGAGTTTTAATGTACGGAATCCCGGAATTCAGGCTTCCCAAAGAGATTTTATTAAGGGAATTAAAGGTTCTCGAAGATATGGGCGTCGAGATATTTACGAATGAAGTAATAGGAAAAACGATAACAGTCGATGAACTGCTTAACGAAAGAGGATATAGCGCCGTCTTTATAGGAACCGGCGCAGGAACGCCCAAGTTTCTTAATATTCCCGGAGAGGAACTTAACGGGGTTTATTCGGCAAATGAATTTCTTACCCGCGTTAATTTGATGCGCGCCTATAATAAATCAGAATACGATACGCCGATTAAGTGCGGCAAAACTCTCGTTGTTTTTGGAGCCGGCAATACGGCGATGGATGCGGTAAGAACGGGTTTAAGACTCGGTTACGACGATGCGAGAATTTTTTATAGAAGGTCCAGAAAAGAAATGACGGCAAGGCTTGAGGAAGTTCACCATGCCGAAGAGGAAGGGGTTAAATTCGAATTTTTAATAAATCCCATCAGATTCATAGGAGACGAAAATCATAACGTTACCGCTGTTGAATGCGAGCGTATGGAACTCGGCGAACCCGACGAAAGCGGCAGAAGAAGACCGATACCCATAAAAGGCTCGGAGTTTATTACGAAAATAGACGCCGCGGTTATAGCCATCGGCACCAACGCCAATCCTATCGTCCCCAGTTCTACGCCCGGTATGAATCTAAATAAATGGGGACATATAATTGCGGACGAAAATACCGGTAAAACCACTAAAAAAGGGGTTTTTGCCGGCGGCGATATAGTAACCGGAGCCGCAACGGTCATACTGGCTATGGGAGCGGGTAAAAAAGCCGCAGTAGCAATAGATAAATATTTGGAAACCGGAATATGGTAACCCCCCCTTTTTAAATAAATTTGACAAATCTTATATTTATGAGATAAAATTTATTACTCGATTTTAATCGCCGCATTTACGCAGTCTAATTGCCGGGGTGGCGGAAGTGGTAGACGCAAGGGACTTAAAATCCCTCGGAACTTAGTTCCGTGCCGGTTCGATTCCGGCCCTCGGCACCATAAAATATACATGGTTTTCCTGCTTTTAAAGCCCTCCATTTTTACGCCGGTATAAAAAGGCAGAAGCGGGTATAGATGTCTATGGACTACTACATTCGTCTTTGAAATATAAATGCCGCTAAATGCCGCATATAAGGGGTATTTCAAAGAAGGGAGGCCAAATCACGAACATATGCGCAAATCGCCGGTCATAATCATTGCTAAATGCCTTGAGCCGCTTAGATAAATAAAATTTTACCAGCGTTTAAAAAGTTATCACCTGATATCCGTCCGCCATAAGATCCGGGATAACGGCAGACGAACTCATAAGCGTTATTTTTTTATCGCTTAATTTTGTAGTAACGTTAAATTTTTTAGCAAATCCGATGCAACCCTGAATAATAATGCCGTTTTTTAAAACCTCTTCATAGGCTTCCAATACCTCTGCATTATCGGTCTTTGCGATATAATCTTCCGATGAACCGTAAAAAAACACCCTGACATCTTCAAAGCTTCCGTTCTTTTTTGTCTTCCATGCAAGATTAAGTCCGGAAACAACTTTAATAGGGTCATTTTCTCCTGTTGTTATAACGATTAAAACTTTTGCTTTCATAATGCCTTATCCTCGCCGTATAGTACTTATAATTAAAATAAAATTATCCAAATAAT
>JAJYYS010000183.1 GCA_021800745.1 bacterium
CCTCCGCTCCGAAGGCGGCTTCGTCAGGGACGTCCACGGAGATTTAAGAATGGAGCATATTGCCGTTTTAGACCCCCGCCGCGTTAACGGAATCTGTCTTATGGACTGCGTCGAATTTGACGAAAGATACAGATGTCAGGATATATATTTAGACATTGCTTTTTTGCTTATGGATTTTGAATTTAACGGCTATTTTTGCGAATCCGTCCTGTTTTTCGGCTATTATAAAAACTGTTTTAACTATTTAAAATCCATTGCCCCGTTCGAGAAATACGAATCTTTCGTTATCCCTTTTTTTAAAGCCTACAGGGCGATAGTCAGAACCAAGATTTCTATGCTTTCCCCGGGAGAAGGCGCACCCGCAAAAGCCCTTAAATATTTTAATTTGGCGTCTTTTTATCTTGCCATAGCAAAAAAACGGGTCGTTATTCTTAATTGCGGTCTTTCCGGCAGCGGCAAGTCTTCGCTTTCCCGCCTGCTTTCCGAGTGGTTTTACGCGCGAATCGTTTCCACGGACGAAATAAGGCGGAACTTATTCGGCGGGGCGGATGAGTCCGTCAAATATTCGGCTGATGCAAACGTAAAGGTTTACGAAACCATGCTCGAAGAAGGACTTAAAGAATTTGAAAACGGCGGCGGCGTAATATTCGACGCTACGTTCTTAAAGCGCGCCCACCGCGAAAAAATAATTAACGCTTTTAATAAAAAAGACTGTATTTTTATATTCGTATATTCTAAAATATATGACGAAAAAGAAAAAGAAGAAATTATATTAAAAAGGCTTGCGGACAGGTTTAGGTTTAGCGGAGGCGACCCTGCCGATAAGGATTATTCGGAAGCTGACGCCGCGGTTTATTTCAACCAGAAGAAATATTTCGAAGAGCCTTCGGAAAAAGAAACTGCCTTATTTACGCAAATTGACGCCGCTTTGGAACTGAAAGACAGATTTAACGGATTAATGAAAACTATAATTATAACAGGCGGTTTATAATAAATTTGAGCAGGCAAAAATTTCAATACGAGATTTATTTAATTCTCATTTCCTTAGTTGCGCTTATCGTCCATATTCATCTTGCTTCTACTCTTAACCTCGGCAACGACGAAGCGCATTATTATGTGTGGTCGTTGAAACCGTCTTTGGGCTATCTCGACGATGCCCCTCTCGTCGGCTGGATTATATACGTTTTTGACGGTATTTTCGGCAAAAGCCAGCTTTCGGTCAGGCTCGGCGCAGTTATCTTTTCTTTCTTAGACGGATTTTTAGTATATTACCTTTCTTATATTTTATTTAAAAACAAACGGGCGGCTTTTTTCTCGTTTTTATTTTTTCTATCCGCCGTTATTTTCGGAATGATTCTTTCCGTTATGGCTCTTCCCGACGCTCCCTTGTTGTTTTTTACCCTCTGTTTTTTTATATTTTTTTATAAAGCGGTAGAGGAAAAGACGGAAAAGGGGACAGATATTTTTTTTCCCTTTTTTTCTTCGTACTGGCTTCTCGCCGGAATTTCCCTCGGCTTTGCATTTTTAAGCAAATATACCGCCGCGCTTATCCCGCCGGCCGTTCTTCTGTATCTGCTTGTTTCTAAACGAAACAGACGTTTTTTAAAAACATTTTATCCTTATATGGCTCTTGCCGTAGCGCTTCTTGTTTTTTCGCCGGTAATATACTGGAATTTTACGCATAATTTTATATCGTTTAAGTTTCAGATTTCGCACGGTTTTTCGCACCCAAAGCCCGGTTTCCCCCTTTTAGCCGCCGGCTGGCTTGGACAGGTTCTGGTTATTACGCCGTTTATCTATATATTTTTAATAGGAGCATATATCTATGCAACAGTTAAGCTAAGGGAAAAGAGGGCAGATTTTAAATCTGTTCCCTTTTCCACCGGCGGCGTCCGGGAACCCTTGCTGTTTTCCGCCTGTCTTTCCCTCCCTATCCTATTATTTTTCGTCGTAAACGGTTATTCCCACAGAATTCTCGTCCACTGGCCGGACATAGGCTATCTTGGCGCATTTCCCGTTATGGGCTATGCCGCCGACCTGCTGACGCGGAAACAAGAGAAGAGAATATTATCCGCCTTTGCAAAATATTACGTCTATTTCGCCCTATTTTCCGGCTTCTTTTTGTCCTTCATCCTTTATAACCAGATTTACTATAATTCTATACCGGTAGGTAAAATAATACGTTATATCGACAAAGAAAAGCGGCTTAGAAAGGGCGGGGTGTTTTCGCTCATCCCGCATATTCCGGGCAAACCTTCCACAGCCGATATAACGAACGACCTTTTCGGCTGGCGGCATAGCGCAAAGTATATCGGCATCGTTTATAAGGGCTATAAGGCGGCTTACCATCCGCTCTTTATCCTCACGCACCATTATGCTATCGCCGACGAGCTCGTCTATTACGGCGGGTACAAACCGGCGGCAAATATTTATAATATATCCGGTTTTTTGAATCAGTACGACCTCCGGCAGAACCTGAACAAAATAAACGGAGAAAACGCCCTGTTCGTTATGGATAACAAATATATGCTGAATCCCGTTCAAAAATATGCGCCGTTTTTTAAATCGATAAAAAAAATAGGCAGGCTAGACATATACGTAAAATTCAGACCAGTCAGAACGTATTATCTGTATCTAATGAAAGATTTTAACGCAAAAAAAGCGATTAAAAGATTTAACGCCGAAAAAAGAATGTATTAAATAATCCCGTTTTCAGG
>JAJYYS010000034.1 GCA_021800745.1 bacterium
TTAAAAGAGGAATATATGCTCATTCTGACCCGTTCTAACCGGTTCTTAATCCATGTTTATTTTATTTTCGATTTCCTTAAATAAATTAAGGCTTTCTATTGCTTCGTCTTCGTCTATTTTTTGCATCGCGTAGCCTACATGGATAAGCAGATAATCGCCTATTTTAGCCTGCTCCTCCAAAAGCATGGTGGACACAAGCCTTTTGGAACCCATCGTATCGACGACGGCTTTTGTTTCGTCTTTTATTTCTATAACTTTAGAAGGAATCGCAAGGCACATATAGTTTTAGCCGATAATTGAGTATAAATTTACGCAATAATTTTAACACCGTTTTGTTTATTATTTTATCCTGTTTATTTATAAAATTCAACAAGCAAGCCCGTAAATATATCTGCTAAAACCATATTCGGCCTATTTTGTCCCTTGCTGCAGGCTGAAGCTCGGAAACGCCCTTATAAAAGCATCGACTATTTTTGCATCAAACTGCGTTCCAGAACATCTTATAAGCTCGTCTATAGCGGTTCCGGTATCAAACCCTTTTCTGTACGGCCTATCTGAAGTCATTGCGTCAAAAGTATCGGCTACCGATATTATTTTTGCGGTTAAATCTATTTCGTCTCCTTTTAAACCGTCCGGATAGCCTTTCCCGTCATATCTTTCATGGTGATGTTTGACTCCGGATATAACATGTTCGAGTCCTTTTATTTTCTTTAATATTTCTTCGCCGAACACCGGATGTTTTTTCATCATCTCAAACTCTCCATCCGTTAATTTTGCAGGCTTTAAAAGAACGTTGTCCCTGATGCCTATTTTTCCTATATCGTGCAAAATAGCAGAAAGTTTTAAGTTTTCAAGCGCATCTTTTTCCATCCCTAAAGCTTCTCCTAAACCGTAGCTGTATTCCATAACCCTTTTAGTATGGTTACCGGTATAATTATCCCTCATTTCAATTGTCTCGGCAAGAGTATATACCGTAGAAACGAACACATCCTTTAAATCTTTATATAATCTGACGTTTTCGACAAAAACCGCAGCGTTGTGGCTTAGCGTAGCAAATAATTTTAAATCCGAAGATGTAAACTCGGTATGATTTTCCGTGGTAATATCTATCGCCCCTATAATTTTATCTTTTATTTTAAGGGGCGCGCACATCATCGAACCAGTTTTGCCGCCTGCCGCTGTAACCCATCCGCCTGAGGACAAATCGTTAATTATTTCCGCATTGCCGGAAATCATAATATGTTCGGCTATGTTTCTTCCGTCGTATGCCATAACGCCTGTTTTTACGGTTTTTTCGTCACAACCTCCGGCGGAAATAACGTCGATTAAATTTGTTTCATGGTTCCTTAACATTATAGATACCGTATCCGCCTTAATAAAATTTTTAACTAAGGATAACGTCAGCAGAGCGATATCTTTCAGGCTGGAACATCCGAGCATCTTTTCCGTAAAATCGAAAAGAAGATTAATTTCTTTGTATCTGCTTGAAACTTCGCTTATAAGATCTCTTTTATCGTATTCCGCCGCAACGGCATAATTTATCATAGAGGCAATAACCGAAGCTTTTCCGCTTCCTTTGACGGAACCGACCTGCTCTCCCTCAATGTTTATAGGAAAAGTGCGGGTTTCTGCTTCGGAATTCAAATCCTTGTATCCTATGCTTGCAAGTATGCCTCCGTCGGCATCGAGTATCGATACTCCGGTATTTAAACCGTTTGCAGTATTGTCTAGTATTCCGGGTAATTCTTTATTAGACAGTATTTTTCTTAATGCGGTTCTGCCGTTATTCATAAATTGCCTCCGTATGTATCCGAACAGTAAAGATATTTATGATATAAGCAATTTATGTGCCATAATATGCAATTTAAGTGTCGGTTTGTTTATTAAGTTTTAACCGGACGGGTTAATTTACCTTATTTATATTAATAACGTTATTCGTGACTATGAAAATATCAACCGGAAACTTTTATTAATGAAAATATCTTTATTATGGACTGGAGGGTGCGTTGAGAGCCGTGCATAAATAGGCAACTATGTTGGCATATCTGGAATTTAGGGTTGGCATTTTGGGAACTTTAGGCGGTATTGGAATTCTTTTAATTATGCTTGGATTTGTCATCGGAGTCTATGTTTATATTGGCATTGGCACTGCTGAATCCTAAAATCGGAATATAATTACTTAACCTGATTTTAGGATTTAATAGCTTCATATATATAAGTCATGCCGCTTATATAACTTTTAAGCTTTGAGAATATTATTTCGGCTACTTCTTCGTGGTATGTATGGGAAGTCATATTTCTATCGTCGATCATTTCCATTAGTAATTTTGCGCTGCTTTCTTTTATATGTCCTGACGCAAAAAACTCTCTTATGCAGGATTTAGGGGAATTACAGATAATTCCTTCACTGTCTTTAACGATACTTTTCAACAGCTTCCAGAAAATTTCTACGGTAAACTCAAACCTTTGTATTGACGAGTCCCTAAAAAACCGATAATCTTCGCTATTTTTATTTTCAAGCGTTTTTTTGTAAGATTCTTCAAGCCTGAAAAGCGATGACTCAAAGTCTTTAAATTTTTTTAAATCCACCTTATTCCCTCTCTGCCGACAATATCTTTAAGCGCCGGAGCTTTTTTTAAATCGATTATATCGACTTTCTGTAATAAATTGCTATTATCCAATATTTCTCTTAAAAGGGACAATTTGTAAGAAATATCGTCGTTTGATAAAAAAGCAAGGTCTATATCCGAGGAATAGGTAGATTTTCCGGTAGCCATAGAACCGAATAAAAAAACTTCGACGCTGGAATCTTTTAAAAAATCCTTCAATAAATTTTGAAGGTCATTTATTGATGAAACCTGTTTTTCATTCATATAAAAATAACAAGTAGGGGTAAGCGTTTATATAAATTCGCGGACTTTTTTTATAATATCGTCGGGATTAAAAGGCTTCGTCATATACATATCGGCTCCGGATTCCATTCCTTTCAGCTTATCTATTTCCTGCCCTTTGGCGGTCAGAAGAACTATGTATATGCCGGTGATTTTTAAATTATTTTTTACCTCTGCGCATACTTCAAACCCGTTCATTTTGGGCATCATTATGTCAAGAAAAACTACGTCGGGCTTGCTTTCTTTAATTGCGTTAAGGGCTTCTTCTCCGTTTTGGGCAATAAGGATTTCTACCCCCTCGTCTTCGAGGTCTTCAAGAGTCTGTTCCAGAAGCAGTCTTATATGAGGTTCGTCGTCTGCGATAAGAACTTTTGCCATCTCTCTTCTTAATGTTAAATATTATTTTTGATTATATTGATAATATAAGATATATAACGCCTGATGTCAAGCAATATTACCCTCCTCCCCCTCGTCATTTGGAACTGCCGTTATCGTTATGCAAAAGGCCGTCCACTTCCTTGAGGAGATTATGATATTCCGCACCTTTAACGAGATAACTGTCCACGCCTATTTTAAAACCTTCCTGCTTATCTTCCACCACCGATAAAATTATAATAGGAATATTCATCGTTTCGGGGCCGCTTTTTAAAATCCTGGCTAAGTCCAATCCGGTTATTCCAGGCATCATAACGTCTAAAATAATAAGGTCGTATCTTTTACGCTTTATTTTTTCCAAAGCTTCCACGCCTTTATCGGCTTCGTCGGCGGCATAACCGGCATCCTCGAGTTCCTGCTTTAAAAGTTTTCTAATGCCCTCGTCGTCATCGACTACTAATATATTTTTTTTTGAATTTTCTTCGTTTAACGACAAAGGCGGGGTATTTTTAAGCCGTTCGACAAAATTTTTTACATCGGTTTTACCTGCTCCGTCAAGCATCGTACGGTTTTCAGCACCGCACGGCACCGTAAAATAAAACGTACTTCCCTTCCCTTCTTCGCTTTCGACCCATATTCTGCCGCCGTAACGTTCTACTATCTGCCTGCATATGGGAAGTCCGAGGCCGGTGCCTTTAGGCTTGTCCGTAAGGGTGTCTCCGACCTGCCTGAACTTTTCGAATACTTTGTCTAAGTTATCTTTGCTTATGCCCATGCCTTTATCGGAAACGCTTACTAATATGGAGCCGTTGCCACGTTTTGCGCTGACCGTAATATCTCCTTTGTCTGTAAACTTAACGGCATTGGACAAAAGATTTATGATAACCTGGACGAACCTGTCCTTGTCGGCGGATATTTCAGGAAGGCTTTCTTCTATATCGGTTATTATGCCGAGCTTTTTTTGCTGAAAAAGGGAGGCGGTTGCCGATACGGCATGTTCTACGGCATAACCCACGGTAAACGGCTCGTCTTTCCAGTCAATCTTGCCGGCTTCCATTTTAGCTATATCTAAAACGTCGTTTATGAGGGACGTAAGCCTCTGCCCTTCGGATATTATTATATCGAGATTGCTTTCTATCTGGTCTGCGGTCTTTTTGGTCTTATTGTCCTCAGTGTTAAGCAAAGGATGTATAACGTCTTTAAACTTCCTGCTTATAATATTTGCAAAACCGAGTATGGAAGTAAGGGGCGTTCTTAATTCGTGGGATACGGTAGAGATGAAATCGGTCTTCATCATATCCACCTCTTTTTCTTTCGTGATGTCCCTTACGGTAACGACGACTCCGGCAAAAGCATCGGCGGCGTAATCGTCCTTCGAGAGGCTTTTTTCGAGGTCTAAATACATCGACGTCGCCGTCGCTTTACAGATTCTGTTTCCGCTTAAGTTAATTTCCTCTGTATAAATGTTTTTTTTATTTATATCCCTGTTTAAAAATACTTTATCTATTAAGGCGTTCATTTTATCGTCGAAAAGCTCGGACAAGCCGCCGTCCAACTGTTTTTCGTTAAAACCGAACATGGACAAAAAAGCAAAATTATAAGACGTTATTTTTTTCAGGTCGCTTACGACGAACAGCGCATCGGCTAAACTTGAAATAATAACGGACGACTGGCTTTCCTGCCTTTTTCTTTCGTCTATATCCTGAAATATCCATACGGAATCAGCGTTATCCGTCTCGTCCGAACTTATCTTTTTTCCGGACAGCAGGCACCAGAATTCGGAGCCGTCTTTTCTTTCCGCTATATACTCCACCTTATATTCCAGGCCGGCCTTTACGGTTTTATACGCATTTTTTCCTATTTCTTCGAAATCCCTGTCCGAACGGTAACAGATTCTTGAAATCTTTCCGATTAATTCATCGGGCGAATCGTATCCGAACATTTCCGCCATTTTATTGTTTACTAAAACAAAACACCTTTCCCGCACAAGAGTGATGCCTACTGGAGAATTATTCAGCATGGCTCCGTATATCTTCTGCGTCTTAGACAACGCATGCCCGGCTTCGGCAAGGCTGCGGACGTAATCCTCGGTTCTTATTAAAGAATTTCTGTACTCAGCGGCAAGGGATATAAGCGATTTCGCAATTTCGGGACTTGCCGAACCGGAAATTTCAGGCAAAGATTCGAAATCGTGTTTTAGTATCTTTTTTATATAATCCGACATAGCGGCCGCATCGTTTTCTATGCCGTTTTTTTTATTATCCATAAAATATATTATATCCCCAGCCTTATCATCTTTTTCCTCAATCCTTCCCTTGTTATGCCGAGCATTTTAGCGGCGGCGGATTTATTCCACTTAGATTTTTCCAATGTTTTTTTAATTAAAATTTTTTCGTTTTCTTCCATATTTTCCGGCAGTGCCGCTTCACCGGCGCTGCCGACAGGCGGACGATATTTTCTGAGATTTTCCGATAAATCCGACGGCAGGATTTTACCGGAAATATTTAAGGCTACCGCCCTTTCTACCTCGTTTTCGAGTTCCCTTATATTTCCGGGCCATTCGTAATTTGCCAGCGCATCTAACGCATCCTGCGTAAACTGCATATTCTGCCTTTCTAACTTTACGGCATTGTTTTTTAAAAAATAATTTGCAAGAACAGCTATGTCTTCCTTTCTGTCCTTTAAAGGCGGAATATCGATATTTATTACGTTCAGCCTGTAAAATAAATCTTCCCTAAAGTTTCCGTTTGCAATTTCCTTTTTTAAGTTTTTATTGGTCGCGGCTATTATTCTGACGTCGAACGGCACAGGCTTAGAGCTTCCCAGCGGTATGACCTCCCTGTCCTGAATCATCCTCAGCACCTTGGCCTGTCCCGCTAACGGCATATCGCCTATTTCGTCTAAAAAAAGGGTGCCCTTATCGGCTTCCATTACTTTACCCTTGCGCTTATCGACCCCGGTCGCAACACCTTTTTCGATGCCGAACAGTTCGCTTTCAAATATAGACTCAGGAATTGCCGAACAATTAATTGCTATAAACGGTCTTTCAGCCCTTGCGCTCGAATAATGAATAGCTTTAGCCGCAAGTTCTTTGCCTGTTCCGCTTTCCCCGGTTATAAGAATGTTGGAAGAAATATCGGCTACTTTGTCTATTTTGTCAAGCATGCTTTGAACCTGTCTGCTTACGCCGAGTATTTTTTTGGGGGAAAATTTCTGCCTCAGGTTTTGTTTTAGACTTATATTTTCGTTTGCGATAACTTCTTTTGCGGTATTAAGCTCTTTATTTTTTTGCTGCAGTTTGTCGGCGCGCTCTTTTTCTATATTATAAAGCCTAGTAATTTCTATAGAGTTTGCGGCATAAGAAGCTATGGTGGATAAAATTTTAAAATCGGCTGAAAGGTAATACTCCGTTTCCTTAAAAGAGCATACGTTTATTAAACCGATATTTTTTCCTTTGGTTTTTAAAGGCACCGACATGAAAGAATAAAAATTTTTGTCGGAATTTATTCTGGTCCCTTTTTTACGATTCCAGTCTTTTTCTATATTTTCGTTGATAATATCGCCTTTGCCGCTTTTAAAAACCCTGGCGTTGGTTTTTTCTATATTATTTATATAACCTGCGTTATCATAATCTATGCCGTAAGAAGAAAGAACCTGGAAAGTTTTATCCGTTTCGTTAAAAATTATTATAGAAGCATATTCGAATTTTATAAGCCTTAAAAGTTCGCTTATAATAAAAGAGGCTGTTTCCTCAGGTTTGGGACACAGCGATATAAGGTCATTAATGTTATACAGCAAATCGTGTTCTTTATATTTCTGGAGTATTTCTTCCGCAAGCGACCTCTGCATTAACCATGATTGTATAAAATGCGAGATAATAAATGCAGCGGCTTCGCCCCTTGCTTTATCCTTGCAAGAAACTACTCCGATATTTTCTTCTTCTATTTTTATAGGAAAAGAATGTGCTGCCCCGGATAGAGGCTTGCCGGCAACCAGACTGCCATTGTCGTCCAGAACGGAAACATGCCCTGAGAAAAGGCCGGTAATGCCGTTCAGTAAAGCTGAATTTGCTTTTTTCGAAAAAAACTTTTTTAAGTTAAAATCTTTCAAGAATAGGCGCTCCTATTATCTGCCGGAAAAACAAAAATATTCCTTTCTTATGTTTTCCCTAAATATCTTATACGGCTTAACGGCTAAAACTGTATCTGGACTTTCTTAGCTCCCGCTTCTTCCCTGACCCACATAAGCATTTTTTTAGACCTCTGGCACCAGTCCCTTACGTCGTTTTCAAAAGTGGAGCAGTCCGCCATAATTTCCAGTATATCCCCCGCTTTCATTTTTATAGCGTTGGCCGTTATTTTTAAAATAGGCTGTGGACATTTGAGCCCTCTTGCGTCGATAGTCTGAACGGGCATCTTAAATACTCCTTTTTTAATAAATTAATTTATCTATAGTTAATTATAAGTAATTATAATATATAATTCAAATAATATAATTTATATCATAATTATTTGCATGAAGCTACTTATGCCTGTGCGGCTATTTTATCAGAATTATAATTAAGGCATTGTCTAATCCGCATTCTAATTTAAGCGATTTTATTATGCCTTCTTTATCCGAAACATTCTCGTCTATCAGAATAAAATCCGGCCGCTCATTTTTTATATGCGCCAAGTAGTTCCCGTCGGTTCCGGAAGAAATATTAAAAAGTTTATACCCCTTTGCCTTTATAATATCCTTAAACGACTGCACTGCGGGTTCGTCTTCATCGACAACCATTACCCTGCGTATCGAAGCGCCGCGGGATATAAGGCTGTCCACTTCTTTTAAGAGGTCTCCTGATTCCGCGCCTTTAATCAGATAACTGTCCACGCCTATGCTAAGGCCCCTCTGCTTGTCTTCCAGAACCGAATAAATTATAATAGGAATATCCATCGTGACGGGATTATTTTTTAAGACCGCCGCAATATCCAATCCGGTTATTCCAGGCATCATAACGTCTAAAATAATAAGGTCGTATCTTTTACGCTTTATTTTTTCCAAAGCTTCCACGCCTTTATCGGCTTCGTCGGCGGCATAACCGGCATCCTCGAGTTCCTGCTTTAAAAGTTTTCTAATGCCCTCGTCGTCATCGACTACTAATATATTTCCGCCTTTACTTTCCGCGTTATAAGTTAAACTTTCTTCCGTTTTAATCTCCCTAATAAAATTTTTCAAAACCGTTTTATCTTCCGCAACTGCTATATCGCCGGGTAACGCGCTTAGGCTTTCAGCGCCTTCCGGCGCCGTAAAATAAAACATACTTCCCTTCCCTTCTTCGCTTTCGACCCATATTCTGCCGCCGTAATGTTCTACTATCTGCCTGCATATTGGAAGTCCGAGGCCGGTGCCTTTAGGCTTGTCGGTAAGGGTATCTCCGACCTGCCTGAACTTTTCGAACACTTTGCCTAAGTTATCTTTGCTTATGCCTATGCCTTTATCGGAAACGCTTACTAATATGGAGCCGTTATCCCGTCTCGCGCGTACCGCAACATCTCCTTTATCGGTGAACTTAACGGCATTGGACAAAAGATTGATGATAACTTGTATGAACCTGTCCTTGTCGGCGGATATTTCAGGAAGGCTTTCTTCTATATCGGTTATTATGCCGAGCTTTTTTTGCTGAAAAAGAGAGGCGGTTGACGATACTGCATGGTTTATAACATCCCCGACGGTAAAGTTTTCTTCTTTCCAGTCAATCTTGCCGGCTTCCATTTTAGCTATGTCCAGAACGTCGTTTATGAGGGAGGTAAGCCTCTGCCCTTCGGATATTATTATATCCAGATTGCTTTCTATCTGGTCTGCGGTCTTTTTGGTCTTATTGTCCTCAGTGTTAAGCAAAGGATGTATAACGTCTTTAAACTTCCTGCTTATAATATTTGCAAAACCGAGTATGGAAGTAAGGGGCGTTCTTAATTCGTGGGATACGGTAGAGATGAAATCGGTCTTCATCATATCTACCTCTTTTTCTTTCGTGATGTCCTGATAAATCCAGACCGAATCGGCATTATCCGCCTCGTCGGGATTGACTGATTTTCCCGTCAAAAGGCACCAGAATTCGGTTCCGTCTTTTCTTTTCCCTTTAAGTTCCAATTTGGCCTCTTTTCCTTTAGCCAGCTCGGAATATACTATTATGCCTATCTCTTCGAAATCCGCGTCCGAACAGTAAAGCATTCTGGTCGTATTGCCCATCATCTCTTCAGGCGTATCGTATCCGAACATTTCCGCCATTTTTTTATTGGCCGAGATTATATGCCTTTTCTGCAAAAGCACTATGCCTACGAGCGAATTGTCCAAAATAGCCCTGTAAATATTCGACTCAAGCATTTCCTTCTGCTTTTTAAATTCGTCTATATCCTGAAATATCCAGACTGAATCGGCGTTGTCCGCCTCATCGGGATTGGCCGATTTTCCTGACAACAGGCACCAGAATTCGGAGCCGTCCTTTCTTTTTGCAAGCATCTCAAATCTCGCTTCTTTGCCTTTATTTAAGCTTGAGTATATGCTTTTGCCTATCTCGTTAAAATCTTCGTCGGAACGGTAAATTATTCTGGTAGATTTGCCTTCCATCCCTTCGGGCGTATCGTATCCGAACATTTCCGCCATTTTTTTATTGGCATGGACTATTTTTCTATTATTAGTTAATATTATTCCTACAAGGGGGTTGTCTAATATAGTCCTCAGGACGTCATTGATGTTTAATGAATTACCGGAGGGTTTAAAATATAAATCCGCCTGATTGTCTGCCATAAAAGCTCCTGTAAATTATGACATTATTTAAATTTATACTCAAAGATATAAAAAAACAATTTACATGTCGCTATGAAAAATGCCGTTATTTTGTTGCTCCGAGCGGACACACCGTCCTTCCGTAAATCTCGTTCAAAACCTGTGCAAGTCCGGCATACATAGCCGATAATCCGCATATTATCCCTTTTAAAATTAATTTTATTTTTATTGCCCGATGCTTATGCTCTCAACCCTATTCTTACCGCGCCCCAGTGTCTGGAATCTATAAAAACGGGTACGGCTATATCGTTGATTATTTCGCCGGTATCTCTCGGATAAGTTTGAATAATGACGTTATCGGTATTTCTTGCCAGCGCCAGTCCGACGCCGTCGTTAAATATCCTCATAGACCTGTTGCCAAGAATATCTTTTGCGGGGTCGCCCGTAAGCGGCTTGTCGAATATCGAGTTATGCGCCGCCGCATAGCCGTTTTCATCGACGAGCAAAACATATGCGAAATCGGGGTCTGCGCCAAAATATTTGTCTTCTACCTGCTGTATGTTGTTTTTTATAAAATCGGTAAATCTCGTCTTATATTTCTGAGGATTAGTGCCGGCAACCTTAATGTAGTTTCTATCCCATATGTCGGAAGAAGAAATCATGCCGTTTTTAATGGAATCTTCGATTATTCCGCTTATTTTGCTTTTAGCCTGTTCCGCTATATCTATAACCCTTTCTAACGGAGAACCCACTTTTACTTTTTTCAGGATGTTTTCTGATTTTTCGGCAATCTTGCTTAATTCCGCGCTTTTCAGGCTTAAATCGCTCAGATTTGCCGAAATGTCTTTGACGAATCCGGACATATGCGAAACGGTCTGCGAAACCTCCTCTATGGCGCTCGACTGCTGTTCAGTTCCGGCGGTAATCGACGTTATCATATCGTTAGCCTGCGATATCTTGCCTGCAAGGTCTCCGAAAGACTCAAGTATCTGTTCTACCGATGCCGTATTTGTTTTTATTATTTCTATAATGGCGTTGTTCTTGTTAACTAAGGCATCAAAATTGTTGGCGACTATGCTTGTCGTTTTTTCTATCTCTTTGGACTGTTTCTGCGTCTGTTCGGCGAGTTTTCTGACTTCGTCCGCTACCACGGCGAAACCCCTGCCGTGCTCTCCGGCTCTCGCCGCTTCTATCGCGGCATTTAACGCCAATAAATTTGTCTGGTCGGCAATTTCGTTTATTATATTTACTATGGAAAGAATGTTATTCATCTGGCCGTGCAGGCTTTCCAAAGAATCTTTATTGGTATTTATAGCGGTTATGGTGTCGGACGAGCTTCTGTTGATTTCTTCCGCGGTTTGAATCGTATGTCCGCTTATCTTATTTACTTCTTCCATAAATCTTTTGAAACTTTCCATATTAACCGAAATATCGTTTACGGATTTTGCCGAATCGTTCATGGCCGCGTTAATGGCTTCGAAATTATTTTTAATTTCGCTCATCTGTTTTGTCGCGCCGTTAATTTCATAATTAAATTTTGCATTGGATACCGAAGACCTGGCGGCATTTTCGACAAGCTCCCCGATGGCATTCTTAGAAAAATTTATTAAATTATTTATAAAAGCGTCCAAAAAAACGAATACATTGGGGAAACTATAGCTTTTTGTAAAATCATAGGTTTGGGAGGATGCCGCATTTTTAAGTTCTGCTTCCAGCTTGCCCATCGGTTTTATCAAAATGGCGTAATAATACAAAACATCCGCTATAACTAAAATCAGGGACAACAAAATAAAAACGGGCAGAAAATACCGGCTTATAAAACTTTTAAAGAGCAGGCCGGCTAAAATTATTACGAAAAAATAAGCCGTAAACGTAATGCCGCTAAAAAGCAGTAATTTCTTATTCATACAATTCCATCCTCCGTTAATTAAACATCTCAGGCTTTAGACTGCTATAAAAGTATAAAAGCAATATATGTGCCAGTTTAGTAAAGTAAGCGGAAAAACTTTACGCAGGTTGGGATTAAGTGTATTTTTATACAGGGATTAAGGATGAATCGTAACGGTTTCTGCATTGCAAACTTTGTTGGCATTATGCCAACAAAGTTTGCAATATATATTAATGATAAGAGAGGCGAAAATTCAATTGACTTTGGTTTTAAAATAGTCTAACATAAATAAACTGTTTATTTTATTTATCTGTCGTAATACCGCATATCCTGAATATCTCACATACCGGTTTCTTAAAACTCGCTTAAAATTAATATTATGTAGAGGTTTATATAAAATGAAAAAAAGATTAAATAACATGGCATACAATCTGCGTCCGCTTAAACAGATGTCGCACCCAACCGATCTTATAAAGCAGTTTACCCCAAATTGGTTTACTATGAATATGGGAACAGGTATTCTGTCGCTTATGCTTGCGGCTTTTCCATATC
>JAJYYS010000184.1 GCA_021800745.1 bacterium
CAAGGATTGGTGGCTTCTATTTTTCCGGCTTTAGGTACGGGATTAAGTTTGTTAATTCTGTCTATGAAGATAATCCCCGGTTCGCCGCTGGACCAAGCCGTTTCGATGATTAAATCGAAAACTTCTTTGGCGTTGATATATTTCACCGTTTCATTATTTCTCGGATTTATTAAAGGATAGTCTTCGTTTTTTAACGCATGTTTCATAAAGTCTTCCGTTATTGCGACGGAAATATTAAAATTATTAAGTTTTGAGGTATCCTTTTTAGACGTTATAAAATCTATTATGTCCGGATGGTCTATTCTCAAAATCCCCATATTTGCGCCTCTTCTTGTTCCACCCTGCTTAATCGCTTCAGTAGCGCTATTGAATACCTGCATAAACGAAACCGGTCCGCTCGAAACGCCTTTCGTAGAGTGCACGGTATCGTTTTTCGGCCTTAAGGACGAAAAGGAAAAACCGGTTCCGCCGCCGCTCTGGTGAATGAGGGCCGTATTTTTTATAGTTTCGAATATCGATTCCATGGAATCTTCTATAGGAAGAACAAAGCATGCCGAAAGCTGTTGGAGCGGCCTGCCTGCGTTCATTAAAGTCGGGGAATTGGGAAGAAAGCGGAGCGATGACATTTCTTCGAAAAAATTGTTTGCCGTAATTTTAATATCTGTTTCAGATTTCCCGTAGTTCAAGTCTGCTTCAGATATATTTTGCGCGACCCTTTTGAACAGTCCAGTTATAGTTTCTGTAATTTCGCCTTTTTCATCTTTGGCTAAATATCTTTTCTTTAAAACGGTAACCGCATTTTCGGAAAATTTTTCGGCAAGCGGGTCTGCAGGCGCATTATTTTGTTTTTTCATAGCTCCTCCTGAATCTAAATTTAATTATATTAAATATACAATATATAGATGATATTGCGTATTTCTATACAATATATTGTAATGATTTTTTTGTCAATAGATTTTTTTATAAAAAAGTTTTATAATCTTAGGCAGATTAAAAATATATAAAAAATCTGGAGGAATAAGTATAAATAATGCTGGATAATTTGGGCGGAGGCGTCATAGGCGGTATTGCTGCGGGCGGAACTATGAACATACTGTCGCATATTCTTACCACTAATATCGTAGTTAAATTAGTTTTGCTTTTACTGTTGGTTTTTTCTTTAATATCGTGGGCTATCATATTTTACAAGCTCCGCTATCTCGGCAAGGCAAGGAAAGAGGACAAGGAATTCCTCGATATTTTCTGGGAATCAAAAAGGCTGGATTATGTTTATACCGCCGCTAAAAGCTTGGATTACAGCCCGATAGCGTTTATGTTTAACGTTACGTATAAAGAACTTCTGAATATTAAAAAAAAATCTGCCGATGCGGGGCAGCAGGTCAATAAGGAAAACAACGAAGAAAATCTGGCATATGTCGAGAGGGCTTTGAAAAAATCCCAGCTTTCTTCCATTGCAAAACTGGAAGTTTCCCTTCCCTTTCTGGCTACGGTAGGTTCTACCGCTCCTTTTATCGGTCTTTTCGGAACGGTATGGGGGATTATGACTTCGTTCGAAAGCATTCAAAGAGCCGGAACGGCCGGACTGGCGGTAGTCGCTCCCGGTATAGCCGACTCGCTTATCGCTACGGCGGCGGGTCTTTTTGCGGCGATACCGGCGGTTATAGCTTATAACTATTATTCCAATAGAGTAAGGGTCATGGTAAACGAAATGGTCGATTTTACTTATGAATTTATGACTATAATAGAAAGGCAGATTTTATAAAAAAATTAAATATATTATATTATGTTCACGCCTTTTGACGATAAAGAAGATAAAAGAAGCGGAGTTTCCGGTTACAGGCTTATGTCCGAAATAAATATCACTCCTTTCGTAGATGTTATGCTTGTCCTTTTAGTTATTTTTATGGTAACCGCTCCGATATTAGTCCACGGAATAAGGGTCAATCTGCCGACGGCGGCGGCGCATGCCTTAAAAGCCCCCGAAAAAACGATAGTCGTTGCGGTAAAGTCCGACAGGACGTTATATGTTAACAAATTCAGGGTCGGCTTGCCGGTTCTGACCGAAAAACTTGCGGCGATATATAAGCATAGAAAGGACAAGCAGATATTTCTCAAGGCAAGTTCGTCGCTGTCTTACGGATATGTAATAAAAGTTATGGCCGCAATAAAAGACGCCGGAATTACGAAAATAGGAATGGTAACGGCAAATCCCGTTTTAGCGGGCAGGAAGGGCAGGTAAAACCTTTTATGTTCAGCGAAAACAATAAAGGCATAGGCGTATATTTAGTATATTCCGCCATTTTCCATATATTATTAATAGGATTGATAATATATCTTTCTATAAGATACAGGCCGGAAATTCAGTCGATAGGCTCAAAAGTGGTCGTGAGCGTCGTAAGCAGCGTCCCCGGACACCTTGCTTCCGTTAAATCTATACTGTATCCGCCAAAGCCTAAAACCGTGGAGCGTCCGGCAAGCAAACCGGTTCCGGTTGAAATCGCAAAGCCGGTTTCCATACCGCTTACCAAGTCGCCCTCATCTATGGTTTATCCGAAAAAGAGAATATATGCGCCTCCGCATCCTTATACTCCGACGTTAAATTCAAACGTTTACGCCCACCTCCATAATATGGTGAGTCTCAATAATGCTTACAGCAAGCTGAACGAGTCGTTAATCAGCGGCAACGTTCACAGATTTCAGG
>JAJYYS010000185.1 GCA_021800745.1 bacterium
CGGCTATTAACGGCGGCGGAGGCTGTATGGTGGAAGAATTAATCCTTAAGACTTCGGAAACGCTGTCCACTATAAGACCGATAGTCTTGTTCATTATATTTACCACTATAATTCTTGTTTCTTTAGTGGCTTCCTTAATGCTGAGATGAAATTTTTTTCTTATATCGACTATAGGAATAACCCTGCCTCTTAAGTTAATTACCCCTTCGACAAAATCTGGAGCCTTAGGAACTTTAGTTATTTCGACCATTCTGTTTATTTCCTGAACTTTTAGAATATCTAATGCAAACTCTTCGTTGCCCAACTTGAAGGTAACAAGCTGAACTATTTCGTCTATTTTGGAACCTGCTTCTGCGCCCGCCGCGCCGCTTTTTTTATTTTCCGTTTCTTTATTAGTCTCCATAATATTTTCCTCCAAAGGTTATTATTTTATAAAAAAATTATAATAAATCAACATACGGTTTCTCTTATTATTTCGTCGCCTATTTTATATATAGGCAGAACCATATCGGCTATACCGGCATCTACCACCGCCTTGGGCATACCGTAAACGACGCAGGTCGCTTCATTCTGGGCGATTGTTTTTCCCCCCGTTTCCTTGATTTTTTTCATTCCAAGCAAACCGTCGGAACCCATTCCCGTCAATATGACTCCGAGGGCTTTTCCCGGATATCCTTTTGCGACCGATTCCATCATAACCGAAACCGAAGGCCTGTTTATGAGGTCATCCGGTTCGTTTGAAAGAGAGATTGTAAAGTCTCCTCTTTTTTCCTTTACTATGCTGAGATGCTTGTCTCCCGGCGATAAATAGGCCGTCCCCGGTTTTATTATTTCGCCCCCGGCGGCTTCTATGACCTTAATGTGGGATATGGAAGACAATCTCTCGGCAAAAGAACCGGTAAACGCCTTGGGCATATGCTGAACCAAGATGATAGGAACGGGGAAGTTCTGAGGAAGCTTAGGTATAACGTCCTGAAGAGCCTTCGGTCCGCCGGTCGAAGAGCCTATGGCGACTATATCTATTTTATTATTTTTAACGGCTGTTTCGCTTTCTTTAAACTGCGTCGTTTTAAGGCGTTCTCCTTCCAGTCCGTTCACGCGCGGTTTAAAGAAATATTTTTTTGCGGTGATAGCCTTTATTTTTGAAATTAAATCGTCTTTTATTTTCAAAATATTAAGGGATACATTGGAAAGATTTTTCGGAATATAGTCCGCCGCTCCTAAATCAAGAGCGTCTAAAGTTTCTTTAGCGCCCTCTTCGGTAAGGGAACTAAGCATTATCACCGGAAGAGGAAATTTTTCCATAATGATTTTAAGGGCGGTAAGTCCGTCCATAACCGGCATCTCGATGTCCATAGTCGCTATATCCGGCTTCAGGTCCTGAATCTGGCGGATGGCGTCCTGTCCGTCTTTCGCAGTTCCGACTACCTTGATATTTTCTTCGCCCTCTACAAGAGAACTTATCGCTCTTCTCATAAAAGGAGAATCATCTACAATTAAAAGCCTTATAGGTTCCGCCATAAAATTTTAATCCCCTTTATTATATATGTCGTTTATTTTTCAAAATCATCTGACTTTAACGGCATCTATCATGGAAGCCACGTCTATTATCAAAACCACTTTGCCGTCCCCGGTTATAGTAGCGCCGGATATGCCTTTGTACCCCAGTTGGTAATCTCCCAGAGACTTGATAACCACTTCTTCTTGTCCGTAGAGATTATCTACGACTATTCCGACCTTTTTTTCGGCAAGGGCGACTACTACGACGTAAATCTCTCTGTCCGTAGAATGAGCGGCGGCGCTGTCATCGTCCATATTTCCGCCGACGCCGAATTCGTCTCCGAGCCTGAGCAGAGAAAGAACGGATTTTCTTAAATTTATCACTTCGTGCTTGTCTATGGTTTGAATGGTAGATTCTTTTATCCTTAGTGTTTCCACGACGGAATTAAGGGGTATGGCAAAAACTTCGTCGAATATTCCGACAATAAGGGTTTGAATTATCGCAACGGTAAGGGGAAGTTTTAATATAATGCCGGAACCCTGTCCGGGATTGGAATTAATTTCGATAATTCCGTTGAGTTTCTGAATATTTGTTTTTACGACGTCCATTCCTACGCCTCTGCCGGAAATTTCCGTAGCCTTGTCTTTAGTGCTGAACCCGGGCGCAAAAATAAGACTTAACGCATCTTTATCGGAAAGGCTTGCCGCCGATTTTTCGTCTATCACGCCTTTTTCCACGGCTTTTCTTTTAATAACGGCTGGATCCATACCCTTGCCGTCGTCTATAACGGATATAATAATATAATTTCCTTCATGTTCCGCGCTCAGTTTTATCGTGCCTTTTTCAGGTTTTCCGGCGGCTGTTCTTGCTTCCTTGTCCTCTATGCCGTGGTCCACGCTGTTCCTGATTAAATGAACGAGCGGGTCGCCTATTTCTTCTATGACTGATTTATCTAATTCCGTTTCTTCGCCGGATATAAGCAGTTCCATATCTTTGCCAAGTTCCCTCGAAAGGTCCCTGACCATTCTCGGAAATTTGCTGAATACCTTTTTAACCGGCTGCATCCTTGTTTTCATAACGGCAAGCTGAAGGTCCGTAGTTACGAGATTAAGTCCCGCGACTACCTGCGCCAATGCCGATGAAAGGTCGTCGTCGGCATATTTTATTTCCAATTTCGACGAAATATTAAATAACCTGTT
>JAJYYS010000186.1 GCA_021800745.1 bacterium
GCGAGCGTAGCGGACGAAGTCCAGCGCAGCTAACCAATCTGTTTTAGATTGCTTCGTCGTCTCCGACTCCTCGCAATGACTGTACAATGTCATTGCGAGCGTCAGCTAACCAATCTCTAAGTTAGACCGCAGAGAAACGGGGTCTATAACGAGGGTAATTTCGCCTTTAATAAGTTCCGGCCTGCCTTTAATTTCTTCCATTACCGCTTTTAAATCTTTAGTTTCTATAAATTCATATATTTTGGTCAATTCTTTCGCATAACAAATTTTTATGTTTCCGAAAATCTCGTTTATATCGGCAAGCAATTTTTCTACGCTTCTTCCCGGCTCAAATAATATAAAAACTCTTTTTTCTTCCTTAAGTTTGGCAAGAAGTTTTTTTCTCTTACCCCCTTTTTTCGGTAAAAACCCTATAAACGTAAACTCGGACGTATCAAGGCCGGATGCCGAAAGTGCGGTCAATACGCTTGAAGGTCCGGGGATCGGAACTACCTTTATGCCTTTTTCCACGCATAATCTTACTAAATACGAACCCGGGTCGGATATCAGGGGCGTTCCCGCTTCGCTGACGAGCGCAACGTTTTTATCCTTTAATATGTTTGCTACGATACCGTCCGCTGCGGATTTTCTATTATATTCGTGATACGGAATTAAGCGTGTTTTTATATGGTAACGCGAAGTCAATATTCTTGTCTTTCTAGTGTCTTCGCATGCTATAAAATCCGCCTGCCTCATTATCTTTAACGCTCTTATCGTAATATCTTCGAGATTTCCTATCGGGGTGGCAACAACGTATAATGCGCCCATCTGATTACGCCCAGTCCCTTAAATATCTAAAGTCTATATTTATCGTCCGCTCCGAGACCTTGGCTATTAAAGGCATTCGTCTTTTATATTGGGATTTTTTTATTTTGTCGTATATTTTATTAACAAGATTCTCGTCATACCCTAAAGAAACTACAACCTCCGGTTTGTACATTTTATCTATTAAAAGATACATTATACCGTCTGCCGTTTCATAAGTAAAACCGAGTTCGCCTTCGTCGGACTGCCCTTCCCATAAATCAGCCGAAGGAGCCTTGGTTATTATACTTTTTGGAATATCGAGATGCTCCGCGAGTTGATATATCTGCGTTTTATAAATATCGCCTATAGGATTTAACGCAGAGGCCATATCTCCGTAAAGCGTTCCGTAACCTAAAAGAAGTTCGGATTTATTACTTGTTCCCAGAACCAAAGAATTTAATTTATATGAATAATCGTATAAGATAGACATTCTTTCTCTTGCCATTTTATTGCCTTTTCTAACCCTGATATCGTCCGGAGCCGCAACGGCACTTTCTTTCATAAAATATTCGTTTATCTGTTTCGTTATATCTATAACATAATGAGAAATACCGAGCGTCTTGACGACTTTTAAGGCATCGTCCATACTTGACCCGGAACTGCTTTCGTAGGGCATAATCAGGGCCGCCACGTTTTCTTTTCCAAGGGCATTTGAGGCTAAATAGCACGCTACGGCTGAATCTATACCCCCCGACAATCCCAAAACTACGCTATTTATCCGTGCTTTTGAAACCTCTATCTTAATAAAATTAGAAAGGTGTTTATAAATAAGGGGGGAATTATATTCGTCTATTTTAGGAAGTTCTTTTTTCATTTTATCGTTCCTTTATTTATAATGCCTTCAATCTCTTTAAGCGTCAGATTTAAATTCTCGTCTCTTATGAGAGGCGTTTTAAATCTTTCGTTATTTAGAAGGTCTAAATTTATATCGGCTGAAACTGCCTCTTCCTCTAAGTAATCCAACTTTTTTTCCATCTCTCCTAAAGGATTTAATATACACGAACCCCCGGAAAATCCTATTCCGTCTTCAAAACCTACCCTGTTAACGTATATTACATAGCATTTGTAATAAAAAGCTATAACGGAAAGCAGTTCCTCCCACATATTCATAGAATTAAATTTATTAAGCCCGGCGGTAATGCCTCTTGCCGGAGATGCCGAATTAACTATAATTATATGCGCCCCTTTATTTACGGCAATATACGATGAAGAAAGATGCCAAGCGTCTTCACAGGTTAAAACGGAAACTTTAACCCCGTCCATATCAAAAACGCCGAATCCATCTCCCGGCTTAAAATATCTCAATTCTTCAAACATTCCGTATGTCGGCAAATAAACTTTTCTATGCACGTTAATCAGCTTGCCTTTAGAGATACAGCAGGAAGAGTTATAGAAATTAAAATCAGCATCTTTTTCGACAAAACCTGCAATAACCGAAATATCCAAATCTTTAGCCGCTTTATAAATAGGTTCTAAAATTGCTGCTTCATCGGTATTGATATTTATCCCTAAATCGTAAACACTGTCTTTTAAAAAATATCCCGTCAAAGAAAGCTCGGGGAAAACTACAAGGTTCGCCCCTTTATCCTTTGCCCCGGAAATAATTTCAATGTGGTTTTCGATATTTTTCTTTAAATCCCCGACCTTTGGATTTGTCTGGGCAAGACATATTTTTATCGAATTATTTTTTTTCATCTTGGTTTATTTATTTTAATCAAGAATATTTTCAAAAAAAATTAATTTAATCGAACTGCGCTCTATATATTCAATCGAAACAATTCCGTAATTTATAAAACTTTTTTCTCTGTCTATATTGGAATTCATCAAAAAAAAATTTGAT
>JAJYYS010000187.1 GCA_021800745.1 bacterium
CATATTTTAATTTTAAATTTATATGCACTTTTCTAATACTAAATTTATTTATAGTGATTCTCGTTTAAAATAACCATAATAGGGCTTGCGATAAATATCGAGGAATAGGTTCCTATTAATACTCCGAGCAATAAAGCAAAAGCAAAGTCGTGCAGAACTATGCCTCCGAGGAAAAACAGCGATAATACGACGAGTATGACCGTCAGCGACGTAACGACCGTTCTCGTTAAAACTTCGTTGATACTTATATTGACGAGGTTTTTTAAATCTATATGCTTAGCCTTTTCCGTTTCGGTTCTAAGATTTTCCCTTATTCTGTCGAAAACTACGACTTTATCGGTAAGCGAATATCCCGCCACGGTTAAAACGGCGGTTATGACTAAAAGCGTAATTTCCTTTTGAAATATAAAAATTACCCCGAGAAGGGCAAGCACGTCGTGGGCTAGGCCTATCGCAGCCGCCAGTCCGAATCTGAATTCAAATCGCCATGTTATATAAAGTATTATCGCTATAATAGATATAATAACGGCGATAACAGCATCTCTCGAAAGCCTTTTTCCTACCGACGGCCCAATCATTTCGCTGCTTATAACTTTAGGCGGATTTTTCTTAAAGGCGTTCTTAACAGTTTGCTTAATTTTAGCCGTATATGCGTTCAAATCTTTTGCTACGGCTTTAGTCTGGATTATAATATCGTTTTTGCCTTTAATTTTGACTAACTTTACGTCTTTGAATCCTGCCGGTATGAGGGCTTTTCTCACCGAAGCAATCGAAATTTTGTGTTTAAAAGCCATTTCCATAGAAAGTCCGCCGGTAAAATCTATTCCTATTTTAGCCGTTCCCGCTATCATAGCTATAATCTCGACTAAGCCGAATATTACCAGGATAGAGGATAAAACAAACGAATATTTTCTTTTTGCTATAAAATTATAATGAGTGTTTTTAATAAATTCCAATTTTCGACCCCGTATTTATGATTTTTATAATATTTATATTAAATGCTTAACTTGTTAAGCTCTTTTTTGTTAGATATCATATCGAATATAACTTTCGTGCCAACCAAAGAAGTGAACAGGTTTATCATTATGCCCAGAGACAGAGTTACCGCAAAACCTTTTACCGGACCGGAACCGAAATAAAAAAGTACGGCGGCGGTTATAAGCGCCGTAACGTGAGAATCCAGAATAGTAAAAAAGGCTTTATTATATCCGTTTTCTATGGCTATTACTACCGGTTTGCCATCCCTTAGCTCTTCCCTGATTCTTTCGAAGATAAGAACGTTGGAGTCCACGGACATGCCTATAGTTAAAATAATTCCTGCAATTCCCGGCAGGGTTAGCGTTGCTCCGAAAAGAGAAAGCGCCGCCATAAGAAACAGAACGTTTTCTATAAGGGCAAAATCAGCTATTAAACCCGAAAGTTTATAGTAAAATATCATAAATCCGATAACGAGTATAGTTCCGACGACGGCGGCAAGGATGCCGTCGTGGATAGAATCGGCACCAAGCGTCGGCCCTACCGTGTTATTCTGTATTATTTTTACAGGTGCAGGCAATGCGCCGGAGCGGAGAGCTATTGCAAGATTGTTTGCCTGAGCCATCGTAAACCGTCCCGAGATAGAAGCGTTTCCACCGAGTATCGGTTCTTCTATAACCGGTGCGGAAATAACGTTGTTATCGAGTATGATGGCTAATCTTTTTCCAGTATATTTAGTAGTGATATTTCCGAACTGTTTTGCCCCGCGCGAATTTAAAGAAACCCCGACAATAGGCTGGTTATAGCGGTTTATCTGAACGTTTGCGCTTGAGATATCCGCGCCGCTCATTAATACGGCTTTTTTTATAAGATAAGGTCTTTTTGTCGTTTTATGGGTGAATTTATTAAACGTGGTATGGTAAAGGATTTCGTCGCCCTTAGGGATTGTGCCGTTTAATGCCTCTGCTATGCCGTGTTTATCGTCCACAAGCTTAAAAGTAAGCCTTGCGGTTTTTCCTATTAGTTTAACGGCCTGCTTTACGTTCTTTACTCCGGGCATTTCGACGACTATTAAGTCTTTTCCCTGGCGGGCTATTTTAGGAGAAACAAGTCCAAACTGGTCTATCCTGTTTCTCATGACCTCTATTGCGCCGCTGACGGATTCTTTTTTATATTGCGCAAGATCGGACGGCTTAAAATTTATTATTCCGCCTGATAACTCCAAAGAAACATGATGGTTTTTCAGGTAATTTTTAATGCCGGAAACCGCCTGTTTGTTTTTCATAAGATTTCCGCTCAAAACTATACGGTCGCTTTTGAACGACAAATCTTTGCCGCTTCCGATATTTTTGTTTTCTATGAAGGATTTTATATCGGAGTAGTCTTTGTATAATTTTTCTTTTACGGCTTTATCTACCTCGACTTTTTCGACGAGATACACTCCGCCCTGAAGGTCGAGCCCCAGATGCATTTCCGCATTTCCGATTACGGCTTTCCACCATCCCGGCGTATTAGGGTATATGGAAGGGACTATCGAAAAAAAAGATATAAAAATAAATACGGCTATTAAAATTACTCGAGTTTTAACCGGTTTCATCAATCTCCACCATAAAAGAAAATTAGACTTGTTAAATTATAAAATAAATATTTTAAGAAAATATAGCATATAGCGGGTTAAAATTCTACCGTTTTTTACTGTTTTATAGTTTT
>JAJYYS010000188.1 GCA_021800745.1 bacterium
TATAAGATCAGCTTGTTTATAGAAAGAGAAGTTAAAGAAAAATTAAAAGATTCGGCATTTAAAATTAAATTAAAAATTAAAAGATAAATAAATTAAATAAAAAATTTGATTATTTTAAAAAATAATCGTATAATAAAACATACATTATCGACATTGTTAAAGTTAAACCCCGGTATTCCTGTAAATATTCCTCGAAAACTAGATGCAGTGTTAATTTGTATAATAATTTAAACTCACAATGGAGGAATGTCTAAAAATGTTCAAGAACAAAAAAAATTATGCTGCGGAATCGCCTAAACTATCCGATAACGTAAATAAGGAAATCAATAAGGAAATCGGTTTTAAAGATTTAAAATTGTCAAAACCTGTAATGCAGGCTATCGCCGATGCAGGATACGAAAATCCGACCCCCGTTCAGGCCAAAGCTATTCCTGCGGTATTGTCGGGGTCAGACCTGCTGGCCGGCGCACAGACCGGAACCGGTAAAACGGCGGCTTTTACGCTTCCGATACTCCACCTGCTCGCAGAAAAACCCGCTGCGGTTTCCCGCTCCGGCAGACCGCGCTGTTTAGTTCTGGCGCCGACGCGCGAACTTGCCGCACAGGTAGAAGAATCGGTAAAAACATACGGAAAATATCTTCCGTTAAAATCTACGGCGGTGTTCGGAGGAATGAGCATAGTGCCTCAGATAAAAGCCTTGCGCCGTAATGTTGATATATTAGTGGCGACTCCCGGCCGCCTGCTTGACCACGTAGGACAAAAAACAGTTGATTTATCAGGCGTCGAAATCTTCGTGCTGGACGAAGCCGACAGGATGCTGGATATGGGATTTATAGTCGATATTAAAAAAATTATCGCGCTTCTGCCTAAACAACGGCAGAACTTATTATTTTCGGCAACTTTTTCCGAAAAAATCAAGACCCTTTCAGCCTCCGTACTTCATAATCCGGTTTTTGTAGAAGGCGCAAAACGCAATGCCGCTTCGGAATTAGTGGACCAGAGCGTCCATTTAGTTTCCCAGCGCTTGAAGAGCCATCTCTTGTCGCATCTTATCAAGCATCATAAATGGAAACAGGTATTGATTTTTACCCGCACGAAAAACGGCGCTAACCGCCTTGCCGATAAACTGGCCGCGGACGGAATTTCGGCATCCGCTATACACGGAAATAAAAGCCAGCCTGCGCGTATTAAGGCTCTGGCACAGTTTAAAGACGGTTCGGTAACGGCGCTTGTCGCCACCGACGTGGCTTCGCGAGGAATAGATATCGACCGCCTGCCGCATGTCGTAAATTTTGAACTGCCTAATGCGGCTGAAGATTACGTCCACCGCATAGGGCGAACGGGGCGCGCGGGCAGCAGCGGAAAAGCTATTTCGTTAGTAGACAAGGAAGAACTTCGCTACCTGAAAGAAATTGAGAGGTTTATAAAACGCGAGATACCAAAGGTTTTATTCGACAGCTTTGTTCCGCCCGCAAATATGCCTGCCGCCGAACCCCGTAATCCATTGCCTCAAAGGCAGGGAAGCAGGAAAATATATGGGGAAAGGACATCGGCCGCAGCCGGCAGCCGGAATTATCCGCCGCGGCACGGCTACGCAAAAAAACAAAACAATTCTAAAGGCAATATTGCAAAAAGCAAAGTAAGGTAATATTTCCGGATTTCGGCTTGACAGAACCGGATTTTTATGTTGTATTATTTATTATGAGCAAAGTCAATATTCTTGTAATAGACGACGAATCCGATCTCGTAGAACTTTTAAAATATAATCTTGCAAAAGAAGGTTATAACGTCGAATTTGCATTTAACGGATTCGACGGCATTAAAATTGCCGAGGTCGTTAAGCCCGATATTATAATCCTGGACCTTATGCTCCCAGATATCAGCGGTTACGAAGTTTGCAAAAGAATAAAACAGGATTCCAGCTTGTCGGGCGTTCCCGTTATATTTTTATCGGCAAAACAGGAAGAAGTAGATAAAATATTAGGTTTCGAAGCCGGCGCCGAAGATTATATTATCAAGCCTTTCTCCGTAAATGAACTCCTTGCCCGCGTCCGCGCTATTTTAAAAAGAATGCCCGCCGCTAAAGTTAATAATAAGCAAAGCAGTGAGGCATCGGGCGGGTATATGTTTAAAAATATCGCCGTAAACATTAGCAAACACAGCGTAACGGTAAAAAATAACGAGATAAAACTCAGCCCTATAGAATTTAAAATTCTTATCTTTTTAATGACTTATGCCGGAGATGTTTTTTCGCGGGAAAAACTGCTGGATAATGTTTGGGGAAACAATTCATTCGTCGAACCGAGGACGGTAGATGTCCACATCAGGAGATTGAGGTCGAATATCGAGATAGACGAATCGGTTAAATTTATAGAAACCATAAGAGGCGTAGGCTATAAATTTATAGATGAAAAAATATGAAAAGAAATTTAAAATTTATTTATTAATCCTCTTACTCTTCTCGGCCGTAATTTCCGCAAGCGCCGTTTTATTCATTACGTCGCCTTATTTTGCTTTGAAGGCTAAAAACTATTTATCCGCATATATTTCCTCCGTTCTAAAAAAAAATACGACTATAGAAAAAATAAAATTTTCCGTTTTTTCTCCTCAAATAAGCCTTTACGGTTTAAATATTAAAAATTTCGCAAAAGTTAAACGCATTAAT
>JAJYYS010000189.1 GCA_021800745.1 bacterium
TTTGGTATATCCGTAAAAACCGAGATGCTTGTAGCCGAAAATACCTTTAAAATCCTTCAGTTCCCCGGCCCTTTCCCTGTCATACGGAATAGGGCTTCTCGAAAAATATATGCCGAAATTATTTTTATCGACTATAACCTTGACGTTATTAGGGTCTATAAATTCTTCATAAGAATAAATCGGGGTTTTGACGCTAGTATATGAAATATCGCCGCTTTCGTTAAATGGTTTTATCAAAGATTCTATTATTTCGGAATTCACCAACGGCTCGTCTCCCTGAACGTTTAATACGATATCCGCATCGATGCCGCTTACGGCCTCTATTATCCTGTCCGTGCCGGTTTGGTGGGTATCTTTAGTCATAACCGCATTCGCCCCGAAATCCCTGCAGGCGTCGTATATCCTTCTGTCTTCCGTAGCTATTATAACGTCGGACAGCAATTCCGACTTTATAACGCCTTCATAAACACGCCTTATCATAGGCTTTCCCATAATTAACGCAAGGGGTTTGCCCTCGAATCTGGTGGATTTATATCTTGCCGGTATAACGGCAACTATTTTTTTCATACAAACATTTTATTATAAATAAATTCAAATTAAAATGATTTTATTTAACGGTTATTTTTAGTTTTGGGTTATATAAATATTATATCCGTATCCCGCGATAATTTTGGCGAAATTATAAGCGGCTTTCAGGTTTTTAAATTTGCCGAATACGACTTTGTAATAAAATATGCCTTTTACATTTTTTGTCGCAAGATGCACCCCCGGAACAAGTTTTTTAATATCTTTTATTTTATTCAGCGCTTTAGACTTTACGGTATATGCCGCAAACTGAAGAGTATAACCCGATGCCGGAGGAATATATTTTACACTCCGATAAACGTTCAGACTTCTTTTCCCCCCGTATCTTCTGCATTCTGACAGCGGCACCGGTTTCGGTCCGAGATACTGCACTCTTACTAACGCCGTGCCGGGGCCGACCATATTAAGCGCCTTTGCGGCGGCGTATGAGAGGTCCATAATCCTCCCGTCCGCATACGGCCCCCTGTCGTTAACGCATACTTCGACGCTTCTGTGGTTTTGAAGGTCAGTGACGTAAGCGTAGCTGTTTAAAGGAAGCGTCAGCGAAGCCGCCGTCAAATCGTACATGTTGTAGATTTGGCCGCTTGCCGTCTCCCGTCCCTGGAAACCAGGACCGTACCATGAAGCGACTCCGACCTCGACATTCCTCGAAATCTGCTTAGGCGGATAATATCCTGGCGGGCGGCCGTATGACCCCTGCCCGGAACCGCCTCCTATTATATAAGGAACGCAACCCGAAAGCGCTGGGGCGGTTATAAAAACTGAAAATAATAAAAATGTCAGCTTTAATTTTGATTTCATAGCCGTATCTATTATAATTTAATTTTTACTCAATATAAACACTAAACTGCAACCTCGAGCCTGCGGTAGAAACTATAAATCCGGAATAAAAATTATATTGCAGGATTAAGGTCCAATTTAAAAATTGCCGATAAAAATTTATTTTTTTATTTGACATTATTTAAATTTATACGATATAATAATAACCGGTATTATTTATCTGTTTTTTAAAATTAGCAAGCCTATAAAGTTCTTATCAAGAGCGGTAGAGGGACGGGCCCTTTGAAACCGCAGCAACCGATAAAAAGTTAAAAATCGGTGCTAATTCCCGCAGGTTTATTCCTGGAAGATAAGAAGAAAAGAGTTTTTAAAAACCTCTTCTTCCGTATTCGCAGGGAGAAGAGGTTTTTTTTATTACGGCTTAAATAAAAATAAAATAAGATTAAGATAAGGAGAGAAAATGTTCGTTAAAGGCTTAAAGTGCCGTGAATGCGGCAAGGAATATCCCGACAGTCCGCTTTATGTTTGCGATTATTGCTTCGGTCCGCTCGAAGTGGATTACGATTACGATAAAATAAAAAAAGAGCTTACCAGGGAAAAAATAAAATCGCGCGATGCGAATATGTGGCGGTATCAGGAGCTCCTTCCTATAAAAGGAGAAATAAAAATAGGTAAAAACGTGGGATATACCCCGCTCGTAAAAGCCGATAACCTTGCAAAAGCCCTCGGCGTTAAAGAAATATATGTTAAAAACGACGCCGTTAACTTTCCTACTTTATCCTTTAAAGACAGGGTCGTTTCGGTAGCCATTGCAAAGGCGAGGGAATTCGGGTTTAAAACCGTGGCCTGCGCCTCTACCGGAAACCTCGCAAACTCCGTCGCGGCTCTTGCGGCTTCTTCCGGCTACGAAAGTTTCGTATTTATTCCGTCAAATCTTGAGACCGGCAAAGTATTAGGAACTCTTATATACGACACTAATCTCGTAAAAATTAACGGCAGTTACGATAAAGTCAACAGGCTCTGCACAGAAATAGCCGGGAAACACAGCTGGGCATTCGTAAATATCAATTTAAGGCCTTATTATGCCGAAGGGTCGAAATCGCTTACTTTCGAGATGCTCGAACAATTAGGATTCAAAGCCCCCGACAACGTCGTAGTTCCTATGGCTGGAGGCTCTTTAATAACAAAAGTCGGAAAAGCGATAGACGAATTCGATTACTGCGGTCTGCTCAACGAAAAACCTCATACGAAAATTTTCGGAGCTCAGGCTACCGGATGCAACCCGATTACCGCCA
>JAJYYS010000190.1 GCA_021800745.1 bacterium
GCTTAATCCCAACAGGGTTATAAAGGACCACAGAACCGGCGTCACTATTTACGACGACAGGAGCGTTTTCGACGGAGACATCGACGAGTTTATCAGCGCGTATCTGCTGGGCGTCAGATCTTAATTAAATATGATGGTGCCGGAATTGAATTCCGGCACCATCATAAATTGGGAACAAATTGGAAGAAGGAGGGAAAACCTTGGAACAGGAATTAAATATTATAGAAAATAACCGCTTGGATAAATTAAAAAAATTAAAAGAAAGTGGAATCAACCCTTTTTCAAACGATTTTGAAAAAAAAGAAAATATAAAGGATATAATCGAAAAATACGGCGGCAGGGATAAAGATTTTTTTGAAAATAACAAGGTTGATACCGAAACTGCCGGCAGGATTATTATTATAAGAAGTTTCGGCAAGGCGTCTTTCTTCAGGCTGAGAGACGGTTTCGGCGAAATACAGTGCTATATTCAAAAAGATGCAGTTAAAGAAAAAGATTTCGAACTATTTAGCGAATATATAGATATAGGAGATATATGTGCGATAAAAGGGCACCTTTTTAGAACCAGGACGGACGAATTAACGATAAAAATAGAACATATAGAAATTTTGACAAAATCCCTTCTTCCCCTGCCCGAGAAATGGCACGGGCTTAAAGATATCGAAGCGCGTTTCCGAAAAAGATACGTAGATTTAATAGCAAGCGGAGAAGTCAGGGAAATATTCAGAAAAAGAGCAGAAACAATAAACTTCATCCGTTCGTTTTTAAATTCGTACGATTTTTTGGAGGTCGAAACTCCGATTATGCAGGCCAATCCAGGAGGCGCGACAGCGAGGCCTTTTAAAACTCACCATAACGCCCTTAATTTAGAACTTTATATGAGGATAGCGCCGGAATTATATTTAAAAAGATTAGTCGTGGGAGGATTCGACAGGGTTTACGAAATAGGAAGAAATTTTAGAAACGAAGGTATTTCCGTCAAGCATAATCCTGAGTTTACCATGCTTGAATTTTATATGGCATACTCTACATACGAATATTTAATGGATTTTGTCGAGAAAATGCTTTCGGAATTAGCGTTACGTATTTGCGGTTCTTTCGAAATAGAATACGGTTCCGAAAAATTGAATTTCAAGCCGCCTTTTAAAAGAATAAAACTGAAGGAAAGCTTGTGCGCCGTAGGAGGTTTTAATCCGGAAGAAATAGATTCCGCGGATAAGGTTTACGAAATTCTTAGAGCAAGGAATACTGCAGGAATAAGCAGAACAGACAGCCTTGGAGAATTATTGACTTTATTGTTTGACGAAACCGTAGAGCCGAAACTCGTTAACCCGACTTTCGTGACCGATTATCCGGTAGAAAGCTCTCCGCTTGCAAGAAGGAATGACCTCGACGGGTCGGTAACGGACAGATTTGAATTGTTCATAGCAGGCAGAGAGATAGGCAATGCATTCTCGGAACTTAACGACCCCATAGACCAGGAAGAGCGTTTTAAATTGCAGGTCGAAGCAAAAGTAAAAGAAGGTCTGCCTGTAGAAATGGATGACGATTATATCGAAGCGCTGAAGCAGGGACTGCCGCCTACCGCGGGATGCGGCATAGGCATAGACAGGGTAGTCATGCTCATGACGAATTCGCATTCTATCAGGGACGTGATATTATTTCCGTTGCTTAAACCCTTGAAATAGATAAAATAGCCGAATATGAATTTTCATACTAAAATCGCCCTTCATTATTTAAAGCCGAAAAATAATTCATTTATATCTTTATTGAGTTTTATATCGGTAATGGGGATAATGATAGGCGTAATGGCATTGATAGTCGTTATATCCGTTATGAGCGGCTTCGACCACGCCTTGGAAAAAAGGGTAATAGGGATAGAGTCGCAAATTATAGTATTAAATTACAACGGTTTTGTAAATAATTACAAAAAAGCCGTAAAAAAAATATCATCCGTCAAAGGCGTAAAAAACATTTCACCTTTTATATATACCGATATAATGATATCCTCCGCATCTACTTCGACCGGAAGCGTTTTAAGGGGAATAGACGTAAAAACCGAGAAAAAAGTTACCGACCTTAAGAGATATCTTATTAAAGGACGCTTATCGGGATTAGATAATAAAAATAAAAACGAAATAGTTTTAGGAAAAGTTTTGGCTCAAAATCTCGGCGTTTCCATAGGCGACAGGGTAACTATAATTTCTCCGGATGGTGAAATTACTCCATTTGGGGTTATGCCTAAAACGGAAAAATTTATCGTTTGCGGTATTATAAACAGCGGAATGTATAATTACGATTCGACCCTTTCTTTTGTTTCCCTTAAAAACGCGCAGGCTTTTCTCGGTTTGTCCGCAAGTTCGGTTACAGGCATCGAAGTTAAGCTCAACAATCTAAGTTCGGCAAATAGTTTTGCAAGAAAGATAGCCGCTAAACTTAACGGAAATAAAACATCTTCTTCTTATTATGCTTTAAGCTGGGAAGAGCTTAACAAAAATTTATTTTCAGCAATAAAATTAGAGAAGCTTACGATGTTCGTAATTCTATCCCTTATCGTACTGGTGGCGGCGTTTAATATTATTTCCACTCTCATAATGGTGGTAATGGAAAAAAGAAAGGATATAGCCATATTGAAATCTATAGGCGCAAGTTCTA
>JAJYYS010000191.1 GCA_021800745.1 bacterium
GACGTTCCGGTATTCGGCGTAATAGAACCCGGAGCTAAAAAAGCAGTGCTGGTATCTTCGGGCGGAAATATAGCCGTAATAGGAACATCCGCAACGATTAAGAGCAGGGCGTATTCTGCGGCTATATATAAAGAAATAGCTTCTTTGGAAAGCGATAAGAGCCGTCTTTTCGGCGGCGCATTTAAAATTACGGAGAAAGCCTGTCCGCTTTTCGTTCCGTTAGTAGAAGAAGGATTTGCGGATGAAGAAATTACGAAGAGCGTCATAAACCATTATTTATCTTCATTGATTATGGAAAAGCCGTCATGCCTCGTATTGGGATGCACCCATTATCCAATCCTTAAAGAACCGATTTCCGCTCAAATCGGCAAAAATACGGAAATAATAGATTCAGGCGTGGAAACCGCCGGGGCGGTTAAAGATTATTTGGAGCGGAACGGGATGTTAAAGGCCGGAACGAAAAAAGGAGACGAATTGTTTTTCGTCAGCGACGACGTAGAAAAATTTAAAGAACTCGGCGGAAAATTTTTGGGCAGGCCGATAGAAAATGTAGGGTTAGCGGAAGGCTTAAAATAAATTTAAAGCGGATAATTCATTATAACTTTATCATGATAAAAGATTTTAGGAAGGAATTAAAAAAAAGATTAATACTTTCGGACGGAGCTATGGGAACAGTCCTTCAACTTAAAAATCTCCTACCCAAAGGTCTTCTTCCCGAGAGCTTTAATATTTCGGAAAAAATTAAATATATAAAAGACGTTCATAAAACCTATTTTAACGCCGGAAGCGAAATAATAGTAGCAAACACTTTCGGCGCAAACAGAATTAAATTAGCCGAGTACGGCCTGTCCGATAAAACATACGACGTAAATTTTAACGCCGTTAAAGCAGTTAAAGAAATTGCCGGAAATAACGCGCTGACTGCGATGTCCTTAGGCCCCACCGGAAAATTTATTTATCCCGTTGGAGAGACGACTTTTAAGGAAAGCTTAGAGATATACAAAGAGCAGGTAAAGGCGGGACTAGAAGCCGGAGCGGATATTTTTCAGCTTGAAACTATGCTCGACCTGCAGGAAATCAGAAGCGCTATCGTCGCCGTTAAAGAATTATGCGATAAGCCTATTATAGCAATGATGACGTTCGACGGCACTTATAGAACTATACTGGGAACTACGCCGGAGGTTTTTGCGGTAACCGCCGACAGCCTCGGAGCCGACGTAATAGGCGCAAACTGTTCCGTGGGTCCGGCGGGAATTTACGAAATTTTAAAAAAAATGGCTTCGGTAACGGATATGCCTTTAATTTCTAAACCTAATGCAGGAATACCGAAATTAAAAAACGGAATTACCGTCTTTCCCGGAAAACCTGAAGATTTTACGTCGTTAATTCCAGAGCTTGCCTTGATAGGCGTAAGAGTCGTTTCGGCATGCTGCGGCAGTAACGAGACGTTTATTTCGGCATTAAAAAAAGAGATAGACGCCGTTAACGAAAACGGTTTACCCCCGAAAGGCATAAAAAGAGAAAAAGGTTTGTTTTTGACTTCCAGAACCGAATTTGTATCTTGCGGATATAATCATCCGCCGGTAATTATAGGAGAAAGAATAAATCCGACCGGCAAAAAAGATTTCATAGAAGAACTTAAAAGCGGAAAAACAAACTACATCAGAAAGACTGCGTCGAGACAGGTAGAGGCGGGAGCCGCCGTCCTAGACCTGAATGTCGGAGTTCCCGGCACCGATGAAATAAATTCGATGAAAAAAGGGATAATTGCCGTAACCGGCGTCGTTCATACGCCGCTGTCGCTCGATTCCTCAAATCCGGATGTGTTAGAAGAAGCTCTTATGCTTTATCCGGGCAAACCGTTGGTAAATTCGATAAGCGGGGAAGAAAAGAAGCTGGCGAAGATTATGCCTTTAATAAAAAAATACGGGGCGGGAGTATTGATTTTAGCTTTAGACGACGACGGCATCCCAGAAACAGCCGAAAAAAGGCTTGAAACGGCTTACCGTGTATATAATAAGCTTGTGGATTACGGAGTGAAGCCTTACGATATAATAGTAGATTTTCTTACTCTGCCGATAAGCGCCGGACAGGAAAAATCCATGGTTACTATAGAAGCGCTTTCTTTGAATAAAGCGGCTATGAACCTTCCCACCGTACTGGGGGTCAGCAACGTATCGTTCGGCCTTCCGAAGAGGTCTTATATTAACTCGTCTTTTTTGTCTTTATGTCTTAAAGAAGGTTTGAGCGCCGCAATAATAAATCCGGAGGACGAGTATTTAATCGCAAATTTCTATGCGATGAACGCGCTTCTTGGCAAAGATTATCTTTTTAAAAATTACATAAACAAATATTCGAACGAAGCCAAAGTTCATTCCGCAAACAATGAAAAAAAGCCTGCTCCGGGCGCGGCAAAAACGGAAGGCGAGCTTTTGTATGATGCCGTCGTCCACGGAGAAAAGGAATATGCGGCGCAATACGTAGAAAAAATTTTAGCTTCGGGAGAACCGCCTTTGAATATAGGCAATAAATATTTAATTCCCGCTCTTGAAGAAGTAGGCAGGCTTTTCGATAAAAATATTTATTTCCTCCCGCAGGTAATGGAAAGCGCCGAAGCGATGAAAACGGCGTTTAACAGAATTAAACGCGAAT
>JAJYYS010000035.1 GCA_021800745.1 bacterium
TGTTCAAAAATCCGCATCAAATGTTCTTTTCATAACATTTCATAAATTCGGGACGTAGCGCAGCTCGGTAGCGCACTTGCTTCGGGAGCAAGGGGTCGCTGGTTCAAATCCAGTCGTCCCGACCATTCTATAAGGATTTGCCGACATAGTTTAAAACCAAAAAATTTACTGTCAGCCATTTTGTCAGACGGATTATTTTTTTTAAATCAGTTTATAACAGAGATAATAATCCTGATTGCTTTTTATTTTAAATTTATCATTCAAAATTATTCTCGATATTTTCAAGCCCGAGCGATTTGCCGATTTCCGTAAATTTAATGTTTTTAGTTTTATAGCCTAAGCCTTTTAGAGTATTCTTGATTTTTTTTATTCCGTCTTTAACCGCCGTATTATTTATAGCTTTTACCGCCCCGTTTATTAGTTCTTCAAAAATAATTTCCTCGTCGCCGGTTAAAGGAGCGTCTTTTTGGCGATACGCTTTCATAATTCGTTTCTCTCCGAAAGATTAAAATTTCTGTAATACCCATTTCACTTTGCCGATAATAAAATTGTCTTTATCAATATCTTTTAGGGGTATTATTATGTCGGGAAAGTCCTTATTTTCCGATTTTAAAATTACGCTGTCTAAATTAAGGTAAACCTTTTTGATAACGGCGCCTTCAAGATAAACGAAATTCACTAGGACAGTGTATAAGCCGTGCCGTCTTCGGATAATCCTAATATGCCTATCCTGGCAGCATAAATGACCTGCGTATTTCGGTTTAACTGGACAGCTATTTCGTTTTTAACTGGACGGGTTAATCCCTTTTTATTATTTATAGTCTTCCCTTGCCGGCGACTAGGCGTCTACCGCGACGGTGAATTCGTCAATGACTTGCGTGCTATGCACGACGTTTGCCGGAACCGAAACTATATCTCCTTTCAGGACGGTCTTTTTCTCTTTCCACGGTCATGTCCATGCCTCCTTCGAGTATAAGGGTAATCTGTTCGCGGGGATGCTTATGTTCTGGGATCACGCTTCCCGGCTCGAACTCCATGTATGTGAGCATGTAGTCGTCCAGATAAACGGACCTTACGCTTACGCCTTTTACGGGTTCTTTATGGTTTAAGTTCTTCAAGGAACGAAAGTAGTGATCCATAGGTATTGTAAGATTTTAATTTTTCAACCGTGGTCATTATAACAAGGAGTTAATATAATGGCAAAAACCATAAATCAAGTTATAAATTTAAGATAACTTTTAAAATTGCTAAATAAATATACATATATTTAATTAGTTTTAAATAATTTTAAGTAATTAGCTAATTTTCCTTACATAAATACTGCTTTCATATTTTTCATATTTTTTGTAAAATGTAATATAGCTCAAAAACCACATAAAAGTGATAAGTACTATGCAGCCTATAGGGCAAATAAAAAATATCCATACTACAGACGACATCGACGTTATCGCAGCGGAACGGGAACTCCGGTATAAAAACATAATCGTCGGGGATAAGAATTTATCCAGACAACTCGTCAGTTTCCAGGCTAACAAGCAGCGACCGGTTTATCGCTGGTATAAATTTAAAGAGGGATTTTCCGCCGGGTTAATTTATTACCTTTTTAACAAGTATAACGTCGTTTCAGGCGACATACTCGATCCTTTTGCCGGAGCGGGAACCGCCCTTTTCGCTTCTAAAGAAATGAATTTAAATCCCCACGGCATCGAACTGCTTCCCATAGGACAGGAAATCATACGGACAAGGAATCTGGTCGAAAAAGGCTTAAGCAAAGAAACTATTAAACGGATACGAAGTTGGATAGACGGCAAATACTGGAATAAGGCCGGAAAAGAAAAGAACTTCTTAGAATTGCGTATTACCAGAGGAGCTTATCCCGAGGAAACTAAAAAAAGTATCGGACGTTATTTGTACCGGATAGAGGAGGAGCCGGAAGAAGTAAGGCAGATTTTATCATTTGCACTGTTATCCGTTCTTGAATCTATTAGTTTTACCAGGAAAGACGGTCAATATCTAAGATGGGACTATCGATCGGGAAGGACGTGGGGGAAAAAACGGTTCACGAAAGGGAAAATATTGTCTTTCGATGAGGCCGTTGCCGATAAACTGAACGAAATTATAAACGATTTAAACCCGCCCGCGCCGACTTTCGGTTTTTTACCTAAAACGGCAAAAAGTTTCGAAAAAGGGGAAACATACTTATATAAAACTTCGTGTCTCGAACAATTGCCTAAGTTAAAGGATAACTTCTTTAGCTCTATTATTACATCGCCTCCTTACTGCAACAGGTACGACTATACTAGGACTTACGCCCTGGAACTTGCTCTTCTCGGAATAGACGAAGTCGGCTTAACGTCGTTAAGGCAGAAAATGTTAAGCTGTACAGTAGAAAACAAAGAAAAGGATTTAGTGGAAATCAATTCCGCATGGACGGCTCCGCTGTCCGTAGCTAAGGGGCATGAACTACTGCAAAGTATATTGTACGGACTTCAGGGCATTAAAGATGCCGGCATGCTGAATAATAACGGGATAATAAGGATGGTAAAGGGATATTTTTATGAAATGAGCTGCGTGATATACGAGTGCTTCAGGATACTTAAAAACGGGGGGCGGTTTTTTATGGTTAACGATAACGTTAAATATGCCGGCATCAGTATCCCGGTAGATTTAATCTTGTCGGATTTCGCGTCTTCATTCGGTTTCGACGTGGAAAATATCCTAGTTTTGCCTCAGGGAAAAGGAAATAGCAGCCAGCAAATGGGCCGGCACGGCAGGGAAGCATTAAGAAAATGCGTCTATGTGTGGAGGAAAAAGGACTAATATTATGAGTAGCGCCGTTTGGAAAACATTTATTAAGAATGCCGATTCGCTGCTAACGCCTCACGAGCAAACTAGGGCGGGTTTCGTAGCCCTTGCTTTGGAAAAGAACGAAAGGGGGACGCCTTATATCGAAGAAGCTAAGTCCCTTAAAATAGAAGCCTCCAAGGCGAAAACGGCCGCCGGACTTTTAAACATGAAAGATATAATGCCGGCTTTGGTAACCGCTTCCGGGGTATCCGAAAAAGCGAACGGGTATTTAACCGAACGGGATAAGATTGAAGCAGTTAAGGGGCTTATCGATAAATTTCTTGAACCTGCAGGGATTAGTTTCGTCGAAGAACTGGTATACCGGTTTCTTTTAACGAGAGGCGATTCATTGGGCGGGTCTATGCGGAATCTTGCCGGAAAATTGGGAGAGAAAAAATTTATCCGAGCTTTAATATCGTCTTTATCGATAAGGGGGCATAAAATAGTTTGGAGGGATAGAAGGACGAATAAATGGATAGAGGATAACGAGCATTCCCCGGATATAGAAGTAAACTTAAACGCCGTTTCCTGGAATTTCAAAGGGCGATCGAGAACGTTAATTCTTAACGCAGTTATTCCCGCCGTGAAGAAAAACGTGGATCTGTCGTTGTTGAAATGCGGCATGGAAAACTTCGAATCCAAAACAAAAGAAAAGGAAACGATTTCGAGTGAAGAAAATTTCATAGCATTAGGGGAACTGAAGGGCGGCATCGATCCCGCGGGTGCGGACGAACACTGGAAAACGGCTAATACCGCCCTAAGCAGGATAAGGAAAGCTTTTTCAAAGAAAAAGCTTAAGCCTTTTACTTTTTTCATAGGGGCGGCGATAGAAAAAGATATGGCGGGAGAAATATTTAGGCAGCTCAAGAGCGGTGAATTGACGTGTGCTGGAAATTTAACTATAGACGAGCATCTTGTGGCTATTTGCGGGTGGCTTTTAGGTTTATAGCAAATAAATATAAATATCCTAATTCTTTGACGATGCTAAAGGTATTAATTTTTGCAAATTAGCTAAAAAGGGCTCGTAGTGTAGATTGACCCATTATTTATTATAATAGGCGACTTATAATTCAAGAGATTAGATATGGCGCAAAGAAATTGTTTCATAATATCGCAAAATAGAGAAGGTTCGAGTTATAACGATTTTATCGGTAAATTTTATCATTTCCCCAAAAAATACCTCAATCAACTCTCTTTGAACAATATCGAATTCGTTTATTACGAACCTAAAAAAGAAGGTAAGGGAGTTTATTTCGGTTACGGGAAAATATTTAAAATATTTGAAGATAAGAAAGAGCCTGAACATTATTTTGCGGAGATAACGGACTACAGACCTTTTTCATTGGAAGTTTCTTTTTTAGACGAAAAAGGAAATCGGCGAGAGTCTGGTCCCACATTCAATATTCAAAATTCTGTGAGGTCTATAGATTGCAAGGTTTTAGAAGAGATATGCTTAGACGGCGGAGCTATTTTAAATATCGAATCGGACGCGCATTTAATTAAAGTTTTAGGGGAACAGCTGATAGGTTCGGAAAGGGTAGGTGTTTTAGAACTAATTAAAAATTCTATAGACGCTCAGGCTCATCGTTGTCGCGTGAGATTAGAAAAAATTGCCGCCCTTAAAAGCATAAACGTCGATCAATACGAATTTTCGGAATATGCGGGTCCGGTCATAGTGATAGAGGACGACGGAATAGGGATGACCCAAGAGATTGTTAGAAACGGATGGCTCAGGCCGGCTTCCCCCATAAAAACAATGATAAAGGAGCGATTAAAAATAGAAAGGCAAAGAGCTCTTTCGAACGGCGACCTTGGTCCTTACGAGGCATATTTAAAACAGATAAAGAAAGAAAACGGCGGCAGAATACCTTTAGGGGAAAAAGGAGTGGGGCGTTTTGCAACCCATAGGCTCGGCAGATATTTGGAATTAAGGACAAAAACCAGCGACGTACCGTATGAGCTGGTCATAAGAATAGATTGGGATAGGTTCGATAATTCAACCGAAGATTTCGTAAATTTAAACAGTATCGGTATAAGTCTTTTCAGGGACGAACCGACCAGAGAATACGGTCAAAGGCAATCTGGAACCAGACTTATTATTTACGGTGGTAGGAGTGGATTTAAGTGGGATTCTAAAGAAATAGAGAACCTTAACAAATCCATATTGCAGATTAATTCCCCTGTGTACAGGTCTAAAATAGCTAATCGCGACAGCGTCGCTCCGACAACCGAAGTGCGTCTCGAATGTCCGCAGATGGAAGAGGATTTGCCGAGTCTCTTGCCGTATCAGGAAGCCGTTCCTAATTTCACCTTGGACGCGATAATAAACGATGACGGAATCGTGGAAGATTACGAGCTAAAATTTAAACATCCAGAGGATAAGGTTCCAGAGGAAAGCTGGGCAGGAAAAGGAGAAAAAGAAATAGATATGAGAGCCCACGAAGACCCCGGGTTTTGGAGAGGAGAGGGCTTTGGACTTAGAAAGCCCGCCTGCGGTCCTTTTTTTATGCATTTAGACGTGTGGTATAGAAAAAAAGAATGGATTAGTTTGCCAAATTGGAAGGATTTGACGGAGTATCTGGAGGATTTTGGCGGAGTTGCGGTTTATAGAGACAACGTTCTTGTCGTGGATTCAAAGACTGCTTCCGAGTACGATTGGCTGAAGCTCGGTGAAGAACGGATAAAACAATCTTTTAAAATATCTTATCGCGATTTTATAGGCACTATAGAAATAGAGCAATCTAAAAATTTTGGATTAATCGACAAGACGAGTAGGGAGGGATTAATTGAAAACCAGGCTTTCAAAGACCTTTCTTGCTTGGCCAGAAACGTAGTAAATCAATTATTGTTGCCGCGTTATAGGGCTAAAAGAGACGAATTCGGCAAGTTAACAAAAGGCATTGCTACGAATCCGACAGAACTCTCTAAAATAACCAAGCTTTCCTCCGTCTTTTTCAATAACGTTGCCGAGAGCGATTATCCCTTAGACCTCGACCCGTATAGTTTTTTTTCAGATTTATGGGAAAAAGTAGAAGAACGTAAGGCCGGATTGGTTAATCTCAAGAACTCAATGAAGGAACTTAAGGACAGCATTAAAATGATAGAAGAGACTCAAGAGTTGTTTATGGAGCAAGCCGGCTTCGGCATAGCTATTGCCATCTCAATCCATGAAATTAATAAAATTGCGGCTAATTTTTATTTCGGTTTAGCGGGTTTGGCAAAGAGCGGCGAACTGGACAAGATAAGCCTTGATAATTTAAAGGAAACATCCTCATCTTTAAAAACGGAATTAAAAAAGTTGGGGCCGCTTAGGGCGATCAGAAACGAGGTTTCTAAGGAGTTTAGCATAGTCAGTTCGATACGGTATATTTCCGAAATCTATAAACATCCTATGAAAAAAAGCGGGGTATCGTTCTCGATAATAAATCCGGACGACGATTTCTCTATTTTTGGACAGCAAGCCAAGATATATCAAGTTATAGGAAATCTTTTCGATAACAGTATTTATTGGATAAATAAGGCTTATGGGAACGATAAAAGAATTTTGACAAAATTAGACAAGATTAATAGAACCGTGGTTTTTGGGGATTCCGGAACCGACATTAGCGATATAATTCGTCCTTACCTGTTCGAACCAAACTATAGCCTTAAAGTACCGCCGAGCGGTCTTGGCCTGTACATATGCAAAACATATTTAAGTTCTCATAAGGCAAGGATTTATGAAACTGTCCAGAAAGAAAGAATAGATGGATTAAAAGGGGCACATTTTACATTGAATTTTTATAAAACGCCGGATAAGGAGATGAAATAATGCCGGAACTTACAGAACGAAAATATTCCATATGCATATTGGACGATGGTATTCCATTGGAAGATTATAAAGGCTTAATTAGTCACTGCATGTTTGTGGATCTATGTTCAGATAAAGAAAAATGGAAAGATGAGCCGCTTTATAAACTGATTGAATCTTTAACTTCAGCTAAACTACCGAAAAAAGAAGAGAGCAGCAAAGAAGAAAATAAATATATTATATCCGGCTTTTCTAATTGTAATTTCTTTTTAAATCACATAGTCGAAGATATATTTAGTCCGGATATCGTCGTATTTGATTGGGATTATCCTGGAATAGAAGATCCAAGTCCAATATTGCTTGAAATATTGGAATCTCAATATTCAATGATTTTTATATTTACCGGAGCGGGTAATGAAACCAAAGTGGAGAGCGCAATAACAGGAAGTTTTGATAAGTATAAAAACCGCATCAAAGTGTTATATAAAGATACTGAAGAATCATTGTCATATTTGCAATCAGGGATAGACGACGCTCTTAAAACTTTTTCTTTTAAATACAGCCACCATTTGAAACAAAAAACCTTAAAAGCGTTAGATAGTATTTTGAGTTCTTTCGGACAGTTCTCGATAGAGGAATTTGTAAAATTTTTCGGAGAATTAAGGGGTGGCGACCGCGTTTTATCGTTTCTTGATTTCAACGAAATTATTGCGGATAAACTAAAGACTAAGTTAATTAACGACGGCGATACCGATGTGCCCGCCTTGCCAAAGGTAAATAATGGAATAAGCGAACCGCCGTTGCCCAAAGAAAAAATAAAGGAATTATGGGGATTTCGGCTTTATCATCAACCCAAAGACGACATTGTTAGAAGGGGAGATATTTTTAAGCTTAAAGACAAAACATTTATGGTTATATCGGCCGATTGCGATTTGGCAAGATTCTGGAAAAAAAATTTAGGATTTTTAACAATCGTTCCTTTAATGAAAATCTGCGACAATGCCTTAAAAGAAATGTTAAATGGGGCTAAAGTAGATTTTAAAGGTTTTTCTTTGACATCGCTTACCAATCCAAGTAGTATTGAAAATATAACTGTATTGCCAGGCCTTTCGTTTAAAGAAAAAAACGGCGAAAATAATTTAACGGACTACGTTGTTATGACCAAATCCGTTCGTTCAATTTGTATACAAAAGCCTGACAAAGACTACAATAATAATAATTTCAATCCCGAGTCCCCGTTAACATACAGGCATATTGCGAAAAAATTTAAAACTATATCTTTTGAGGATAGAAAAAAAATAGCCGAGCCATTCTTATCCCCGCTAATTCAATTTGTTATAGGCAACATTACCAGTCTCGGCGTTCCAGATTTTTCAGCAGGTCTTCAAGGAATATTAAAAGATGATATAAAAAATTTAAAAAATGATATCTAATAAAACAAAATTTATTGCCGTAGATTTATTCGCTGGTTGCGGCGGGTTGTCAGAAGGATTGAAACAAGCTGGATTTAGAACAATAGCCGCTTGCGAATTAGACGCAGTCGCCGTATCCGCTTACAAACTGAACCATCCCCACGTTACAGTGTACGAAGGAGATATTAGACAATTAAAACCTTCATCAATAGAAGAGTTGCTTAAAGGAAAACCGTTGCATTTATTGGCTGGCTGCCCCCCCTGTCAAGGGTTTTCTTCATTGAGAAGATTGAATAAAAAAGGTTCGGTTCGGGACGAAAGAAATTCTTTAGTCGACGAGTACTATCGGTTTGTGGAAGCGCTTAGACCTTTGGCTATAATGATGGAGAACGTTCCCGGATTGAAAAATTATTTTAAATTTCAAAGCATGGTTAAGAAATTAAAAAAAATAGGCTATAAATTGGATATGTCCGTGGTTAACGTAAGCGATTACGGAGTTCCCCAAAGGAGAAAAAGGCTCATATTAATAGGTTCCCTGCTTAACGATATCAATATCGTTCCGGCAATAAATGTTAAAAAGACGGTAAGAATGTGCATAGGTTCTATCGAGTCCGCAACGGACACGACCGACCTTCTCCATAAGGCGACGGCAGACCATTCCGACAAAATAATGGAAATGATAAGGCTTATTCCGAAGGACGGCGGTAGCAGGAAAGATTTGCCGGCAAAGTATATATTAGAATGTCATAAAAAAGAAAATATAGGGTTCAATGATATCTACGGGAGATTGAAATGGGACGATTATTCGTCCACGATAACGGGAGGTTGTTTAAATCCCTCGAAGGGACGGTTCCTACATCCAAGCGAGGACCGTTGCATAACGGCCCGAGAGGCCGCTTTATTACAAACTTTTCCTAAAGATTATAAATTTCCCGCAAATACAACAAAAGCAAAACTAGCTTTAATGATAGGCAATGCGTTACCGCCGGAATTCTGTCGTCTTCAAGCTAAAAACATATTTGAACATTTAAATCTCAATTTTCATTAATATTTTACAAATTCACCCTTTCACAGGATCCTGGATATCATATCTATAAATTAATAAAATTAGTTATTTTAGTCAAAACCTTTTCTCTTTTTTTTATTATATCCTTACCCCAAAACCTTAATACCGTCCATCTCTCTTTTTTAAGGGCTTCATTTACCTTTTTGTCCCTTTCTATATTCTTTTTTATCTTGGTTTCCCAATATTCGGCGTTTTTCTTGAATTTCTGTCCCTCTATGTATTTCTTTCCGTGCCAAAATTCGGAATCGCAGAATATCGCGATTTTTTGCTTCCTAAAAACTATATCCGGGGTTCCGGCCACCATTTTGTCGTGGATGCGGTAGCGGTGTCCCATTCTCCATAATTCCTTACGAAGCGCGAGTTCTATCTTCGTATTTTTAGATTTTATCTTTTTTGCGGTTGCGCTGTCCACCTAAATCTTCCTGAATATAGTAAGTTCGTTTCCCGAGTGGGGAGCCGAAGATTCTATTCGTTCCCCGTCCTTGCCGATAAAAGCTGGACCATCCATATACTGATAAGAAATAAAGCCGCCTTCGATGTCTTTTATCTCTTTTCCTATCTTACGGGAAAGCTGTCCGGCTATATACATAGCTATAGAATTTCCTTTACCCTTGCCTTTACCGCCCACCGATTTGCCTATGGCCTTGAAATCTTTCGGATATTTTTCTTTAAAAAGTATTGCTATCTGATATATATTCGGGAAAGAACGGCCGAAAGGATGGTCCGCTTTATCTTTTCTGTAAGGCTTAGATTCGTCGACTAAAATTTTTCTTATTTTTTCTTCAATTTCTAAATCTTTCCACAGGCTCATTTTGTCCCCGTAATTAAAATTTATCATTTATAAATCATATTGCTTTTTAAATGATTCTATCAAAAATTCAGAAAGGGTTTTTGACGCATTAACTGCAAGTTTAGCATGATGTTTTTCTGGTTTCAGGCGTCTTGGGTGCGAATCGCTCATATTATTTCTTGTTCCTGCTAATCCCTCTACTATATTAATTAATCCGGAAAGAATTTTTTCGATATAAGCCGGATATTCAGATGGGTTAAGTTTTAGAATTTTCTGAATTTCTTTATAATCTTTAGTTATTGCGCCATTTGATTTATATTTCCCATTAGTTTTTGATAAAATATAACATATTATGGCTTCAACCATAGTTCTTGCATTTGTAATAGCTCCTTCAAAATCGCCGTTTTTAATTTTTTCATCGCATTTATTTATTTGTTCAATTAAATAATCATTATTTAATTTTATTAAAGTTTCGGGTTTAATATTATCTTCATCTAATAAATAAGCTTTGTATTTTTTACCGTAAAGCCGCAATTCTATCCCGTCAAAAGACAGAAAATCGTTAATCTTGCAAACTGCGTCGCTAATATCTTTGTCGGAATCTAAATATAGGAATGGATCGACAACAGCTTCGAGAATTTTCTCAAGATTAGGAGTATCGTTTATTTCATATAATTTATTTGCAACATAGTCACGTCTAGTAGGGAATCCTTGTCCATATACATCTTTAAAACCGCAGTATACGTTAAACAATTCAACAAGTCTGGAACCTGACAAATATAATGTGTAGCCAACGTCTCCTGCTATAATCTCTGCAAGACTTTTAATGTGAGATTCTGCAACTTTCATATTATTTTTTTTAGATATATATAATATTAAAATATATAAATCATATTATTTTCAGCGTTTTTAGCTGTTAATTTTATCCAGAAAACTCCTTCAGTTCCTTATTCCCCATACTTCGTCAACTGCCTTTTTAAGCGTCTCCGGCACTAAATGAGAATACCTTTTTGTCATCTGCGTCGTCCTGTGTCCCAGAAGCTCTCCTGTAATATAAAGCGACGTCCCGTCCATTACCATTTTGCTTGCAAATACGTGCCTTAAATCGTGAATGTGCATATCCTTAAATCCGGCATTTTTGCATGCCGTATGGAAAGACTTCTTAAAATCGCCTAATTTAGCCCCGTTTTTGTTAAATACGTATAAACAGTCCTGATTTTTTTCGATGCCGCTTAAAAGAGTTTTTAACGGCTTGCTTATAGGTATATACCTGTCGTATTTCGTTTTAGTCCCTTTAACGGCTATGACGTCGTTCTGTAAGTCCACGTCGTCCCATTTGAGATTTAAAGCCTCGCCTTTTCGGCAGCCGGTATAAATAAGAAAAGTTATTAAATCCCTCGTAAGCTTATTCGTAGCGCCGTTAATCAATTTTTCTATGTCTTTATCGGATAAGGTTTTCAGGCGGGATAACTCGTTAAGCTTTTTAAAGCCGGCGCAAGGATTTTTATCTATAATTTCATTTTTTATACAGTACTCGAAGAAATGGTGCAGTATGGTTATTTCGCGGTTTACCGTCCTGAAAGATATTTCTGATTCTTTTTTGCCGGCGTTCTTCGGCATAGATAGGATTTCAAGCTTGCGCTTTAGCCTGTAGTTTTCTATATCGTTTACTGATATACTTTTTGCATCCTCGTTTTTAAATACCGGCAGGAAATGTGCGGAGAGGAACTTTTTATTGTCTATGTTGCTTTTGCTGGACGAGTCGGATGCGATATATTTTTTCCAGAAATCAAGGAAAATGGCTTTATTTTTCTTTCCCGGTATGTCGTAAATTTTGCGTATGAAATCTGATTTTATCGTTTGTTCTATTTTTTTTGCCAGTATTTTATCGGAAGTTTTAGTGGAAAAATAATATCTTTTTCCGGAAATTCTGAATTGTGTCCACCAAATTTCTCCTCGTTTGTAAAGCATAGAGCCCCCAAAATATTGTCAGCTATTTTGTCAGCCATTTTATTATAAAATTTGATAAAATTCAATAAAATTATATAATAATTTATAAACGCTATTTAACCGTTATATGATATATAAATCTTAAAAATAGCGAATTTTAAGGAATAAGAATACTCGCTTCGGGAGCAAGGGGTCGCTGGTTCAAATCCAGTCGTCCCGACCATTAAAAACCGCAGTATTTAAGGCATTTAAAGATGTTTTATATCTAAATTATTTTTAACTTATTTAGTATTATTTTAACTG
>JAJYYS010000192.1 GCA_021800745.1 bacterium
ATATCTATCTTGAACATTTTTTATAGTAACTAATTTGTATTGCCCCTCTTTAGAAAAATCTGCAGAGGAAAAAGCAAATCCTGGTAAAATATCAATCAAATCTTTAATTTTCCCAACCTCCCACCCTTCGGGAATCTCGCCAAGCTCGCTTTTGACCATTTTTCCGCCACTCGATTTATAACCTTTTAGTTGTAAAATGTTATCAAAACCACCCCGACCTTCGGGTTCCCCTCTTTTCAAGGAGAGGAGCTTAGAGGTTTCGTCTTCTATTGGAAATTCGAAATCCACGAACCACCGCTTATAGATTGCCTGCGCCATTGCCTCAAGCGTTTTATTCTGCTCCCGCAGAAGTTCTATTTTGTCGTCAAACGAGGAAAGGATAGCGGCAATTGCATGTTGCTCTGGAAGTGAGGGAAGTAAAAATTTAGAATTTAAGATTACCTCTGGATTAAATGCAGGATAAGTAGAAGTGTGAGTATCCGCTATCTGCGTCAAATATTTAGTATATTTTTCGGTAGTTAATAAATTATACAAAAAATAGGGGGCTGCTCTTTTTGCGCTAACAACAGCAAAGCCAGTTGAAGCAACAAGATTTGGTTTAGATGTTTTTATAAAGCAAAAATGTTTTAAATTAGGTCTAACAGTAGAAATTAAAATATCATTATCTTGAACAATTCGCCTTGCTCGACTTGGAGCACTTTTTAACTGCAACTTTTGCGTTTGCAAAAGTTTCCTTTCTTCAACTGAAGCTACATCAATATATTCAATTTCATTATAATGATAATCTTTCTTTATAGTCAAAGCATTAATCTCCGCCACCTCTCCCAGCGTCGTCATCTTCCAGCCTTCCGGTATATCGATTTTTGGCATAATCAATTCATCCTTATTGCACCGTGCAAAAAATGCACATTGCTTTTTAAACGGCAAAAAATATAATCTTTAATCTGCCGTCTAAATTATGTTTTTACCTGCAATTAATCCAATTGTATAACGCATATGTCTAATAAATGTCCGTTAATTTATTAGTCCTTTCTTATTTGCCTATGTAGAACCGGCTCCGATTTGTTGCTCAAGAAAGCGGCGGATTTCATCCTCCTTAGGCAACTCAAGCTGATATTTAGAAACAAAGAGACTATTATCCATTCCCGCAGTCGCATATTCAACTAATGCCTGGTTTTTTTGCGTACAAAGCAGAATACCTATTGGCGGATTGTCATTTTCCGTCATTTCATTCTTACGAAACCAATTTACATAAGCATTTAGCTGCCCGATATATTCGTGAGAAAAATTATCAACCTTAAGTTCAAGCAGGACATGGCATTTTAGAATACGATGATAAAAAACAAGGTCAACAAAAAAATATTCATCGCCTATTAATATTCTTTTCTGCCGCGCCTCGAAACAGAAACCATGCCCCATTTCCAAAAGAAACTCTTCTAACTTGTCGAGCAGGGAATCTTCAAGTTCCGACTCGCTCATAATTTCTTTGGGTTTTATTCCAAGAAACTCAAAAATATAAGGATCCCTGATAATTTGGGCAGGAGAAACACGCTCCGCTTTCGATTGGACGCTCTTCGATAACTTTTCTTTATCCTTTGATAACCCGGAGCGTTCATAATATAAACTGGCTATTTGTCTTTTTAGTTCTCGTGCCGACCAACTGCCGCGAATACACTCTATTTCATAAAATGCGCGCTTTAAGGGGTCCTCAATCTGCATTAATTCTACGATATGGGTAAATGAAAGTTTTTCTATAAGCATAATACCGCTAATGCCAAATTCGGGAGGCAGTGACTCCCGAATTTGGCTAATGCTTGACGGAGAAAAAGGGAAGACATTGAATTCGGGAGGCAGTGACTCCCGAATTTGACCATAGGTCAGGTAAAACTGGCGATATCGCCGTAATTCGCGTTCATATACCCGCTTGATGCCTAACTCGTGCAAGCGATTAGCCAGTTTTTTAAAAAGATATTCCCCATAGGCTGCCCTATCCCTGCCGTCAAGTTCATATTCATGTATATAAAACCCGATTAACCAGTTGCGGATCGTCAGGCTTACATTTACGGCTTTAGCTGCTTGAGTAAATAAATTTTCGTGGATTTTGCCAATAATATCGACCAAAGATTCAAAATCGAGTTTGTTGATATGTAATGCCCCCAATTGTGAAGCAGCCTGCTTCACAATTGGAGAAGATTCAGCCTTTATTCTGTTTGAGGACGTAGTGCCGGCTTCTTTTCCAGATTTAACTTTTTTACCCGCCATACATAGCCTCTTTGAAAGAATTTACCATTTCTATTTTGGAAACGATTCAGAATGAAATTAATATATAGTTATTACATTTTTAATTTTAATTTAACGGCAATTATCCAGCAGCTTGTTGGGCAATTAACCACGATGTTTAATACCATGCTAATGTTTAATCGTTTATTTTTGGCAATATCATTAAAAAATCTTAAATCCAATTTTCGCCAACTGTTTTTTAATTTCTTCGTCCAGCCTTTTCTCTTCTTCCATCTGTTTCGACAGTTCCGCCGTCAGCCGTTTCATCTTTTCTTCGAATACTTCGTCGTCTTCTTCCGTTTCTTTAGTGCCGACATATCTGCCGGGAGTTAAAATATAGCCCTGCTTTTTTATTTC
>JAJYYS010000193.1 GCA_021800745.1 bacterium
CAGAAAGAAAGGGTGCTTGAATTAGTTAAAAGCGGTAAATCGGATAACGTAGCCGGAATAAGCGGCATTTTGAATATCTCTAAAATGAGCGTTTACCGGTATGTCCGCGCATTGATTCAGGAAAAAAAGATTTCCAAGACCTTCAATAAACTTTATCCTTATTCCGATGCACGTTCCGGCTTAGAAAGCGGTATTGCCGGAGAAAACAGCGCTATACCGGCCTCAGCCGTGAGCAAATGCGGCATATGCTCTAAACAGATTACGGACGAACGGCTTAAGATTACGGTTATATATAAAGACGGCGGAAAACAGGATTTTTGCTGTGCCCATTGCGCCGTTATGGCGGCGGTCCATACGATTTCCGACCTGAATTCCGTTAGTTCTATAATGGGGCGCGATTTTATATACGGCAACCCTTTAGACTTAAGAAACGCTTTCCTATTGCTTAAAACTGAAGTTATCCCCTGCTGTTCCCCGCCTATCCTCGTTTTTGCGAGAAAGGACGATGCCGAAAAATTCAAAAAAGGATTCGGCGGAGAAATAAGGTCTTTCGACGAGATAATATCGCATATGAAATTTTAATTTGCGTTAATTCACGTTAAGCTCGTTGGAAAATCGCAGAAGTTTTCCTCCGCCGTTAAAAAGAATATAATCTATTTTCCATAAGCCCCCCATAGTAAAATATATATATGTTGTATATTTTCCGGGTACGCCGCTTACGGAATGAATCGTTGCGATATTTTTCCCCATATACATTCCCGGCATAGAAAGAGAAATTTTCCCCCTGAAATTTTTTACGGGTTTTCCATTTTTTGCAATAAACAGCGTGAATTTCAGTTTATTAAATTTAACGGGACCTGGAGCAATAATCGTTTTAAACGTATATCCAGACGAATGTTCGATGCGGTAAAAAGGTTTAAGCGCGTAAGAGTCTGCGGCGGTTAGAAGTGCGGATAAAACAAATAAAAAAAATAAGATTAATCTAAAAAACACTGGATTCCTGCTTTTGCAGGAATGACAAAAAGTAAGATGCATAACTAATACCTCCTTGAAATAATATATCTAAATCATAAGTATATTGTTGACTAAATATGAATGTCCAAAATTTATAAAATTTCCGAAGGACAGCGCCCGCAGTATGAACAGCACGCCGACGGCAAGAACTATTATGGATGCAAAAGACGCAAGCCATGTCCTTGAATTTGAATTTTTAAATTTATTATAAAGCCTTCCCGATAATAGCGCAAAAGCGTTTAAAGGAATTGCCGTGCCGACGGCAAAAACGACCATAACGAGCGTCCCGTAAAATGCGGACATCGTTCCAGCCGCCGTTATAGCTATGGTGAGAGACAGCATGCACGGCAGAAAACCCGTCATAATCCCGAAAATAAAACGGGAGAGCAGGATATGCTTTTTTGATTGGGAATTTATCATTTTTAAATACAGAGGCGAAAATACTGCCATTAATTTTTCTGGATGAAAATTTAATTTAATAAACGGGGCAAAACTGAGCGCCATAAGCATTAAGGTCAGCCCGATTAATATTTCGAATATGCCTCTGAATATGGACGTCTTTGTCATCAATAATATAAAAGACCCGCTTGCTCCCGCGATAAAGCCGGTTATCCCGTATCCGGTAATTCTTCCGAAAGTGAATAAAAAATTAGATAAAAAAAGGTAAGCTTTTTTTTCTGTTTTAGTAAGCCTGTTTTTATCTATAAATTCCGTATCTTTGGAAGAGTAGCCGAAAACCAAAGGCCCGCACATAAAATAGCAATGGGCGACCCCGCCTATGAGACCGGTAATAAAAACGCTTAAAATTATAATTAACATAATTTATATTATAACAATTTTAAAAATTTATTTTTACTTAGAACGCGAATGCGATTCCGGTTCCGAACATATCGTTTTCGGGCTGGTTTGTCAGAAGATAAACGGCGTAAAGATAAGAATTATAAGCTATATTGTATGTAGCCGACAGCGTCAAAGCCCAGTCCGCACCTTCGTTCATTACGCCGGAATTATCGGCGTAATAGCCGCTCTGATATAATTCGCTCCCGTAGTTTTCAAGCATATTGGCGGAGTTATAGGCATACTGCGTAGTTGACATTGAATTATAATCAAAATTGTACGCTTCCTGAAGTTCTTTGTTATCCCACCTATATACCGAATATTCCGCCATCAGCATAAGCCCCGTGTACATATTGTTCATAAAAGACGCCATTCCGTAAATATCGATAGCACTGTAGCCGTTGGAAGAATTTGTATTGCCGTAAGACGTATAACCGGCAGAGCACGCACCGCCGGCATTGTCTCCCGCAAAGCCGTTCATCTGTTTTCCGTTCGGCATGGTCATCCATACCGAAGTATTATTTTGAGGGAGACAAAGCTGCTGCGCGGGAAGGGACGGATTTCCGTAAGGATGAAAATCTTCCTGATGGGAGACCGTCATTCCGATTTCGCTCATATAATCCGGAAAGGCGTAATCTATATCGAAGCCGTTAACTATTACGGGATTTATCCATACGGTCGGGGCGCCCTGCATAGATTTTCCGCTGCCCGCTAAAATCCAGTTAGGAGAACCGCTTACCGGTTCGGAAACATCGGCCCCGTAATAGCCGAACTCAAGCTG
>JAJYYS010000194.1 GCA_021800745.1 bacterium
AAGAAGCGTCGTGCTCTTCGTCGATTATTATAAGCCCGGGGTTTTTTAACGGAGAAAATATAGCCGACCTCGCTCCCAGAATCAGCTTAACGCTTCCGTTCATTATTTTTATATGGTTTATCAGTTTTTCTTTGCTTGAAATTTTACTGTGAAATACGGCGAAACCGTTATTATCGATAAGGGTCTTAAATCTTTTTTTTATTAGATAAATAAATTGATTTGTAATAAATATTTCCGGAACGGTTATTATGACCTGCTTATTTAAATTTAAGGCATAATCCAATAGGTTAAAATAAATCTCCGTTTTGCCGCTTGCGGTAACCCCGTGCAGTAAAAATGTTTTATACAAACCCGCTCCCATTGCTTGACGCATTATGCTGACGGCGTTTTCCTGCTCCTGCGTGAGATTATAAGGGGCATCCGAAAGAAATTTATGCCTGCCTGCCGGATACGGGGTATCTTCGGAAACATTATTGCCGCTTTCTATAGCTTCATCGTAATATTTATCTAATAAATCAAAATGCTTGACGTCTAAGGAAGGCAGAACCGTCTCAAAAACTCCCGATATGTTTTCATGATAATAGGAAGAAAGAAAATTAAAAATATCTTTGCGGGATTCGTCGAAAAAACAAGGTTTGGAAATGCGGAGTATCTTTTTAAGATTTATTTTTTTGTTCCCAAAGGTAATATCCGGAGAATCTATAATATTATTAATATTGTAAATAAAGCCGTACACGGTTCTGTTTTTTAATGAAACCAGCACGGGTTTGCCTATTTTTGCTTCGGGTTCTAATTCTTCCGGTATCAAATAACTGAATTTAATATCCGTTCCGCTTTTGGGGATAACTATATCGGCTGTAGTCATAGGTTTATATTATAATATAAATAAGCATAATATAAAACTATGTATAGATTCCTTGATTCTGCAATAGAAATTATGAAGCATATTCCAAAGCTATGTAATTTTATTCTTGCCGTCTTTTCCGCCGTTAAGCGGATAGAACTGTCTTCTATAATATTCTTCCTCGTTAAGTTTAAGTTTTTTGCCGTCGTAGGTATATACGAATTTCCCGTTTCCAAATTCTGTTTTCCATGCCTCATCGGCTATTTTTGCATAATTTTCTGAATACTCGTCCATTCTATCGTTAAGTTCGGTTATTATGGATTCCCCGCCTTCCTGCGCCGCTTTTGCGCCGCCCTCGGAAACGACCTTCCTGAGTATCTTCGGATGGTCTATTATCATGCAGGGACGGAGCCTGTTTTTAATACCCGCCTGTTCTTTTCTTATCGATTTAAAATACATCGAGTTAAGGATTTCTTCCATCGATTTATCGAGAATATTATCTGCGGCAAACTGGGCAAATACGCAAGGTTCCACGCCGCCGTTTGCGTTTATGTGAAGATAGACGCGTCCGCCGGAAAGACATCCATGAGAAAGAACGCCGTCGTTCCAGAAATCGGCGACAACTATCGGTTTAGTTTCCCTTATTTCTACGACCCTTTTTCTTCTAAAATTCCGCTGTTCCGGAGTCGGCATCAGATTTACGTCCGGTTCCCGCCCTATAGGTATATAATTAAAATACCAGCCCAGAAAAGCCCCTTGTTTAATATAAAAATCTATAAACTCATCGTCCACTATTACTTCGTTATTATAGCGGGTGGCGGTGGCGGAAAATCCGAAAAGCATGCCGTTGTCTTTTAAATTATTCATAGCGGAAACCACCTTTTTGAAGTGTCCTTTCCCTCTTCTTTCGTCCGTTTCTTTTTCAAAGCCTTCGACGCTGATGCAAGGGAAAACATTACCGAGTCCGGCAAGCCTTTCCGCCGTCCTGCCGTCTATTAAGGAACCGTTGGTGTAAATCTGAAAATAACAATCGTTATTTCTTTCCAATATGTCGAAAAGGTCTTTTCTTACAAACGGTTCTCCGCCCGAAATAGTATAGAAAAATATCCCGAAATTCTTTCCTTCGTCGATAATTTGATTTATTTTTTCAAAAGAAAGTATATCACGGCGGGTATAGTTAGCCGAATAGCATCCGTAGCATTTTAGATTACAGTGCATCGTAGGGCTTATAACGTAAAAAAGCGGCGGATAAAAACCGTTTTTTTCGATAAACCCCTTTCTTCTTTCGCCGCTTAACAAAAGATAATTTGAAATAAAATTGTCTAATATTTTTCTTTTGACGTTTTTAGACAGATAAGGAAGTTTTCTTTTTAAGCCGATAAAAATATGGTCGAAGAATATCTTGCCCGCCGGAGCTTTAAAGTTGTTTATTTTATCGGAAAGTTTTATTACGGTTTCGTCGCTCAATTTAGGAAATACATAATCGCCTGCGATATGAAGGGTGTTTTTTACGAACGCAGTGCTAATGCTCTGCTTTAACAAAGATAATTTAGCCATTTTACTTTCCCTCTATAATAAATTCTATCGCGGAAATTCAAAAAGTCAATATTCAGATTTTTCTGATTTTTACAGATTGCATTTTTAATATTTTTTTGGGATAATGAATAATTATATTGAAGTAAAAATTAAAATCAAAGTGGGGGGTTAGCTCAGTTGGTAGAGCGATGCCTTCGCATGGCATAGGCCAGGGGTTCGAATCCCCTATCCTCCACCACT
>JAJYYS010000195.1 GCA_021800745.1 bacterium
AAATCAAAATAGGGACAAGAGGGAGCAAACTTGCTTTATATCAGGCTAACCTCGTCAAAGAAAGGCTGTCTGCATATTACGGCGGACTTTCAAGAGATATATCCGTCGAAATAATAACTATAAAGACGTCCGGAGATAAGATTTTAAATGCATCTTTAAGCAGTTTCGGCGGAAAAGGATTGTTTGTAAAAGAAATAGAAGAAGCGCTTTTCAGCGGAGACGTCGATATTGCGGTTCACAGCCTGAAAGATGTTCCGCAGATAATACCGGACGGCTTAATCTTAGGCGCGGCTTTAAAAAGAGACGACCCGAGAGACTGCATAATCTTAAAAGACAAGCCCGAAACATTCGGGGAAGGTTATCCTGAAAACTTCGCATCGTTGTTGAAAAGCCGCGCAATCGTCGGAACTTCAAGTTTAAGAAGACGGTCGCTGATGGCGAGGTATAAGGACGACCTTATATTCGAGCCGTTAAGGGGCAATATAGACACGAGGCTGGAAAAACTCAAAAACGGGTTTTTCGACGCTATCGTTTTATCTTCGTCGGGGCTTATAAGACTTAATCTCGAACATTATATCGATATATATTTAGACCCCGTCAGATTCGTTCCGCAGTGCGGACAGGGGGTAATAGCGATAGAACATAAAACCGGCAGACAGGATATTAAAGAAATTATTGACCCTTTAAACGACCCGGATACTTATGCCGCCGTTTTCGCCGAAAGAGCATGTATCAGGGAATTAAACTGCGGATGCGCGTCTCCGGTAGGAGCTTATGCCTATCTAAAAGGCGATATTTTATATATTAAAAGTTTCGTTTCAAACATACAGGGGGAATATCTGGAAGATGAATTCAAGGGTAAAAAAGACGATTATGAGAACATCGGCAGAAGTTTAGCCTTAAAGCTTATAGATAAAGGCGCTTTTGAAATACTGAGCAAAAATAATTTATAAAATTTCTTAAAAAGGAACTTACAACTAAATGAAGACAAAAGGGATTAAAAAAGATATTAAAGCAGGCAAAAAGAAGAAACCGGGCAGGGTATATCTTGCCGGCGCCGGACCGGGCGACCCCGAACTGCTTACTCTTAAAACTAAAAGAATCCTTGGCGAAGCAGACGTAATAGTATATGACAGCCTTATTGCCGAGGAGATTTTATCTTACGCAAAAGAAGGATGCGAGATAATTTATGCCGGCAAAAGGTCCTCAAACCACGCTCTGCCGCAATACTCGATAAACGAGCTTCTTTCGGAAAAAGCGAAAACCAATAATATCGTTTTAAGGCTTAAAGGCGGAGACCCTTATCTTTTCGGCAGGGGCGGCGAAGAAGCCGAGAGATTATTTAAGGACGATATTCCTTTCGAAGTTATACCGGGTATTTCTTCATCTTTTGCCGTTCCGGCTTATGCGGGCATACCTTTGACCCACAGGGATTACGCTTCTACCGTTGCGATTGTTACCGGACATGAAGGAGAACATAAGGAAAAAAGCACGATAAATTGGAAGGGACTGTCCGGAGCAGATACTATCGTCATATTAATGGGGTATAAAAATTTAGATTCCAACACGAAAAATTTAATTAAAGCGGGAAAAGATAAAAATACGCCCTGTGCCGTCATTCAGGAAGGGACTACTTCAAATCAAAAGGCCGCCGTCGGAACTTTAAGCACTATAGCCGAAGAAGTTAAAAAAAAGGGATTAAAAAGCCCGCTTATATTAATAGTGGGCAATGTAGTAAAATTAAGAAATACATTAAACTGGTTTGAAAAAAGACCGCTAAGCGGTCTAAAAGTGATGGTTACGAGAGGAGAGGGACAGGCAGGGACGCTGTCGGAAAAACTTAAAAGTCTCGGCGCTTTCGTTATAAGCCTGCCGCTGATAAAGATACTAAAAGACGGTGTCAACGTAGATAAGGCTAAAATCGATAAAGCCGTTAAAAATATCAAAAAATACGATTATCTTATTTTTACAAGCGCAAACGCCGTTTCTGCATTCTTTGAACGTTATTTTTCAAAAGGAATGGATGCCAGAGCGCTTTCGGGCAAGAAAATAATCTCCGTAGGCAAAGTTTCTTCTTTGGAACTTAAAAAATACGGCATAGTCCCGGATATCGTTCCGTCGGAATCTTCGCAGGCGGGAATAATAGGCGTTTTAAAAGATGCCGATATTAAGGGTAAAAAAATTCTTTTCCCGCAGGCTTTAAAAATCAATAAAGAGCTTTCCGAATTTCTTGAGTCAAAAGGGGCGCAGGCAGAAAATCTGCCGGTTTACGAAACAATAGTGCCGGAAGAATCTAAAGAAGCGATGCGGGAAATTTTTAACTCCCTTAAAAAAACGGGCAAAAATATAGGACTGCCGGATAGTTTAGATTTGAGCTCTTTTTTGGTTACCTTTACAAGCTATTCCACGGTAGAAAATTTTGCAAACGCATTGGAAGATATCAAGAAGGGGCTCTTAAAGAAAGTGATCCGCTCCGGCGTCAAGTTTGCAAGCATAGGTAAGAAGACCGCCGAATATGCATTGGGATTTGGCATAAAATCTGATATAATATCTAAAGACGTAAGTATAGATTCGTTGGTTGACGGAATAGTTAGTTTTTATAAAAAAGGAGA
>JAJYYS010000196.1 GCA_021800745.1 bacterium
TGCCTGAACTATGCCGTTTTTTTCGGCTTTGAATTCTATTTTTCCTTCTTTTAATTCTTTGACTATTTTACCTACTTCAAACGTTACGGTTCCGACTTTCGGATTCGGCATTAAACCCCTTGGACCCAATATTTTCCCAAGTTTTCCGACGCTTGCCATCATATCGGGCGTTGCTACGACTCTGTTAAAATCCATAAAACCCTGTTGAACTTTTGCAATCATATCGTCCTGCCCTACATAGTCGGCGCCTGCAGTCTGAGCTTCACGCTCTTTTTCGCCCTTTGCGAAAACTAAAATTTTAACCGTTTTTCCGGTTCCGTGAGGCAAAAGAACCGCTCCCCTAACCTGCTGGTCGTTCTTCTTGACGTCTATCCCAAGATTTATTGCTACGTCTACCGCTTCGTCGAATTTAGCATAGTGCGATTCGACCACGATTTTTATAGCTTCGTCCAACGTCAGATTTTTATTATCTGCGTCGGCTTTTTTTAATGCGTCCGTATATTTTTTTCCTCTTTTCATATATTTATAGTCTCCTTTGATATTGAATTAAATCTTTAATCGGTAATATCTATGCCCATGCTTCTTGCCGTTCCTTCGATAATCTTCATCGCCGGCGTTAAGTCGTTTGCATTCAGGTCGGGCATTTTTATTTTGGCTATTTCCATTACCTTAGCCCTTTTAAGAACCGCAACCTTATTTTTATTGGGCTCTTTTGAACCTTTTTCTATTCCTGCTGCCTGCTTTAACATTACGGAAGCGGGAGGAGTTTTTAAAATAAAATCGAATGATCTGTCTGCATAAACAGTAAGTACGACAGGTATAACCGTGCCTTCCTGCGATTTGGTGCGTTCGTTGAATTGTTTGCAAAATTCCATTATGTTAACGCCGTGCTGGCCTAAAGCAGGTCCGACCGGAGGAGCCGGATTTGCCTTGCCCCCGACAATCTGCAATTTAACCATTGCTTGAACTTTCTTTACCGCCATATTATTTATCCTCTTTTTTATTAAGGAACGGATTAAATCCGCCTCGTTTATATTTTAATTAATTTCTTTCTACCTGGGTAAAATCCAATTCGACCGGCGTCGCTCTGCCGAATATAGATACAAGAACTTCTAATTTGCTTTTATCCGGTTTAATTTCATTAATTATGCCGTTAAAACCTGAGAAAGGACCTTCGGTAATTTTAACGCCGTCTCCTTTGGAAAACTCGATTTTTGCTTTAGGTCTCTTGACTCCTTCGGTTATCTGGGCGACTATCTTTCCCATTTCGGATTCGTCCACTGGCATAGGATTTAGCTGATCTCCTACAAAACCGGTTACTTTCGGGGTCGCTTTAAGAAGATGCCAAGAATCCGTATTTACGTTCATTCTTATAAAAATATAACCGGGAAAAAATTTTCTTTTTATTTTTTTCTTTCCGCCTTTTGCGGTTTTTTCGATTACATCTTCTTTTGGAACAATTATATCGCCGAAATATTTTTTTAAACCGCTGGAAACAATTCTCTCTTCCAACGCCAGCTTAACGTTATCTTCGAAACCCGAATACGTATGAACCGCATACCATTTTTTCGGAATAGAGTCGTCTTCGGCGGATTCGATAATTGCGGCATTTTCTTCAGCTTCGTTTGCCGTATTTTCTTCCGATATTTCTTTTTCTTCTATAGTCATTTATTTTTATTTTTATAATTACGATTAATTAAATTTGAAAAAAATACGAAAATATTTTTGAGAAAAATATATCGGTTAAACCGAGGAAAGCCGTGACAAGTACGATAAAAATTAACACGACGTAAGTAGTTTTAGTAGCTTTATCTCTTTCCGGCCACACTATCTTGTTTAATTCCGCCCTGACTTCATACAGGTATTGTTTGCTTTTTTTTATGAAATCAGAAACTGGGTTGCTTTTCATATTTAATACACCGATAATTTTATTTTATGCAATTAAATTATATTTGCCTGCCGATTTACTGGCAGGCCAGGAGGGATTCGAACCCCCAGCCCTCGGATTTGGAGTCCGATGCTCTAGCCGTTAGAGCTACTGGCCTATAAAAGTATTATTTTGTTTCTTTGTGCTCCGTATGAGTTTTACAAAATTTGCAATATTTTTTTACGGATAATTTTTCCGAAGAAAGTTTTTTATTTTTAGTGGTTGTATAGTTTCTTTGCTTGCATTCACTGCATGCCAGCGTTATTATTTCTCTCATTGTTTATTTATTTCCTCTTTATTTGTTATATTTCCAGATTACTGTATCCGTTGCTTTATTCGATAACCTCTGTTATAACGCCTGCTCCTACGGTATGTCCGCCTTCCCTTATCGCAAATCTTAATTCTTTCTCGGCGGCTATGGGAGTGATAAGTTCTACGGCCATTGCGACGTTATCGCCGGGCATAACCATTTCGATGCCTTCGGGAAGCGTGCAGACTCCGGTAACGTCGGTAGTTCTAAAATAGAACTGGGGACGGTAGCCGTTAAAGAAGGGCGTATGGCGTCCGCCTTCTTCTTTGGTAAGTATGTATGCTTCGACTTTAAATTTTTTATGGGGAGTGATAGAACCAGGTTTGGCTAAAACCATACCTCTTTCTATTTCTTCCCTTTTTTTGCCTCTTA
>JAJYYS010000197.1 GCA_021800745.1 bacterium
CAGCCTTTGGCAGAAAATGCTATATCGAGGGTATAAATTCCGGAATAAAAAATTTGGCGTCGTTTTCGGAAAGAGCGGCAATTAATGCCCCTATTCAAGGAACGGCCGCCGATATAATTAAGATTGCTATGGTCAATATCCATAAAAATCTTCAAAACAATTCCGAATTAAAAGAATCCGCAAAAATGCTCCTTCAGGTTCACGACGAACTTATATTTGAAGTCGAAGAATCTTTGGCAAGCGATATTGAAAATATTATCGCCCCCTTAATGACCGACCGAAATCTTCTGACCGGCGTTCCGCTGGCTATCAATATCGGCATCGCAAAAAACTGGGCGGAAGCGCATTAAAAAAGTCCACTCTCCTTTTTATTTAACTTATCGTATAATCCATGATACTTCAAGAAATTTGTATGTCTTGAATTTTTTTCTTGACAAAATTTTTGCAAGTGATATAAATAAGATAAATAAGATTAAATTAATCTTCAATTGAAAATATAACAAACATTATTTAAGACTTGCCAAGTCCTTTTTTAAATATTTAAAAATTAAGAATAAATTGACAATTTTAAGTTTAGGGATAGAATTAAAATATAATAGCTTTTCGCAAATTGTTAAATTTTTTATTGACATATAATAATATATGTATATATAATTATTACTATTAAGATATAATTAGTCTTTAATAATGATTATCCATTATTTAGAACTTTCACTATATGCTTTCATTTTTATTTAATTAACTTAACTTAATTATTTTTATCCAATTTTTCGGGGGTGTTTTATGGATAGTCTGGCTTTATTTCTGGCGCGGTTCCAGTTCGGAATGACCGCCTTTTTTCACTTTCTTTACCCTCCCTTGACGATAGGTCTGGGGACTCTTCTTGTTATAACCGAAGGAGTTTACGTTTTTTCTAAAAATCAGGAGTATTTAAGAATTACCCGTTTTTTTGCAAAATTATTCGCTATTAACTTTGTCGTAGGCGTTGCAACCGGAATCGTTATGGAGTTTCAGTTCGGAACGAACTGGTCGCAGTATTCTTCTTACGTCGGCGCAATATTCGGAGCGCCGCTTGCCATCGAAGGGCTTTTCGCTTTTTTTATGGAATCTATTTTCGTAGGCGTTATGCTTTTGGGCTGGAACAGGCTTTCGGCTAAAGCGCACTGGGTATCTACGATATTCGTAGCCCTCGGTTCTACTTTATCGGCCGTATGGATTTTAGTCGCAAATTCATGGATGCAGAGCCCTGCCGGATATAAAATCGGTTCTAACGGGATACCTAAAATGACGAATTTCTGGCATGTCGTATTTAATCCGTATTTTCCGTCCGAATTTATTCACGTAATAGCCGCCGCATGGGAATATTCGGCTTTCTTTATGGCGGGAGTAGCGGCATGGTTTTTAATTAAAAACAATAAAGATATGATAATGAGGAAGGCTTTAAAAGTAGCCGTTATATCGGGCGTAATAGTCGCATGCTTTCAAATCGTCTTAGGCGATATAAGCGCAAGGGAAGTCGTTAAATATCAGCCTACCAAGCTTGCCATGATGGAAGCCCAGTGGCATTCCGAGAGGTATGCTCCGGAAACCCTTTTTGCAATACCTAATAATCAAACAGAGTCTGACGGACCGCAAATAGGGATTCCGGGCATGTTAAGCATGCTGGCTTATATGAATCCTGCGGCCAAGGTTATGGGATTTAATAAATCTATAAGCTATATTAACCATAAGTATAATTTGAAATTGACGGCGGCGATGTTCCCTCCCGTTTCGATAGTTTTCTGGTCGTTCCATATTATGATGTATTTCGGATTTTATTTTGCGCTGATTATGCTTATCGCACTATATCTTTTATTTAAGGGTAAATTATATGATAGTCCGAAAATGCTTAAGGTTTTCTGGTTCTCCACTTTTTTGCCTTTAATAGCGATAGAGTTCGGATGGTTTACTACTGAGATAGGAAGACAGCCTTTTACGGTTTATGGCCTCTTAACTACCGTAAAATCCGTATCGCCTAACGTCAGCGCATTAGACGTAGGGTTATCTACCTTAATGTTTACTTTGATTTATATAACGTTGGCATCGTTTGCGATTTTCCTGTTTAAAAGAGAATTAAAAGAAAGAGCGGAAGGCAAAGACGAGCTTGCCGGCGAGTCCACCCCGACGGCCGTTTCAAATAATAAGGAGGTGTTATCGTGAACTTAAATATATTGTGGTTTATTCTTGTAGCGGTTCTTATTTTGGGCTGGTCGGTTATGGACGGTTTCGATTACGGCGTAGGAGGATTGTTAAATTTTATAGCTAAAAACGACAAAGAAAAAAGATACGTTATGAATGCCATAGGACCGGTCTGGGAAGGAAATCAGGTCTGGCTGATACTTGGAGGCGGCGCGGTTTTTGCGGCATTTCCTTTAGTTTATGCGTCTATTTTCAGCGGATTTTATCTTGCAATGATGTTAGTCGTCTGGCTTATAATATTCAGGGCGGTATCTTTCGAGTTCAGAAGCAAAGTCGAAAGCGCGGGCTGGAGGAATTTTTGGGATGCGGATATTACGGTTACCGGTCTGGGCATTTCTCTTTTGCTCGGCGTAGCGATTGCAAACGT
>JAJYYS010000198.1 GCA_021800745.1 bacterium
GATTTAGACCTTATAAGAAGGGAAATTTTAAACAATACCTCTCTGCCGGTCGGAACCGTTCCCCTTTATCAGGCATTCAGGGAAGCGATAGATATATATAAAAATCCCGTAAAAATGCCCGATGAGCTGGTTTTAGACGTTATCGAAAAACAATGCGCCGACGGCGTTTCTTTTATGGCGATACATTCCGGTTTAAACATGATGTCTTTAGAGAGATTGAAAAAGCAGTCTTACAGGTACGCCGGTCTAGTTTCAAAGGGCGGAGCGTATATGATAGCGTGGATGATAGAAAACAATAAAGAAAACCCTTTATACGAAAGATTTGAAGACGTGCTTAAAATTTTAAAAAAATACGATACGGTATTGAGTCTCGGAAACGGTTTAAGAGCTGGCGCTACGGCGGACTCTTTCGACAGGGCTTATATGCAGGAACTTATTATCAACTGCGAGCTTTGCGATATTGCGAGAGATTATGGAGTTCAGGCTATCGTCGAAGGTCCGGGACATATCCCGATAGACGAGATAGAAGCCAACGTTAAAATTCAGAAAAAAATGTCGAACGATGCTCCGTTTTATGTTTTAGGGCCTCTCGTTACCGACGTTGCGGCAGGCTACGACCATATATCTTCGGCGATAGGCGGAGCTTTGTCGTCTTCTTTCGGAGCGGATTTTCTGTGCTACGTGACTCCGGCGGAACATCTGGGTCTTCCTTCCGAAGAAGACGTGGAAATAGGCGTTAAATCGGCAAAGATTGCCGCCCATATAGGAGACATGATAAAATTAAAGAAAACGGGCGACGATTTGAATATTTCTAAAGCGAGAAGGGATATAGACTGGGAAAGCCAGTTCAGGTATTCGATAGACCCGGATTATTCAAGGGCGGTTTTTAAGTCTAAAAATAACGATGAAACGGCGGGATGCAGTATGTGCGGAGAATTTTGCGCTCCGTTAAGGGTGAAAAAATATTTCAAATATGAAATCAAACAAGGAAAAAAGTCTTAATATTAAGTTTACCTTAGGCGCCGTTTTCGTTTTTTTATTTGCCTTAATTATATTCTTCAGCCTTAAGGGCGTGGTCAAAGTGTATAGATTAAGGGCTGAACAGCAAGGCTTAGATAAAGATATTGCCGGAATTCAAAAAAGCAATAAAAAAATAAGCGATCAGATTTATGAACTGACTTATAACAAACAATATATCGCTAATCTGGCAAGGGAAAAACTTAATATGATAAAACCCGGCGAGATAGTATTCAAATTTATCGGCAAAAACAAAAAAGACAAAAATACTAATAAGGCGGGCGGAAAAGAATAGGACAGATTGCTTCGCTAACGCTCGCAATGACGTAACGGTGTCATTGCGAGGAGCTTAAAGCGACGAAGCAATCTCATGCGCCCGCAATGACAAGCAGATTAATAAAAAGGGGTCCGATTTTAAATCAGCCCCCTTTTTATTAATCAATCTCATGTGTTCGCAATGACGGGCGGGTTTAGGAAATTTCAAAATATTCCGGATAAAAACCGTCCTGCATTTTAATATTTATCGTTTTATTTATTTTTTCTTCAAGCGCTTTTATTATTTTTTCGTTTTCATACAGCTTATTCATAACGCCCGGGTGAACGGTAGCCGTAATTTTTTTTGCCCTAGTCCTTTTTGCATGGCGGGAAACCGCTCTTAATATTTCAAAGCAGATGGTCTGAGTCGATTTTATCATACCGGAGCCTTCACACATAGGGCATTGTTCCAAAAACACGGCCGCGAGACTGTTACCCGTCCTTTTTCTGGTCATTTCGACGAGCCCCAGTTCCGTTATTCTGTTAATGGTAGTTTTGACCCTGTCGTTTTTAAGCGATTCTTCCAGAGTTCTGTAAACTTTTTCTTTAGAGTCTTCCTTAGCCATATCGATAAAGTCGATTACTATAATTCCGCCTATATTCCTGAGCCTTAATTGAAAGGCGATTTCTTTTGCGGCTTCAAGATTTGTTTTAAGTATAGTGTCTTCAAAATTTCTCTTTCCGACGAACTTGCCGGTATTAACGTCTATCGCCGTAAGCGCCTCCGCGTGGTCTATTACTATATAGCCTCCCGATTTAAGCCAGACTTTTTTGTTCAGCGACTTAGAAATTTCTTTTTCGAGGCTGAAGCGGTCGAACAAGGAAACCCCGCCCTTGCCCTTGTATAACTCGACGATGTTAATATATTCGGGAGACTGGATAGAAAGAAATTCGGTAATCTTTTTGTATTCGTCTTTTTCGTCTATTATAATTTTATCGATTTTTTTATTAAGGAAGTCCCTTAAAACTCTTAAAGACAGGCCGATGTCCCTGAAGATAAGTTCAGGGGCTTTTGCTTTAAGCTGTTCGTTATATATATTGTTCCATAAACTCGTAAGAAATTTGATGTCTCTTTCGATGTCTATTTCGGAGGCATTCTCGGCGGCGGTCCTTATTATAAAACCGGTGCCCTCGCTCCTATATTTCAGGACTATGTTTTTAAGCCTTTTTTTCTCCGCGTCGCTTCTTATTTTTCTTGAGATTCCGATAGACGAAGAGGTCGGCATATATACGAGGAACCTGCCGGGAAGGGATATATGGCTTGTAACCC
>JAJYYS010000199.1 GCA_021800745.1 bacterium
TCAGGTTTTAAAACCCGGATATGAAATACTCGTTAAATTCGACGGTTACGTTAATAACAGGACGCCGGTTTTTTCTTTAGAGGAAAAAAATGTTATAGAAGGGGCTTTGATTTCTATCGACCCGCAAAACGGCTTTGTAAAAGCCATGGTCGGCGGGTACAGCTTCAGCCAGACCCAGTTCAACAGGGCTCTTTACGCAAAAAGGCAGACCGGTTCGGCTTTTAAACCCATAGTTTATGCGGAGGCTCTGACCATAGGTTATACCCCTTCTTCAATTATAAACAATACTCCCGTAATATATCCTACCGGAGTGCCCGGAAAATATTACAAGCCCCACAATTTTTCCCGCAGATTTACCGGACCTACGACCCTGCTTATAGGGCTTGCTCATTCCATAGACGTCGTAGCCGTCAAACTTCTGCAAAAAGTCGGTGTAGATAAAGTAGCGCATTTAGCCGATGAAATGGGGATTCATCACGTAGTAAAAAATTTAACTATGGCTTTGGGGTCTTCAAGCGTCAGGCTTATCGATTTGACTGCGGCTTACAGTTCTTTTGCCAACGGCGGAATTGAATGTAAGCCCGTTTTTATTATTAAAATTTTAACGCCGGGAGGCAAAAGCCTCTATAACTATAAATCCGAATGCAGGCAGGTTTTATCTCCTCAAGTTGCTTACGTGCTTACAAATATGCTTGAAAGAGTTATTACGAACGGTACCGGAGTTACCATCTCGAATATAAGGAAGATCACCCCTTACGTAGCCGGAAAAACCGGTTCGTCAAGCCAGTACAGGGACGGAATATTTATGGGATACACTTCTTCTTTGGTAACAGGGGTCTGGACCGGACGGGACGATTTTCATTCAATGGGCAGGTTTATGGTTGGCGCTATAACCGCCGCGCCGATATGGGATTCTTATATGGCAAATGCGCTGAATATTTACCCGCCGGAGGCGTTTGCCATACCGAAGGGGGTTGTTTTTGCCGAAATTAACCCTCATACCGGTCTGATTGCCGATTCAAGCTATAAAGACCCGGTTCTTATGCCTTATGTCGCCGGAACGGAGCCCACGACCGTAAAAAAGCAAAAAAAGATTAAAAATCCGCAGTCGTTCTTCGGATTATTTTAGGATGATGTGAAAATGGGCAACTTAAAACCTTTAACGGACGATTTCGGCAGGCAGATAACATATTTAAGAATCAGCGTAACGGATAGATGTAACTTAAGATGCGTTTACTGTATGCCGGAAAGCGGTATCTCCCTGTTGAATCACGACGAGGTAATTTCTTATGAAGATATTTTAAGATTGACCGGTATTCTTTCAAAACACGGAGTGAATAAAATAAGGATTACCGGCGGAGAGCCTTTAGTAAGAAAAGGTTTGACCTGTCTTATAGAAAATATGGGCCGCATAAAAGGCATAGAAGATATTTCTATGACCACAAACGGGATTCTTTTGGAAAAATATGCTTCCGAACTTTATAATGCCGGACTTAAAAGAATTAATATAAGTCTTGATTCTTTAAAGGAAGAAAGATTTTGCAAGATTACAAGGATGGGCAGTTTAAAAGACGTTTTGACCGGTATAAAACTTGCAAAAAAAACGGGTTTTAAACCGGTAAAAATAAATACCGTTTTAATTAGGGGAATAAACGATGACGAAATAATAGATTTTGTGAATTTCGCGAAAGAATTCGAGCTTAATTTAAGATTTATCGAATATATGCCTATAGGCGGAAACATTGCCGAAGCGGTATTGTCTAAAGAAATAGAAGAAAAAATCAGGTCTGAATTCGACGATTTCAGCTTGATGACAGGCAATCAAGCTGAAGATAATGCGTATAATGCCGATGTCTATAGCGGAGTCAGCCGCTCTTTCGGGTTCAAAGACGGCAAAGCGGTAATCGGTTTTATAAGTCCTTTGTCGGAGCATTTTTGCGGAAACTGCAACAGGCTGAGGCTGACGGCGTCCGGCAATTTAAGGCCATGCCTTTTTTACGATAACGAGTATAATATTAAAGATATTCTAAAAGAAAACGACGACGAAGCCGTTTTTGAAAAGGTTTCCGGTATTATTAAATTAAAACGTTTTAAACACAATTTTAACGATAAAGCCGAGAAAAAGGAATCTTTATTATGGGCTAACGATTTTATGAACAGGATAGGCGGATAATAAACAATATAATAAGCAAAACATAATAAGACAAGGAGAAAATTTTGGATCAGAAGAGCATTATTAACATTAATATCGAAGACGAGATGAGGCAGTCGTATTTAGATTACGCAATGAGCGTTATCATAGGTAGGGCGCTTCCCGAGGTTAAAGACGGCTTAAAGCCCGTTCATAGAAGAATCCTTTTTGCTATGAACGACCTCGGCAATGATTTTAACAAGCCTTATAAAAAATCGGCAAGAGTAGTCGGCGACGTCATAGGTAAATATCACCCGCACGGCGATTCGGCGGTTTATGATGCGACTGTCAGAATGGCACAGGATTTTTCCTTAAGATATCCCCTTGTGGACGGACAGGGAAATTTCGGCTCGATAGACGGCGACCCGCCTGCGGCAATGAGATACACCGAAATCAGGATGACCAGAC
>JAJYYS010000200.1 GCA_021800745.1 bacterium
ATGGCCGCCGGAATGAAACCGCACATAGTAATATCGTTTTCCCTGACTTTTTCGTATAATCCGCGGGGATTTAAATCCAATATTTCTCTAATGGCGATATCGTCTTTTAATTTGGCGGATTCCGCCGTTTCGTAATGGGTCATATCGGAACTTGCGACTATTAAAACGTCGTCGAGCAGATTCAATTCCCTCAAAGCGTTATATATCGCCTTTGAAGCGTTCAGCACATCGCCGTAACTTATAAAAGAAACTACTATGGGAACAATCTTAAAATCTTTTTTTAAATTATAGAGAAGGGGCATCTGCACTTCGACGGAATGTTCTTTCAAATGGGCAAACTCGTCGGAAACAAAAGGACTTCCGGCGTCTTCTATTATGGCTCCGGCAAGCTCGGCATTAATAGGAACGGAAAAATCTTTAAAGTCGTATTTGCCGTTATCCATAACGGAATAACCGGCTCCCATACCAGTATGGTTAGGACCTATAATAATAATATTATTTTTTATATCAATGCTTGAAAAACCGGCGTATGCCGTCTTTCCCGAATATACGTATCCTGCGTGAGGCGATACAATGCCGAAAGCGTTTATTTTTTCTTTCGGAGGAACGACTCCGAAGGAATATATTAAATTATTTATATTATTCAGCCCTTCAGGATAAAAATAACCCATTGCGGCTGGTTTTCTAATCAATTAACTCACCTTCTTACTAAATTATACCACAAAATTAAGCATTGCAAGCCTCGACGAAAATTAAGGTTTCGTCAGGATTCACGCTGTCTCCTTCTTTTATATAAATTTCTTTAACCACGCCGTCGATAGGAGTATGTATCTCGTTTTCCATTTTCATCGCTTCTACTATTAAAACGGTATCGCCCGCTTTTACCGGACTGCCTTCTTTAACTATAACTTTTGTAATTCTTCCGGGCATGGGGGCATAAACGTCCCCGTCTCTTTTAGGAGAAGGCCTTTTCGACCTTGCTATGCTTTCGCCGACTATCTCTCCCCCTGCGCTCGGGACGATTTCAGTAAGCGATTCTATGACTACTTCTTCGAGGGCACCGTCGATATTCAAGAAAAACGGTCTTTTTTGGTCGGATTTGTGTCCTACGCCTGCAATTTTTATCTTATAACTTTCGCCGTGAACGGTAACGATAAACTCGCTCGGAGCCAGTCCTCCGTCTTTTTCCAAAGCGGCTGCCGATTCTTGCGGGATGTTCTGCTCCTGCACCGGACTTAAAACCGATTCTTTATCGGTAGGTTTCGAATAATCCGGCAAAACTCCTTCTTTCCTCGCTTTAAAAAACTCTAAGGCGATATTGGGAAATAAGACATACGAAAGTAAATCTTCTTTGTTTATTTTAAACCCTTTAATATCTTTGTATTCTTTTGATAATTCCGGCTCTATCAAATCCGCAGGCCTGACGGTAACTATTTCTTCGTTTCCGAGCACGCGTTTCTGTATATCGGAATTAATTTCGGCAGGCGGTTTGCCGTAATAGCCTTTAAGGTAATTTCTTGTTTCGCTTGTTACCACTTTATATTTTTCGCCCGTTATAACGTTAAGGGCGGCCTGCGTTCCTACAATCTGGGAGGTAGGAGTCACTAACGGAGGAAAACCGAAATCCTCCCTGACCTGGGGGACTTCGTAAAGCACCTCCTCCATTTTATCTAGAGCATTCTGCTCTTTAAGCTGGTTTGCCAGATTAGACATCATTCCGCCGGGAACCTGAGTAACTATGATATCCGCATTAATATTTGTATATTCGCTTTCCAAAGAGCCGTATCTTTTCCTTACGTTTCTGAAATAATCCGCAACTTCTTTAAGTTTTTCGAGGTCCAGGTCGATATCGTAACCCATCTCGGATAACGTAAAAACCATAGACTCGGTTGGAGGATGCGACGTTCCGCACGACATAGAAGAGATGGCCGTATCGATATTATCCGCTCCCGCTTCAACCGCTTTCAATAAAGACATAGAAGCAAAACCGCTGGTCGAATGGGAATGCACATGTATAGGAAGGCTTATTTTTTTTCTAATCATAGATACAAGATTATAAGCGTTAGTGGGAGAAAGAAGTCCCGCCATATCTTTTATGCATATAGTGTCCGCGCCCATATTCTCAAGCTCCAAAGCCATCTGCGTAAAAAGCTCGTTCGTATGGACGGGGCTTGTCGTATAACATATAGTAGCCTCAACGATCTTTTTCTTCTTTTTTGCCGTTTCTACGGCTTTTTTTATGTTTCTGAAATCGTTCAGCGAATCGAATATCCTGAATACGTCTATACCGTTATCGGCGCTTAACGAAACAAACTTTTCAACCACGTCGTCCGCATAATGCCTGTAGCCGACTAAATTCTGCCCCCTTAAAAGCATCTGCAGCCTTGAGTTTTTATATGCTTTTCTGACTCTTTTGAGTCTTTCCCACGGGTCTTCTTTTAAAAACCTCAGGCACGAATCGAACGTCGCTCCTCCCCACACCTCTAAAGACCAGAATCCAATATTATCTAGAACATTAGCTATGCCGAGTATATCAGGTGTAATCATTCTCGTAGCTAAAAGAGATTGGTGTGCATCCCTTAAAACCGTTT
>JAJYYS010000201.1 GCA_021800745.1 bacterium
AAATTTCAAAGACGTCAGCCGATTAAGCGGCTAATGCGTAATCGTAGTTATCTGCGATTATGTTTTGCTTCGAATGATTAACGAGCCTACAAAGCGTCCTCGACATGCAGCTTACAGCCGTAATATCGCCGTCGAAACCGTTGCGCCCCCATTTATAGAGTCTATTATATCATTTTTTTTAAATAAAATGTATTTTTATATTGTATTCGCTTTTCCGGTCGTATAAAATAAACTGCAATAATGATAAAAAACAAGTCGAAAAAACTGGAATATTCTAAGTACGTATCGGAGCTCGGAAGGGTTTGCAAAATAGCCTTCGACAAAGGCCTTATCGATACCCATAGCGGAAATATAAGCATGGGAATAAAGAAAAGCATACTGATTACAAAAACCGGAAAAAGCCTTATAAATTTAAAACCTTCCGATTTCACCTCAGTTCCGCTTAATCCCGAAAAACAATCGCGGAACGGATTAAATCCGGCCGAAAGCACGGAAGCGTCGGAACCGTCTTCGGAACTGGAAATACATAAATTCATATTAAAAAGTTTTCCCGGCTCTACCGTTTTTCATTCTCATCCGGTAAATGCAATTGCGCTGTCCTTAATTCTTAATAAAAAAAGGGCGGTTAAGTTCAAATCATCTTCTTTAGTTATTAGAAAGCTTCACGCGGAATACCCCGACTTAGACAAAATAACTCCCTTAGATTTTGAATCCGCCTATTTTTTCCCCGAAATATATATCCTGCCGCTTAAATTTACAGAAGATATCAAATCCGGCGGATTAAAGCTTAAACTGGAAGCTAAAGATATATTTAAAGAAAACGGCGTTTTTATGATTAAATCTCACGGTTCTTTTTCATGGGGGCCGACCCCGCTTGAAGCCCTGAGGTGGACTATGGCGCTTGAAGCTTCCTCGGAAATAATACTAAAGAGCTTATCTTTTTAATGCTTTGCTGAATTCCCTCATTCTGTCGAGCGCGGAACCGGTTTCTTCTCTTATCTCCCTGCCCACGAGCGATATGAAAACGTCGGAAAGCGTGGCGATTTCATTGGTTTTGGATTCTACAGACTTTTTTAAGGCGGAAGGTGTGTCTATCGCTATTATTTTTCCGTTGTCTATTATGGCTATGTTATCGCAGTTTTCGGCTTCTTCTATATAATGCGTCGTCAAAAATACGGTAGTCCTCTCTTCTTTTCTGAGCCTGTTTATAAAATCCCACATATTTATTCTGGTCTGAATATCAAGCCCCACGGTAGGCTCGTCAAGGAACAGTACGGAGGGGGAATGGAGCAGTCCTCTTCCGACCTCAAGCCTCCTTTTCATTCCGCCCGATAATAATTTTACCGGTTTATCTTTGTATCCGTATAAGTCTATAAAATTTAATATATAGTCTATTCTGTCTTTAACAGCGCTTTTATTCATTCCGTATAATTTAGCATGAAAATTCAGATTTTCGTATGAGCTTAAATCGTTATCGAGCGTCGGATCCTGAAATACGAGACCTATGGATTTTCTTACTTCTTTCGGGTCATTTAATGTGTTATAGCCGTTGATATATGCATAGCCGCTGGTCTGCCGCACAAGAGTGCAAAGAATTTTTATAGTTGTAGTTTTACCGGCACCGTTAGGCCCCAGAAACGCAAAAAATTCGCCTTTTTTTACGGTGAACGAAATATCGTCCACAGCTGTCAAATCTTTATATTTTTTTACTAACCGTTCTACCTTCACGGCATATTCGTCATTTATGCGCATTAAAAAACCTCCCGATTGCACAACGTTTAATAATATTATAAAATATATAGGCGTTGCAATGAAAGGATAAAATTTAAAAAGGATAAATTTATGAAAAAAGAGTCAATAGTTCTTCTCGGACACGGTTCCAGACGGAGCGAAGCTAACGATATTCTTAAAAGCGTAACTGAAATAATAAAATCTAAACTTAAGGGAATAAACGTAGAATGTGCCTATTTAGAACATGCCGAACCTAACATACGCTATATTATCGAAAAACTGGCAGAAGAAAATTTTGAATCCATATACGTCATACCATATTTTTTATATTCGGGCAATCATGTTTCGAGGGATATTCCGGAAATAATCAACGGATATAAAAAAAAATACCCCGATATTAATATCAAATTAGGCGATCATCTAGGTATAGACGAAAGGATAGCCGAACTCGTCACGGAAAGGATAGCTTCTGTAAAATTAGCATGAAACATAATACCGCCGCATGACCAGAAACCGAAATTTTAACAATCCCCGCCTTAACATTAATAAGAAAAATAACCTGCAAGAATTGTACGATCTCTATCTTAAATCCGAACGAAGCAATTTAATAAAAAACTCCGGCGCACATTTAAAGGCCGTCATCGTATTTCCGAACTACTACGGAGTTGCAATGTCTAACCTCGGTTTTTTAAGGGCATACGAATTGATAAATAAATCGGGGGCTATATCATGCGACAGGGCTTTTTTACAGGACGATGCATCTAAGGGAATTATATCAATCGAAACGAGGCAGAGGCTCGTAAATTATGATTTCATATTTTTTTCGTTAAGCTATGAAAATGATTTTCC
>JAJYYS010000202.1 GCA_021800745.1 bacterium
CCGAACGGAGAATACCAATTAAAGCCTATACCTGCCGCCTGCATTAAGTTTACGGGAAATATTGACTCGTTCTGCGTCCATGCATTGCCCGCATTCCACCATAAAAAACCGTAAAATTTCATTCTTTTAAGTATAGGTATAAAATATTTTGCCTGGACCGTAAACATTTTCGTTCCGCCTATTATGTTGCCGTTTTCAGTAGGACCTACCGAATCGTACATAAATCCCAGAAGAGGATAGTTGTTCATTATACCGCCGACAAAAAATCTTTGATAAATAGGGAGGGGATAAGACGAGTTTGTTCCCGTTATATAACCCAACTGCGCTCCCTGCATGAAAGACGTTCCCCACCACAGCGGAATATAATGGCTAGCCTGCGCTACGTATTTAACGAAATCGTCGTTCCCGCCTATAGGCGGTCCGGCATAGCTGATTCTGAAACTGTCCATATCCCCAGCCGTAGGAACGATAGGATTGTTTAAAGTATTGTAAACCGTCGTCAAAGAAACTTCGCTGGTTGTAACTTTACCCTGCGGCAAAATATTCGCGAGCCCCGGTATTATTACCGAATTGTCCTGTTCAATAAGATACCTGAAATATTCCGTCAATACGTTGCCGTATAAAGGGTATCCTAAAGTTACGGAGCCGCCGACGGAACGGTAAGCAAACTCGTAATACAGGGAATTAAAAGTATCGTATAAAGACAGATTAAACGATAGCGGCCTTGCAAAAATATATGTAAGATAGGGTTGCAGTATATTAATACTATACGATTGATAAGGACCGCCCGCCTGAACGTTGAAAGATGCGGAAATTCCGGTACCGAAGAGGTTAGATTCGGAAATAGACGATATAGCCATAAAAGAGGTAGCCGAACTATAACCGCCGCCTATGGTAAATTTTCCGGTGTTCTGTTCTTTAACATGCACTTTAAGGTTTAATATGCTCTTCCCGGGGACTTTTTCGGTGGTTATCGTAACATGCTTAAAATACATAAGGTTTTTTAAGTTCTGCCTGGATATTTTTATGAGCTTCGGGTTATATTTTTCTCCGGGATATATAAGAAGCGCTCTTAATATAACGTAACTGTATGTAATATCGTTTCCTGTAATGGTAATTTTTCCGAACTTAGCGATTTTACCCCTGTGTACTATCAGGGCTAGCATAACTGAGCTGGTTTTACGTTTGATCTTAATCGACGGTTCGACGTTTGCAAACGCGTATCCTTTATTCGTAAAATATTTTGTAATTCTCAAAATTTCTTTTTCTATATTTTTTCTGTTAAAAATAGAGCCTGTTTTTGTAATTATAAGTTTATGCGCTTCTTTATATTCCTTGGAACCTGTTTTTATTCCCTTAATAACAAGGTTTACTTTAGAAACCCTGTATTGGGGGCCTTCGACGATTCTTATTATTACGGTAACGTATTTTTTATTTTTAGAAAATATAAACTGCGGTTTCTTGACGCTTACGTTTATATAACCGTGGTTATAATAAAAACTCAATAGTTTGATAATCTGGGAGTTCAGTTTTGCTTTTTTGAATTTTCCCGCTCCGGTTATCCACGTAAGAAGATTTAGCGTTTTAATACCCATTACGGATTCGAGTTTGCCTGAGTTAAACGACGTATTTCCACTGAATTCAACTTTCCTTACCATTACCGGTGAATTTTCGTTTATAATAAAATGTATTCCTACATAATTTCCCTGAAAAGATTTCTTTTTTACTTTTATCTTTGCGTTATAATAACCCTCTGCCGAATATATAAATTTTAATATCTTAACCGCCTTATCTATTTCGTAGGAACTGTAAGGCTTGTTAGTTTTAAGGTTGATGACTTTTTTAATTTTTTTAACTGATATGGAACCGTTTCCGGTATATTTAATCGATTTAATATAAGGCCTTTCGGAAACTATAAAAGTAACTATCAGCCTTCCGCCTGAGGAAGCGATATCGACCATAATATTTTTAAAATAACCGGTTTTGTATAGTTCTTTAATGCTTTCATTGATTTTGCTTATAGAATAATAGCCGCCTCTTTTTATTTTAATGCGGTTCATTATAAATCCGGCTCCGACTCTTATGTTTCCTTTCACCCTAACCGCGTAAATCTTTTTCTCGAATGAAGAATTTTGCCTGTCCGAAATTTTCTTTGCGATGCGCCCGTATATAAAACCGCCGACTTTATAAGAAAATTCGTCTAATTCCTTTTTAAGGGAAGCATCGCCTGCGCCGGAGTAATTAAGCGTCTTGGATTTATAGACGTCCGCAACGTCTATGAGCATTGCGTGAACGGTAAAATTTGAACCGAGCCTTGAAATGCTTCCGGTAATTATATAATTGGAATGATAAGCCAAACCTAGCTTTTTTATTCTGACCAGATTTATTTTTTTATCGAAATTGAAATACGGGGGTTTTTGAAGCAAAGTATATGCAAAAACAAAATAAGGTTTTCCTGAATTCAGATAATTTTTAAAAGCCGTCGAAAAAGATTTTTTTATAGAAACGGATGACGGCGAACCTTTCTGGTGAAAAAATCCTGTCCATACGTTCCTGTTGTTTAAAGCGGCGTAAACGTT
>JAJYYS010000036.1 GCA_021800745.1 bacterium
GCCGTCGTTCGAAGAGTATTATAAGTGACGGACCCAAATCCCGATTTAGAAAATATTTATAAGTTCTAATATTTCGTCATTGCGAGCGTAGCGAAGCAATCTCGTTTTAGATTGGTTAGCTACGCTGGACTTCGTCCGCTACGCTCGCAATGACATTATTAAGTAATTCAGGTAATTCATATATAAAAATTTCTAAATCGGGATTTGGGACGGATTGCCTTATTGCCTTATTGCCGATAGCGGTGTATAATGATAAAATGACTATGCAGCTTAAGGATATTGTCAATACTTCTCTTAGAGCCGAAAAAAGAGCTTTCAAAGTCGGAATATTTTCAGACGGGGAAAGTTTTTTCTTTAAGGAAAAAGTCGGGATATATTTAGATACTAAGTGGACAAGCTTATACGACATAGGACCGTCGAGAATAGACCGGCCGAAAGACGTCTTTAAAATGGCTTTAAAATTAGGAAAGGCGATAGAAGAAGGCAAACTGGAATTCGGTATTGCCTTATTAGCCGAGGATTGCGGGGCAGTTACGGTTTTGCTTAATAAATTTAAAAACGTAAGGGCCGTTTTTGCGGCAGACGAAGAATGTATAAAAAATTCAAGAAAAAAATTTGACGCCAACGCCATAGTCGTTAAAAATAAAGGTATTACGATAGATACGAAAAACAGCGAAAAGGAAGTTTCTTTATTCCTCGAAACGGCGTTTGACGAAGAAAACCGGCATATACTCGATTTTATAGCCAAAACCGAAAATATAAATGTATAAATGTATAAATTGCGGCGCCGCTTCTTTAAAATGGGTCGGAAGATGTCCGGAATGCCATAGTTATAACACTATGAATGAGATTGCGGCGGAAGAAGAATCCCTTAAAGCCGTAAAATTCAGAAAGAAACTGCCGTCCATCCCGCCCGTAACCACGCTGGATGCCCAAAATTTAGGTCCTCTTAATAGAATTGCAACGGGAATAAAGGAATTCGATTTATCGGTCGGTTCCGGACTTGTTGCCGGACAGAGTATTCTTATCGGCGGAGAACCCGGAATAGGAAAATCTACCCTTATGCTTCAAGTTGCGGAAAAGCTTGCGTCCGCCGGCATTAAAACCATCTATATTTCTACCGAAGAATCTTTAAATCAGATTATTTTAAGGGCAAAAAGACTTAAAATAGAATCTAAGGCATTGTTTTTTCAGGCATTGAACGATATAAACGAGATTTTGTACTCCATAGAAAACGGGGGCTACGGCTTTATAATAATAGATTCGATTCAAAGGATAACCATCCCTCAAACGGACTCGGCTTACGGGAGCATTAACGGACTGCGCGAGATAGCCCATGAAATAACATCTTTATGCCTTAAGAAAAACTGCGGAGCTTTTCTTGTATGCCATGTTAATAAAGAGGGCGGACTTGCCGGCCCAAAAACGTTAGAGCATATCGTAGATACGGTTTTATATTTCGATTCGGGTAAAAAAGACCCGTATCGTATTTTAAGATGCTATAAAAACAGATTCGGCTCTACCGACGAAGCCGGCATTTATGAAATGTCGGAAAACGGGTTGAAAGGCGTAAAAAATCCTTCGGCATATTTTACTTCTGAGCGTCAGGAAGGTTCGCCCGGTTCGGTCGTTACCCCCTGCCTCGAAGGAACGAGGGCAATGCTTGTGGAAGTTCAGGCTCTCGTCGTTCCGTCTTATATGCCGGTTCCTAAACGGGTATGCCTTGGGATAGACGGCGGAAGGGTTTCTATCATTTCAGCTGTTTTAGAAAAAAAAGAAGGAATAAAACTTTCGTCGAAGGAAATTTATGTTAAAATATTTGGAGGGATAAGCATACAAGAACCTGCGGTAGATTTGCCGGTCGCGCTCTCGATAACGTCGAGCTATATGGAAAAACCTCTGCCCCCTAATTTTACCGCATTCGGAGAAGTAGGTCTGACCGGCGAAATAAGGGGCGTAGCTAATCCCGCCGCAAGAATAAGAGAAGCCGTAAATATGGGTTTCGGCGACGTCTTGCTTCCCTTGTCGAACTTTAACGACGTTAAAAACTTAAAGGGCGTTTCCGGTATAAACCTTCATCCGGTTTCAAAGCTAAAAAAAATTATTGAATATTTAGTCTAACTAAAATAAAATAAACGGCAGGCATAATTCATAAACTAATAAACTTTAAAAAGAGATTAAAATTTGCGGAATATTTCGTTCGGCTACATAGAAGAAGACCTTAAGAGAGTGGAAGAGCAGTTTGAATCCCACCTTATAACGGAAACCCCGTTAATTCATAAAGTCGCAAAATATGTGATTTCAAGCGGCGGGAAAAGGATACGCCCCATACTTCTCATAGTATCCGCAAAGATTTGCGGATATAAAGGCGTCAGTCATATCTCGTTAGCCGCCGTTATAGAATTTATCCATACGGCGACCCTGCTTCACGACGACGTAGTGGACAACGCTCCTTTAAGAAGGGGCAAGTCGTCGGCCAATATGGTTTTTGGAAACGAAGCTTCCGTCCTTGTAGGAGACTATTTATTTGCCAAATCCTTTAAAATTTTATCGGCTCTTAATAATTCCGAAATTATAAAGGCGTATTCCGATGCTACGACGCTTATGGCGGAGGGGGAAGTTAAAGAGCTCGTAAAAACCGCAGACGTCAAGACGACCGAGGAAGACTATCTTGATATAATCATAAAGAAAACGGCGGTTCTTTTTGCCTGCGCTTCACAGGCGGGAGCCATAATAGCCGGCAAAGAAAACGATTGCATAAAAAATCTTTACGATTACGGTTTAAATATAGGAATTGCGTTTCAGCTTATGGACGATGCCTTAGATTATATTTCGGACGAGGAATTCGGCAAGTTTATAGGCAACGATTTGAAAGAAGGCAAACTCACCCTTCCTCTTATACACGCAATGGAAAGGGCGGACAAAAAAGAAAGGGATATTATTTCTAAAATAATTTATAAGAAAAAACTTACGGCTAAAGACCTGAAGACGGTTTTAGGACTTGTTAAAAATTACGGGTCTATAGACTATACCCTTTCAAAGGCAAAAGAAGCGGTAGAAAAAGCAAAGAATAATTTAAACGCATTTCCGGATTCCGAATATAAGACGAGTTTAATAGATATAGCAAATTATATAATAGAAAGGAAATTATAGGCTATGAACGATTTTATTTTTAAAGAAAACGAGCTTTATTGCGAAGATGTTCCCGTTAAAGAAATTGCGTCCGAAGCAGGTACGCCTTTTTATCTGTATTCGCTTGCGACTCTAAGAAGGCATTTCAATGTTTTTAACGAAAGTTCCAAAGTCTTAAATTCTTTAGTCTGTTACAGCGTAAAGGCTAATTCCAATATCGCCGTGCTTAATTTTTTATTTAAAATGGGATGGGGCGCGGATATAGTTTCTGGGGGAGAGCTTTTCAGGGCGCTTAAAGCCGGCGTCGATGCCGGCAAAGTCGTATATTCCGGCGTGGGAAAAACCGAAAGCGAAATAGAGTTTGCCGTTAAATCGAATATTCTTATGTTTAACGTAGAATCCTTGCCGGAGGTTTTTCTTATAGATAAAGTTGCGGGCAGGCTTAATACGAAGGCAAGAATATCTTTCAGAATAAATCCCAACGTTGACCCTAAAACGCATCCGTATATTTCTACCGGGCTTAAGAAAAATAAATTTGGAATAAATATAAAACACGCGATTTCGGCTTACGAAACCGCCGGAGAGCTGCCCAACATAGATGTCGTAGGGCTTGACTGCCATATAGGTTCTCAGTTAACCGAAATAGCGCCTTTTAACGATGCGGTAGGAATAATAAAAGAACTGCTCGATAAAATCGTTTCGAAAGGGTTCGATATAAAATATTTAGATTTAGGAGGTGGTCTGGGCATCACGTATGAAAATGAAATGCCGCCCCACCCTTCGACTTATATGAATTCGATAAAAAAAATATTGAAGGGCTATGAAGGACTGATAATTTTTGAACCGGGAAGGCTGATTGTCGGAAACAGCGGAATATTTGTTACAAAAGTAATATACAATAAAGATACCGGCAGCAAAAACTTTATTATAGTTGACGGCGGTATGAACGATTTAATAAGACCGGCTTTATATGAAGCCTATCATGAAATAGTTCCCGTAATCAAAAGAGACGGTCCGCGCACGAAAGCCGACGTCGTCGGCCCTATCTGCGAGTCGGCGGACTTTTTGGGAAAAGACAGGGTTATGAATTCCGCTCAGGAAGGCGATTTGCTTGCGGTATTCAGCGCCGGAGCCTATGGTTTTTCAATGTCGTCGAATTATAACTCCAGACCGAGGTCGGCAGAGGTGCTTGTCGATAAAGATAAATTTTATATTATAAGAAAGCGTGAAACTTATGAGGATTTAATAAGCAAAGAAACCATACCGGAAAATATAATATAAGCCGGATAAAGAACCAATCTCCGAGCAAATAAACTATGGCTGAAGGTTTAAAATAAAAAAAGAAAAGGAGTTAATATGTTTAAAGGAGTGTTTACCGCTATCGTTACGCCTTTTAAAAACGGCAAAATAGATGAAAAAGCGCTTCGTAAATTAATAGAATTTCAAATAGAAAACGGCGTAGCAGGAATCGTGGCATGCGGAAGCACGGGAGAGTCGGCGACTCTGTCGTTCGAGGAGCATGTGGAAGTTATAAAGATTACCGCCGAAGCTGTTTCCGGCAGAATTAAGGTTATTGCAGGGACGGGTTCAAACAATACGGTAGAGGCAGTTCATCTTGCGAAATCAGCCGAAAACTTTAAGATAGACGGACATCTGCAAATTACTCCATACTATAACAAGCCGACGCAGGAAGGGCTTTTCCTGCACTTTAAAGCCGTCGCCGCAAATTGTTCTATGCCCGTAATTCTTTACAATGTTCCAACGAGAACGGCGGTCAATATTCTTCCGGAAACGGCGCTTAGGCTTGCCGAAATCGATAACATTGTCGGAATAAAAGAAGCGAGCGGCTCTTTGGACCAGGTTACGGCTATTTTAAGAAAAGCTCCCGAAAAATTTTGCGTTCTTTCCGGCGACGATGCACTAACTCTTCCGGTAATAGCCGTCGGCGGACATGGGGTTATTTCCACCGTTTCCAATGTCGCGCCGAAGGATATGGCGCTTATGACGGATTATACTTTAAAGGGCGACCTTAAATCCGCAAGGAAGCTGAATTTTAAACTTCTTCCTTTAATTCATGCAATGTTCATAGAAACGAATCCTATACCGGTAAAAAAAGCTCTTAACATAATGGGATTTATAGAAAATGAAATAAGACTTCCTTTATCGGAAGCGTCGGGCATAAATATCGAAAAAATAAAGAGCGCTTTAAAAGAGTACGGGATATTACAGTAAAAACTATAAAATAAATAATTATGGAAAAAACAGGCATAATAGTATGCGGAAGCAAAGGCAGGATGGGCGGAGCAATAATATCCGTTATTCCGGATTACGATAATCTGCTATTTATAGGCGGCGTGGATTCAAGCTATATGCAGGATGAAACATCCGAAACAGAATCTAAAAAAGCCCCTGCAGGCAAATTTTTAACTTTAAAAGAGGCGCTTCATTTAACTGCCGGAATTAAAAATAAGGTCATAATAGATTTCACGTCAAAAAGCGCCTCTTTAATACATATCGAGGAAGCGGCGCTGTATAATGTTCCTATAGTAATAGGCTCTACTGGATTTTCCGAAAGCGAGTTAAAAGCCGTAGAAAATTACGGAAAACATATTCCCGTGGTGTTGTCCGGAAATATGAGCCTCGGAATTAATGTTTTGCTCAACATAGTTCATGACGCCTCTAAATATTTAGGGGCAAATTACGATTGCGAAATAATTGAAATGCACCATAAAAAGAAAAAAGACGCTCCGAGCGGAACGGCTAAAATGCTCGCTGGAGCCGTCGCAAAACAGAGGAATATAGACCTTGCCGAAAAAGCGGTTTACGGCAGGTGTGGAGACGTCGGGGAGAGAGAAAAAGACGAAATAGGTATCTTTTCCGTCAGGGCGGGAGATATAATCGGCGAACATAAGGTAATATTTGCCGGAAATGAAGAAGTAATAGAAATTTCGCATAAGGCGATATCGAGAAATAATTTTGCGAGAGGTGCGATAAAAGCTGCCGCATGGCTGAGCGGAAAAAATAAAGGATTTTACGATATGAGGGATGTTTTGGGGTTAAATAAATATGAATAAGACAAAGTATATCTTTATAACGGGCGGGGTTGTTTCAAGTTTGGGGAAAGGCATAGCGGCTTCCTCCATAGGCGCGCTTCTGGAAGCAAGGGGGCTAAACATTACTATGCAGAAGCTGGACCCTTATATAAACGTTGACCCGGGAACCATGAATCCTTTTCAGCACGGAGAGGTTTTTGTTACCGACGACGGAGCGGAGACCGACCTCGATCTCGGCCATTACGAAAGGTTTACGTCGCTTTCGCTTACAAAAAAGAACAATTTAACAAGCGGCCAGGTTTACGATGCCGTTATCAACAACGAAAGAAAAGGCGCTTATCTGGGAAAAACGGTTCAGGTAATACCTCATATAACCGACGAGATAAAAAAAAGAATAATCGAGGCGTCCGACGGGAAAGACGTTGCCATTATAGAAATAGGCGGAACGGTAGGCGATATAGAAAGCCTTCCCTTTCTCGAAGCCATAAGGCAGTTTAAATTGGATAAAGGAAAAGAGAACGTTCTTTATATTCATCTGACTCTCGTTCCGTTTATAAAAACCGCCGACGAGTTAAAAACAAAGCCGACGCAGCACTCGGTAAAAGAACTGAGAGCCATAGGAATAGAGCCTTCCATTATAATATGCAGGGCGGACAGGGTTCTGCCTCAGGATATAAGGGAAAAAATCGCTCTTTTCTGCAACGTATCGGCCGATGCCGTTATTACCGCCAAAGACGAAGAAAGCATTTACGACGTTCCTCTTTCCCTGCATGAAGAAAAGCTTGATTCTAAAATAATAGAATATTTAAATATATGGGCTAAATCTCCGGATTTAAACGAATGGACGAATATATCGCAGACATTGAAAACGATGAAAAATTTAGTCACTATTGCCGTCGTTGGAAAATACGTCAATCTTAAAGAGTCGTATAAAAGCCTTAACGAGAGTCTTATTCACGGAGGACTTGCCAATAACGTCAGCGTGAACATAAAATATATTAATTCCGAAGATTTTGAAGGGGACGACTGGAATGAACGGCTTAAAGAATTAGAAGGCTGTTCCGGCATTTTAGTTCCGGGCGGTTTCGGTTCCAGAGGCATTAACGGCATGCTCAAGGCGATTAATTATGCAAGAATCAACAATATTCCGTATTTCGGAATCTGCTTAGGGATGCAGCTTATGACCGTTGAATATGCCAGAAACGTGCTGGGGCTAAAAGAAGCCAATTCTTACGAGTTCGACGAAATTACGCCGGATCCAGTAATAAGCATTATGGAAGACCAGAAAGATATAGGCAATATGGGTGGAACTATGAGGCTCGGAGCATATCCCTGCGTAATCTCGAAAAATACGCTGGCATACCAAATATATTCTAAGAACAATAAAAAATACTCCGCCAATAAGAAAAACGCCGTAAGGCTTAATCATGACGGAAATATTTCTATAAGCGAAAGGCATAGGCATAGGTTTGAATTCAACAATAAATACAGAGAAAAATTTAAAGCTTCGGGTTTTGTTTTTTCAGGCGTATCTCCGGATAACAAACTTATAGAGATTTGCGAGCTGAAAGACCATCCGTGGTACATAGGATGCCAGTTTCATCCCGAATTTAAATCTTCGCCGTTATACCCCCATCCGCTGTTTAAAGAATTTGTTGCCTCTGCGGTTAAATATTCCAACGCTTTAATCGGTGTTCAGACCAAGGTTAAAACTAAAAATAAAAATAAAGTCAAAGACAAAAAAAGAAAAACGGCCGCTGCATAGATGGAAAAAATAAACGTTTTTAGAAAAGAAGATTTAGCGTCCATATTAAAATTCAAATTTAATAACGGCTATCCTTTCGTCATTGCCGGACCCTGCGTTATAGAGAATACCGCGGTTATGGAAGATATTGCCGCAACCCTTAAGGACTACTCCGAGGAGCTTAATTTTAACCTTATATTTAAAGCTTCTTACGATAAAGCAAACAGAACTTCCGTTAATTCTTTCAGGGGCCCGGGCATAGATAAAGGATTAGAAATTTTAAGCGGCATCAAGGCAAAATATAACGTTCCGGTATTAAGCGACGTGCATAGCGCAAATGAAATAGAAAAGGCTGCAGCCGTTCTGGACGTCATTCAGATACCGGCTTTTTTGTGCCGCCAAACGGATATACTTTTAGAAGCGGCAAAAACAGGCAAGATAATCAATGTTAAAAAGGGGCAGTTTCTGGCTCCATGGGATACTAAATTTATCGCGGAAAAAATTAGGTCTGCCGGAAACAATAAGATAATATTGACGGAAAGAGGCGTCAGTTTCGGCTATAATAATCTCGTGGTTGATTTCAGGTCGCTCCCGGCAATGAAAGAAACCGGGGCGCTCGTCGTTTTCGACGCTACGCACAGCGTTCAGCTTCCGGGAGGTTCGGGCGCGGTTTCGTCGGGAAACAGAGAATATGTTATGCCGCTTGCTAGAGCCGCCGCCGCCGTCGGGGTTGACGGTTTATTTTTTGAGGTCCATACCGACCCGCCGCAGGCTATGAGCGACTCCGCAAATTCCGTTTATTTAAGCTCGTTTAAGGATAACTTAAAAAATATTTTGGAAATATCGAAATATAGTAAAATATAAATATGAAAAAACATAATATATTGGAAACCGCCGAAAATGTTTTAAGGATAGAAGCCGATTCGATATCCGCCCTGATAAACAGGCTTGACGATAATTTTGAAAAAACGGTAGATTGCCTTATCGGAATTAAAGGGAAGGTAATATTAACGGGAATGGGGAAGTCAGGCATTATCGCAAGAAAAATATCTTCCACCCTTGCAAGCACCGGCACGCCCTCTTTTTTTATGCATCCGGCAGAGGCATCGCACGGCGATCTTGGCGTAATCTCTTCTAACGATGCCGTAATAGTGCTCTCCAACAGCGGAAATACTAAGGAAATCGTTTCCATACTGCCTGCGATAAAGCTCATAGGCGCTAAAATTATCGGATTTTCCGGAAACAAAAACTCACAGCTTTTCATGCTGTCGGATTATTTTTTCGACGTATCCGTCGCTCAGGAGGCGTGCCCTTACAATATAGCTCCTACCGCCAGCACTACGGTTCAACTTGCAATAGGGGACGCTCTTGCGGTTTCCCTTTTGAAAGAACGGAATTTTCTGGAAGAGGATTTTGCAAAACTTCATCCGGGCGGCTCTATAGGCAGGAAGTTTTTAAAGGTGGCGGATATAATGCACAAAGGCGAAGAAATTCCTTTGGTAAAAGATTCGGCTTTATTAAAAGACGCAATTATAGAAATGAACTTTAAAAGATTGGGGTTGACCGGAGTTATCGACGAAAATATGCGCCTTTGCGGTATCGTAGTGGACGGCGATTTAAGAAGGGCGCTGGCGGATTCTCCGAACATTATGGATAAGCCGGTCAGGGATGTTATGACGAAAAATCCTAAAATTATTCTTAAAGACGCTCTTGCCGCATCCGCCCTTCAAAAAATGGAAGAGTTAAAAATTACTTCGCTTTTTGCCGTAGAATCGGAGGACGATGCAAGACCTGCAGGGGTTATACACATTCACGACATAGTAAAAGCAGGAATCATATGAAAAAACTTAATTTTAACGATATAGAAATTTTAGTTTTCGACGTTGACGGCATATTAACCGACGGAAAAATATATTTATCCGAGAGCGGGGTTGAAACTAAGACGTTTTTTGCGCATGACGGGGCAGGTATGAAACTTGCTAAAAAATTAGGGCTGAAGACAGGCATGATTTCGGCAAGAACCAGTAATGCCGCCTCTATAAGAGCAAAAGAGCTCGGCGTCGATTTTTATATAGAAGGATGCAAAGACAAATATAATGCTTTAAAACCGCTATTGAAAGAATATAATATCGGTATTAAAAATTTATTTTATATGGGAGACGATATAGTCGATATCGAACTTTTAAAATTGGCGGCTGTTTCCGCCACCGTTCCGAATGCGCCTGAATATGTCAGAATTTGTGCGGATATCGTAACCGAAAAGACGGGCGGATGCGGCGCGGTAAGAGAGATTTGCGATATAATTCTGCAGGAAAAAGGCCTTCTTACAAATTTTTTAAATAAATTATAGATTATGCCGCTGGATCGTAAAATTTTAAGAAGAACGGCGCTGGTATTAGGACTTGGTTTTATCGTCGTTCTGGGTTTTTTTTTGCTTCTGCATTATTTGCATAACAATAAGGGGCTGTTAGGCTTTAAAATATCTAAGGGCTATATAAGCCTGAAAAAAATAAATTATAAATTTTTTAAAAAAGGCGTACTCGCTTATGAAATCTTTGCCGATAGTTTAAATTACCGCTCTCAAAAAAAGAACGTTATTAAACTGAATGCGGTTAAGGTATATATTTACGGAAAAAATAAAAAACCGGCGTTTATTATTACGGGGAAATCGGGAAGATTGAATTCGGTTTCCAAGAACGTGATAATTTCCGGGGGCGTTATAATAAAAAGCGCAAAAGGGGCATCCATGAAAACCGGCATAATCGATTATTTTGCTAAAGGCGATAAGATAGTAGCCCCGGATTATATGGAAATTAAGGGGAAAAACTATTTTATTTCCGGAAGCGGACTTATTTTTTACATTAAAAAAAATATTTTTATCTTGCAAAAAGACGTTCATTTTTTATCTAATAATGTAATGAAAGCGGGGAGAAGCGGGGTGACTAAGTGAAAATAAATTCATACTTTTTAATTTTAATCGTTTTTTTATGTTCCGTTTTTTTATTTCAGGGCAAGGGCTATTGCGTTGCCGGTCCTAACCCTAGACCCCAAACTCAAACGAATATAACATCCGACTCCTTAGTGGTAAACAATAAAAAAAATATTGCCGTATTTACGGGACATGTCATCGCAATCAAAGGCAGGTTAAAAATTTTATCGTCGGTGCTGAATGTTATATATACAAAAAAAAATAAAATAAAAATGCTTATCGCAACCGGAAACGTCCATATCATTAAAGGAAAGGACAATATTACGGGCGGCAGGGCGGTTTATTACAACAAGAAAAGGATTGCGGTAATAACCGAAAATCCTATAGCATATGAGGGAAAAAATAAAATAGTCGGAAAAAAAATAATGATTAATTTTAAAACCGGAATATCTACCGTTATAGGCGGCAAAAAAAGAGTCAACGCGGTAGTTTATTCGAATAAATCTCTAACCGTTCAAAAACAAAGAAATAAAAAATGATAAAAGCATTGAATTTAGTAAAGAGATTTAAGAAAAGAGCGGTAGTGAACGGAGTTTCGCTTGAGATCAAGCCCGGTGAAATAACCGGACTTTTAGGGCCTAACGGCGCGGGTAAGACCACGACGTTTAATATGATTTCCGGTATGTTAAGGCCGGACGAAGGCTCTATATTTTTAGACGATGCCGAAATTACGGGACTACCCATGTATAAAAGAGCCAGACTCGGTATAGGTTATCTTCCTCAGGAAACTTCGGTCTTTAGAAAACTTACTACCGAACAGAATCTTACGGCTATTTTTGAATTGTTAAAGATACCCGTTCAAGAAAAAAACCTGAGACTAGATGAATTAGTGGAAAAGTTCGGACTTGAAAAGGTCAGAAAATCTCCCGTTATGAGTTTATCCGGAGGAGAAAGAAGAAGAGTCGAGGTTGCCAGATCGCTCATACTTTCCCCTAAGTTCATTTTGCTCGATGAGCC